>NZ_JBGFGN010000047.1:0-2549 GCF_041224595.1 Donghicola sp. XS_ASV15 | reverse complement strand
GTCGTCTGCGCCGGTAGCCTCCTGCGTGTCTGGCTCTCCGAGATCGGCGAGGGCGGCAAAGGGATCCGCGGGCGTGGCCTCGAGGGTGTCCTGCGCTGGCTCTTCTGCCACAGTCTCCTTGTCGGTTTCCCCTGGGGCTGGGGTGTTTTCTCCGCCCGTAGCTTCAGCGTCGAGCAGACGCACGTCCGGATCGTCTGAGACCACATGCTCCGAAGCGGGCGCGTCGTCATTGTCCAAGCCTTCGAGGGCCTCGAAGGGGCTTGGGACGGCGGTGCCTGCGCTCGCGTCTTCAGAGGCCTTTGGTGCTTCGTCTTCGGATGCCATCTGATCTTTGGGAGCCTCTGCGTCTTCCGGGGCGGACAGTTCTGCGTCCGGCTCTTCGGCTTCGGCAAGCGCCGCGAAGGGGCCTTCCTCTTCGAGGGCGGCGAAGGGGTCTGCGTCGGGTGTGGCCTCGACGGCCGCCACGGCCTCTATGGGGATGTCATCTGTCGCCGATGGGAGGCTGTCGCGACCTTGCTCCTCCTCCGCGCCCTCAAGGGCAGCAAACGGGTCATCGTCTTCCACCGGAGCAGAGGCGGCCTCGGTCTCGAGCGCCTTAAGCGCGTCAAGGTCAGGAAGGTCCTCTGCCGGGTCGGCCGCGCTGTCGAAGGGAGCAAACGGGTCATCGTCTTCGCTGAATGCTGCAAAGGGGTCGTCATCTAAGGTCGCCGCAGGGGCGGTTTGGGGTGTCGCAGGCGTGGCAGTATCTTCGTCGTCAAAAGCGGCGAAGGGATCGTCTTCGTCTTCATCTTTGAATGCTGCAAAAGGATCATCTGCCGGCGCATCGGGTTTTTCTGTTTTTGATGGCGTATCTTCGAATGCGGCAAAGGGATCTTCGCCGCCATCCTCTCCGAACGCGGCAAACGGGTCGTCGGACGCGGAGGTGTCGTCGCCAATATCCGACAGCATCGCAAAAGGATCGGGCGCGGTCTCTTCAAGCGCGGGCGGTGTGGGCTCGGGTGTGGCTGGTGGAGGCGTTTCTTCCTCGTCGTCGTCAGCATCCAGATCGCCAAATACGTCAAAGACCGAAGGATCGCTCAGATCCATCATATCGAGCTTTGGCGCTTTCTTTGGGGGCGGTGCAGGTTCTGGCTCTGGGATGACCACCGGCTCTTCGACCACTTCGGGTTCCGGCTTGGGTTTGGCGGCCTTCTTGCGCTTGGGCTTGGGCGCAGGCTTCTCGCCCTTGAGCGCATCCTGCAACAACTTCAGACGGGCCTGCATCAGAAGGTTGCGGCGGGTCGGATCCTTTTCCTCTTCATAGAGGTCGGCCAGCACTTCGGCTCCGGCGAGCGGTTCCACGCCGCGCATCTTGTCGAGGATTTTGCGCGTCGGTTTCACACGGCGTGTGGTTTTAGATCCTGAATTTTCAGATTTGGCCGAGGTCATGTGTGTGCTCCTGCCGCATTGCTCCGGTTTGGCATGGCACTTGCAATTCCCAGACCAGAACGGCCCAAACGCCGAACTTTTTAGGAAGAAAGTCAACGAGGACCGGAATGACGGGTATACGCGACCATATCAGCCTGCACGCAGATGCACTGGTGCTGCGTGAACGCCGCAACAATGTTCTTGCTTCGAACATCGCGAACGCTGCGACGCCGGGGTTCAAGGCACGGGATATCGACTTTGCCAGCGCTTTGGACCGTGCACAGGGCGTAGGCAACTTGCGTGCCAGCGACGACCAGCACTTTTCCGTAGGCGGTGGGATCAACCAAGGGCTGGTGTATCGCCAGAACCTGAACCCCGCATTGGATGGCAACACCGTCGAAATGGCGGTCGAGCAAATGGAATTCTCGGAAAACACCCAACGGTATCAAGCCACGCTGACGTTGCTGAACCGCAAGATCTCTGGCCTGAACCAAGCGATCCGTGGAGAATAATTATGTCTTCGATTAACAACGTCTATGATGTCGCGGCGCGATCAATGTCCTCGCAGATGACGCGTTTGAACACGATCGCCTCGAACATCGCAAACGCTGGATCTGTTTCGACAACGCAAGAAGGGGCGTTCCGCGCGATCCGTCCTGTGTTTGAAATCGACTATGCCAACGATGCGCAAGAGAGCGGTCTGTCGACCACCAGCGTGGCAGACATCGTTTCGCTGGACCGTGAACCGGCCAAAGTTTTCCGCCCTGATCATCCGCTCGCGAACGACGATGGCTTTGTCTACGAGGCAGCGGTCAACGTCGACGAAGAGATGGTCGAGATGACTGAAGCCAGCCGCCAATACCAAAACACCCTCGAGGTCGTCTCGACCCTGCGTACCTTGATGGCGCGCACGGTCAAGATGGGCCAGTAACGCTGCACCCAGGAGAGCTTAGATGACCACAGTTAGCGGCGCATATTCCAATGTCTCGGGGGTTCGTGAATCCCACATTTCCCAAGTAAGGCGCTGATTTCGCTGTCCTGACCATTATATTTCCTATATAAAACATGGTGTTGAAGGCTGCGAGGGGCGCGTTTTATGGATCACCCAGAGGGTGCGGGCTTGCAACGGGCAGATCGGGTGG
>NZ_JBGFGN010000020.1:0-445 GCF_041224595.1 Donghicola sp. XS_ASV15 | reverse complement strand
GACCACATGCTCCGAAGCGGGCGCGTCGTCATTGTCCAAGCCTTCGAGGGCCTCGAAGGGGCTTGGGACGGCGGTGCCTGCGCTCGCGTCTTCAGAGGCCTTTGGTGCTTCGTCTTCGGATGCCATCTGATCTTTGGGAGTCTCAGTGTCTTCCGGGGAGGACAAATCTGCGTCTGGCTCTTCCACGTCAGCAAGCGCCGCGAAGGGGTCTTCCTCTTCGGTGGCGGCTAAGGGGTCTGCGTCGGGTTTGCCCTCGACGGCCACCTCGGCTTCTATGGGGGTGTCTTCTGTCGCCGAGGGGAGAGTGTCGTGACCTTGCTCCTCCTCCGCGCCCCCAAGGGCAGCAAACGGGTCATCGTCTGCGCTGAATGCTGCGAAGGGATCTGCGTCGGTTTCTTCAGTGGCGTCCATGTCGAGCGCGTCGTGGGCTTGGGCTGTTTCGGAA
>NZ_JBGFGN010000009.1:0-2442 GCF_041224595.1 Donghicola sp. XS_ASV15 | reverse complement strand
TTGGAACCTCGCTTGCGGAACTCATCAGGGCCAGTGGAGGCAATGCCAAAACATAAACAGGCCGGACAGACGACGGTACTGACGAAAATGACCGCAGAAATCACCAGAAAACACTTGCAATGCAGGAGCCACCCACAGAGGTCATTGGCCAGGATCACCATTGCCGCAGCGCAGCTTCCCCATACCGGGCCTTCATGGCACCGCGCAGCATAGTCCAGGGCCACAAGGTCGGCAGTGCGGACGTTGCAGTCATTGATCCGTGATGAAGGTCTTGTAAGCAGGGGAAAAAGGCTTGCAGATGACCACGATCCCGACGCTGACCACTCCCCGCCTTACCCTACGACCTATGCGGGCAGGAGACTGGGGTGACTACTATAGTCTTATGGCGTCAGATCGCTCCATCCACATGGGTGGTCCCTTCTCCCCTGCTGTGGCTTGGGGAATGTTCTGCGCCGATCACGCCCAATGGAACCTATTCGGGTGTGGTGCGCTCATGATCGAGAACACGGCCAGCGGCGAATGTCTCGGGCAAGTGGGGATTAATTCAGGGCCGTTGTTTCCGGAGTTCGAGCTGGGATGGTTGCTTTACGCCGCTGCCGAAGGACACGGTTTCGCATTCGAAGCCGCATCCGCCCTGCGAGCATGGAGCCTTGATGTCAGTCACATCGAAACGCTGGTGAGCTACGTCGATCCTGAAAATGTAAGATCATCCAGGTTGGCAGAACGGCTCGGTGCGACGCTCGATGCCGAAGCACAGCGGCCTGATCCGTCGGACCTCGTCTATCGGCACTACGGTTAAGGGACACATTGGGCTCGAAGCGGTCATGCGGCGGCGCAGTAGGGGTAAGCACCTGGTCGCCCCTTGCGCGTCGTCGTTCCCGGCCCGAAGCTGACGTTCGGGTTAGGCGCGACGCTGCGATGGACCTTTACCGAAACAGTCATTCGTAGATCGCGGAACATTTTCGATGGGCGGGGGGCGGCAGTGCGGACAAACTGGGCCTTAGAGTTGTAATGGATAAAGCCAGTTTGCACCCGAGGTGAAATGGAGCAGTTCCGGCGGAGTTGGGCCCATGTTACTGAAATTACATTCAACATCGACGCAAGGGTTTCCATTTGAAAAAGAACATATTGATCGTTGGCGGGTCTTCCGGCGTCGGCAAAAAGCTGGCCGAACACTACATTAACGAGGGGCACACAGTCTGCATCACGGGACGGAACAACCCGGGATTGGCTAGCGCACGCTTCCATGCTTTCGGGGTGTTGGACCAAGCCAGCAAGTTGGGATGTGACATTGATCGTCTTGTCGAAGAGTTTCCCGCAGTAAACACCTTGGTCTATGCCGCAGGGTATCTCCAGAGAGGGCATATTGACGACCTTGACGATAGCGCACTTCAGACAATGGTCAATATTGGCCTTTTAGCTCCAATGATGTTGGTTCAAAGGCTTAAGGGCAAAGCCAATACTCCACTCAAAACGATGCTGATAACATCTAGTTCGCAATATACGCCCCGCGCTCTCGAACCGGCCTATTGCGCTGTAAAGTCCGGGCTAGGAATGTTTGGGGCCTCTCTCGTTAGGGACAGAGGTGTGGGGAAAGTGTTGGTTGTCGCGCCATCAGACATCAACACTCCTTTCTGGGCTGGCACCGATGAAGATACCTCAACCATGCTGGATCCAGGTTGGGTCGCGGACCAGATCGTCGACTTATCCAGTGGCGTTTTCAAATACAAATACGCCAAACTTCTACGTCACCCATCACGAGTAGAAGTCATAGAGTGCTTGGACAACGATTTTCAGCGTATCTGATTTTTGACAGCGGATCGGGACATCTTCGGAACCTTGGCACGGTGGATACGGAAGTCACTCTTGGTCGGATCTGAAAACCTGTGGCCCGGGCGGTTTCACGGACGGTTTCATATCTCGACCCGTCAGTACGCACGTATAGTCCGCGACTGGGTGACATCCATCGGGTTGGAGGCCAGTGCCTATGGTACACACTCCATGAGGCGAACCAAGGTGACGCAAATTTACAAGAAGACCGGCAACCTTCGGACTGTCCAACTATTGTTGGTACATACAAAAGTGGACAGCACCGCAAGATACCTTGGCGTTGAACTAGAAGATGCGCTGATGATCTCTGAACCTATCGAAGTCTAAAAGGATGGGCCGTCGTCGCAGACGGCCCCACCGGATGAGGTGGGTGGCTCCTGCTCCACCGGCATCGAATGTGCCAAAGTGCAGCTATCAATGACTGCTAGGAAAGGAGCCACTCAATGACAGTTAAGACAGTAGGCCTTGATTTGGCCAAGGATGTTTTTCAGGTTCACGGCATTTCGGAGAATGGTCGGGTCATTTTCAATAGGGCCATAAAGCGGGAGAAGCTGCTTGCCTTCTTTGAGAGGCTGCCGCCCTGTTTGGTCGGTATGGAAGCGTGTGGATCGT
>NZ_JBGFGN010000003.1:0-281 GCF_041224595.1 Donghicola sp. XS_ASV15 | reverse complement strand
GCATCTGCGCCGCCCTTGCCTTTTAGGATGTCGTTCCCTTCGCCGCCGCTCAGGGTATCATTCCCTTTGCCTCCGATCAGAGTGTCTCGTCCCTCCAGTCCGGCTAGGAAATTCTCACCGCCGTCGCCAACGAGCTTGTCGTTGTAGATTGTTCCGAACGCATCTTCGATCGATTTCAGCGTGTCCCTGTCCCCGAAACCATCGATCGCAAATCCCTTCGCAAGATTGACCGTGACCCCGTCAAAGCCACCATTGGTTTCGTCAGCGGCGTAATCCACCAG
>NZ_JBGFGN010000115.1:0-6566 GCF_041224595.1 Donghicola sp. XS_ASV15 | reverse complement strand
ACCTCACAGAATTGGCCTGACGGCCAATGCGCCTTGGACCGGGCTTGCTATATGAGGGCCGCACGCTCCAAGGCGCTCGCCCCAAACTGGCCGACTTTTGCTCCGCCACAATGGCCGAATTTTACTCCGCCGTTGACACCTTCGCACGCTGGACAACATGCTGGGCCCAATTTTATGTATTGGCAGTTGCGTTTCAACCGCGCCATTCTCAAAAGCGGCCTTGGGCATCCCGTAGACCATGCTTGTTCCCTCGTCTTGGCCAATAGTGGTCGCGCCGTTGCGTCGCAGTTCCCAAAGGCCATCTGCTCCGTCGCGTCCCATGCCTGTCAGAATGGTGGCAGTGCAGCGGCGGGCCACGTGCAGCGCGGATCGGAACAGCACATCGACCGAGGGCCGATGCCCAGAAACCGGCGGCCCTTCGATCAGGCGGCAGCGCGGACCGCGCGACATGTCGAGTTTCATATGCGCCTTTCCCGAGGGCGCCAGAAAGACCGTCCCCCGTTCGATCAGGTCTCCGTTCTTTGCTTCGCGGACGTTGGCCTTGCAGTTGTTGTCCAGCAGGCGCGCAAGGCCAGCTGAGAACCCTTCGCCCGTGTGTTGGACGATTAATGTAGGCGGGCAATCCGTTGGCAAATAGGATAAAACCGTCATCAAGGCGTCGACGCCGCCTGTAGATGATCCGATCAGGAACAACCGCTCCCATGTGCCGGACCGCGGTGCGTGCCTGAAGTCCACGACGCTTTTGCTGGTCCTGAGTGCCGACGACAGCAAGTCCGAACAAAAATCCCGTGCGGACTTCGATGGATCAACAGCCGGAGCAGGATCCTTAAAAGTTTGGCTCTGATACAAGGCCTTTGCGTCTTCTGCAGTCCCCAAAAGCACCCAACGGACCGACAGCGCGTCGAACAGGTGTTGCATAACTTCGAATTCAAGTGCCTGGGCAAACTGCGGGGCGATGAGCACAATTGCCGGAGGCCGATGTTCGACGGCGTGATAACACGCCGTCAAATTGTTGAATGTTCCCGCCATGCGTAGCCTCGGATCAGCGCAGATATGCGCTTCTGCGATCCGTGCTTTGGCGGAGTTTGGGTCAGCGATCATGATCCTCATGGGCGCTTCCTTAGAAATCGGTCCATGCAGGCCCGTTCGCGGCAGCGGCAAATCCCGTTCCAGTCGCTCGGTTCAGCGAGGGTTCCGGCGTGTGCGGCGCGGGTTTGAACGGCACCGCAGTAAGCGGAGCCACTTGCGGCTCTTCGGACCCATTGGACAACTGGAACCGAGCAACCAACTGCGATAGGCCTGCCGCCTCACTCTTGAGCGTCATGGCAGCGGCGGTCGCATCCTGTACCATCGCAGCATTCTGCTGTGTGACCTGATCCAACTGCGAGACCCCGACGTTGATCTCTCCGAGACCTGCAGATTGTTCACGGGCGCCAACAGCAATCCCACTCACAAGCTGCGCAATCTGACCGACGCGATCAACGATCGACGTCAGCGCGCCGCCCGCCCGGCCCACTAGACCCACACCGGTTTCAACTTGCTCTGTGCTTGATCCAATCAGGGTTTTGATCTGTTTTGCAGCATCAGATGACCGCTGAGCAAGCGCTCTGACCTCGGACGCGACGACCGCAAACCCGCGACCCGCATCTCCTGCACGGGCAGCTTCGACACCGGCATTCAGAGCCAGCAAGTTGGTCTGGAAGGCGATGTCATCAATCACGTTGATAATCTGCGCAATTTCGTCAGAGGATTTCTTGATCTGCGACATCGCATCGACAGCGTCGCTCACGACCTTGCCACTCTGTTCAGCTTCCGAGCGCGCCTCGGTCACCACGCGCTCGACTTCGGCGGCACCATCCGCAGCAGAACGGACGCTGGACGTCAGTTCATCCAAGGCTGCTGCGGTCTCTTCGAGTGTTGCCGCCTGGTTTTCGGTCCGGCGCGACAGGTCATCGGACGAGCCACTGATTTCGTCGGCGCGGCTACGGATTTCATGGGCATTGTCTGTGATCGACAACATCAAGCTGCTGAGTGTATCAACTGTTGCATTGAAATCCTGGCGCAATTGCTCGTAATCATTTGAAAATGGCTCATCAAGCTTGTTGCTCAGGTCGCCGCTGGACAGCTGTCGCAGGCCATTGGAAATCTCTGTCACAACGCGTTCCTGTTCCTCGGCTGCAATCGCCTGCAATCGTGCGGCTTCGCTATTTTCGTGCAACTTGACGCGGAAATCATCGAGAATACGCGAAACATCACCGAGTTCGTCTTTGCGGTCGGCGTTCGGTATGGCCACGTCAAACCGATCATGGGCCACATCTTCCATGGCAGATGCAAAGCGCGCCAGAGGTTTGGTGATTGAGCGTGCCATGAGCCAGCCCAAGAGAAGTGACGCCAGCAAACCAAGCGCGATAAAGGCGAACATGGTGTGACGCAGGCGCGCCAAGCCGTCGAATTGCGCTGCTGAGTCCAGCTCGACAACCGCATACCAAGCCTGATCGAAGACATTGAGCTTTTGGACCGTCAACATGGTGTCTGCGCCACTCAGACCGGTGACATGCGGGAAATATCCCTCGGTTCCTTTTAGGACGGCATCGCCCCCAACAGACCCCGCGGCATTTGACAGAATGTCCAATGTGTCTGCCACGCGCGACACTGTGCGGGCGGTGCCATCTGCACCCAGCAGGTAAACTTCATCAGTTTCCTGAAGGCCGGTCACGCCAGAGATCACCTGATAGGGGCCATCTTGGGGAAGCTGGATCGCGACAACGCCAAGGGTCTCACCGTCCGATCCGACAATCTTGTTCGCCATAAAGGCCGCAGGCGCGCCATTGCTGGGGGCGTAGGGGGCAAAGTCGACAAACACATTTTGGGTGCCCGAGCCTTTGATGGCTTCTTTGAAAGCCGCGCCTAGGCCAGAGCTGGCAAATGTACCCGAAGCGAGGTTCGTTCCGAAGTCAGACTCCTTGTAGACGGTGTAGACGATGTCACCATCCGGCGTGATCAGAAACAGATCGTAGTAGTTGAACCGCTGGGCCAGAGCATCGAAATACCCGTGCTCTTTGAAGTGAATGCTCGAATAAAGGCTGCCGTCGCCTGCATCTTGCAAACGATTAAATTCTCCTAAAGGAAAGTCATTCTTTTCAAAATACAGTTGGCGCATCTCGTCCAGATCCGAATTGGATCCGGGTTGAAGAGCATCGCTAAACCGTCTCAACGCAAGAGCCGTGTTCGGACTCTCCGACAGGGTTGTCAGCTGGTAATCAAGACCTTCAAACCATGTCTCAAGGCTCTGTGCCACTTGGCCAGCCGTTACCTCGGACGTCTGCTTTGCGGCACGCTCTGCCTCGCGTTTGAACTGCAGATAATATGTTTCGCTGGCGACAATCACCGTCATGATCAGTGTCCCGACGATCAGCGCAGGTAAGCGCAAAGAGATCCGGGCCTGGGTGAAACGTTTGAGCATAGGAAATCTCCTGACGTGGAACCGTGTGTTAACTAGAAAAGCTCGATCGATTTTTTTGGGGGGGGCGAGGTGCGCCCGCACATCCGGTCTTTGACCATCTGCAGCTTGATCTGTGCGATTGCATCCGGTGCCAGATCTATGGATTGCACAGGTGCCCTGTGCAAAGTTCTCTGCACGTCGGCCAAAATCTGAACCGCAAGGTCAAAGCCCTGAGTCGCGGGATTGATTGGGATTTCGGCAGACCTTTCTGCCTCGTATCTGGTCAGAGCCCCCAGCGCCTCTTCTAGAAGCGCGGCACATGCCGTGGTCGTTGCGCTGTTCATAGGCGCCCGACGACGGCTTCTATCGACGCTTTCAGCGAGGCGGTGGTAAAGGGTTTCTTAACCAAGTTATTCAACCCCAAGGCACGACCGCGCGCGATGATGTCCGGTGTTGGCGTGCCGGTCACCAAAATGAACCCAACTTGCTGTGTGGGCTTGTTGGCGCGCAAATGCTCTAGCAAATCGAGACCATTCATTCCGGGCATGTTGTAATCGCTGATCACCAGATGCACCGGATTTCCTGAGACGCGCGCAAACGCCTCTTGTCCCGATTTTTCATACTCGACGTTCTGAAGACCGATTTCTTCGAGACATTGGGACAGCAGACCGCGGCTGACCGACATGTCATCGACGATCATGGTTTTGAGGGCAGTTTTCAGAGACATTGCAGTTTCCGATCGTTCATTGTTTTTGATAGGTTGTGATGCCAGCCGGGCAAAGGCCGATGGCCTCGGGCGTTTCGATCCGCTCGCTATGGCCGATAAACAGAAAGCCGTTTGGGTTGAGATGCGCCGCAAACTGCGCCCAAAGGTTGGCTTGGGTCGGCTTGTCGAAGTAGATCGCTACATTTCGGCAGAAGATCACATCAAAGCGCCCTGATATCGGCCAGGGCTGGATCAGGTTCAGGCGGCGGAACGTAATAAGGTCGACGAGGTTCGCGCGCACAGCACGTTGCTGTTCCTCGTGCTTTTTGTCGAAAACCCTCGCTTCGAGCGCCGGGTTTGGAAAACTCGTTTCGCTGTTGGTATAGACCGCTTTCTGAGCCCGCTCTAGGATGTCGGGATCGACATCTGTTGCCAGAATTCGCGCATCCGCCGAGGCACCGAGAACCGCGCGTACAGAAGCCGCAATCGAATAAGGCTCTTGGCCCGAAGAACACCCCGCAGACCAGATCCTTAGTGGACCGCGTCCGCGGAAACGTGGCAGAATCGAGCTTTCGAGCAAATCGAAGTGGTGCTGCTCTCTGAAAAAGTGCGTTACGTTTGTTGTAAGAGCAGAGATGAAATGGTCGCATTCTACCTGATCACCGTCTTCAACCTTGCCAATATACGACGGGAAATCGCCAGCACCTGAGGCGATAACACGCTTCCATAGCCGAGCTGTCACCAAGGGCCGCTTCCCGTCTTCTAGGTTCAGCCCCCAGTTTTCCTTGGCCAATCGCGCGACGCGCCGAAAAACCGCGTCCGTCAGTTCAGATTTTTCGTCCAGTGATGCTCCGAGGGCGGTCATGCGGCGTCCTCCCGATCGGCCGGGAGGAAACCGGTGATATCCAGAACACGCAGCATACGATCTTCTTGCGAGATGAGACCGACGATATGCGCAGGTTGGGTCTCAACCGATTGAGTTGGATTGGGCAGTATGGCGTCGCTTGATACCGAAATGATTTCAGACACAGCTTCGACCAACAGGCCCATTGTGCGGTTGGACACGGTCACAATAACGATCACGTTCCGGCGTCCTTCGGGGGTCGGCCCAAGGCCCAACCGTTCTCGAAGATCGACAATCGGGATCACGGCCCCGCGGAGGTTCATCACCCCAAGCACCGATGGCTCTGAAAACGGTAGCATTGTCACAGGGGTCCAGCTGCGGATTTCGCGGATGGTGTGGATGTCAACACAGAACCCCTGCCCTCCAGCGGTCAAGGAGACGAACTCGGACAGGCTTTCTTTGGCGGCAGTCATTTCAGTCATACTAAGCCTCCTGAACGCAGCGGGGTTTGCTCGCGCCTTCACGTGACACGAGTCCAATGAGCGCGTCGGGATCAAGGATGAGTGCGATCTGCCCGTCGCCTAGGATGGTTGCGGCAGAGATCCCTGGGATCGCACCGTAATTTCCCTCCAGACTTTTGATGACAATCTGCCTCTGGTCATAAATCTCGTTCACTGCAAAGGCAAAGACCGACGCATTCTCAGCCTCGACCAAGATAAAGGGACCGGTATTGGGCGCAGCGCTGCCCAATCCGAGCAGCGGCGCAAGTGGTATGATCGGCACATAAGATCCACGAACTTTCAGCACCCAATTTTCCGGGGTGAGCTCGAGGACGTCATCGCTCTCTGGGCGAATGGTCTCCATGATGTTCGCGATGGGCACAACCATGGTTTCTTTGGCGACCGAGATCACGATCCCATCCAGAACAGCAAGCGTGAGTGGCAGAAGGATTGTGAAAACAGAGCCGCGCCCGGGTTCGCTCGTGATCGAGACCCGCCCACCGATCGACGTGATCGAGGTTTTGACCACGTCCATCCCGACACCGCGTCCCGAGAGATTCGTGACCTGATCAGCGGTCGAAAACCCAGGCATAAACAGAAGGTTATCAATCTCAGAGTCGCTCAGCACCGCGTCGGCGGGAACCAACTCTTTCTGAACAGCCTTTTCCAAAATGCGGTTGCGATTCAGTCCCGCACCGTCATCGGCCACTTCGATCACCACATGACCTGATCGATGTGCCGCACTCAGCGTCACTGTTCCAGTGGGCGGCTTTTGTGTTTGCGCACGGGCATCCGGTGCCTCGAGGCCGTGGTCTACGGCATTTCGCAACATATGAGTCAGCGGATCAGCAAGCCGTTCGATAAGTGTTTTGTCGATCTCAGTCGTCTCACCATTGGTTTCGAACTGGACAGCTTTCCCTGTCGCCTCGCCTGCTGTCAACGGCGGAGTAAAATTCGGCCATTGTGGCGGAGCAAAAGTCGGCCAGTTTGGGGCGAGCGCCTTGGAGCGTGCGGCCCTCATATAGCAAGCCCGGTCCAAGGCGCATTGGCCGTCAGGCCAATTCTGTGAGGTTC
>NZ_JBGFGN010000043.1:0-406 GCF_041224595.1 Donghicola sp. XS_ASV15 | reverse complement strand
TGTTTTGGCATTGCCTCCACTGGCCCTGATGAGTTCCGCAAGCGAGGTTCCAATCGGCTTATCGACCTCAAGGGGCCGCTGCCATTCCCGGAGTGTCCTTGCTTTTGGTTGACTTAATTCCGCATCATCACTTCAACGTCTTGCATCTCGTAGGCAACCGGTGCGCTTAGAACGCGGGTTGCCGGTATTCCTGTTTCTTGGTCAGCATTGCCCAGATGGCCCGGGCTGCCTTGTTTGCCATCGCGACTGTCGCCAGCCGGAAGGGCTTGTCGGTAACCATCTTGGCTGTCCAGAGATCGACTTTCTGCGGGGAACGTTTCGCCATCACAGCGCGAGACGTCATGCCCACGACCAGCAATTTGCGTATGTAGCGATCCCCCTGCTTTGTGATCTTTCCAAGACGTTC
>NZ_JBGFGN010000110.1:0-277 GCF_041224595.1 Donghicola sp. XS_ASV15 | reverse complement strand
CTTGGTCGACAAGAGAATATCGAGATCCCCGCGCGAGCGCGGCTATCACACTGGCGGGGGGTTCGGTCAAGCCGAACGCCGCCCGCATCCTTGGGCCAGGTCGCGCAAGCGCGCCCTGTCCGTCTAGGGAACCGCCGGTTCGGGGGGGGGGGGGGGGGGGGGGGGGGGGGGGGGGGGGGGGGGGGGGGGGGGGGGGGGGGGGGGGGGGGGGGGGGGGGGGGGGGGGGGGGGGGGGGGGGGGGGGGGGGGGGGGGGGGGGGGGGGGGGGGGGGGGGGG
>NZ_JBGFGN010000109.1:0-421 GCF_041224595.1 Donghicola sp. XS_ASV15 | reverse complement strand
CGACCGGTCTGGACAGACTTGGGTCGGTAGCTCAGGTGGTTAGAGCGCACGCCTGATAAGCGTGAGGTCGGAGGTTCAAGTCCTCCTCGACCCACCAACGACGTTTTCCACGAATGTGGGAACGGCGGGCGACAGTGTCTCCGCGTAGCGGAGAGCACGAGAGCCTGACTGTAGAACACGGTAGACTGTTACCAGCACCCAGAATTGCACCGGGTGACGCTCTCGGGCACTTCCTTCGGAAGTCCCTGCCGCGCACTCCCCCAATTTTGCGTGCAAAATTGTGGGGCCTTAGCTCAGCTGGGAGAGCGCCTGATTTGCATTCAGGAGGTCAGGAGTTCGATCCTCCTAGGCTCCACCACTTCTTCTTCGGATACTTGAGAGAGACAAAGATGATGATTGGATCATCAAGGGCATCTGCGGA
>NZ_JBGFGN010000107.1:0-22649 GCF_041224595.1 Donghicola sp. XS_ASV15 | reverse complement strand
GCCCCCACCTCCAAAGCGCAGAGGGCGACCACCCAAAATCAAAAATGGAGCTGCCAGTCTATAATCCCGCTGACAACCGGGACGCCAAACTGGGGAATTTTAACTTGCCCATTCTGGGGATTTTTGACCTGCCATTGACAGGCGGTCTTGACCGACTTGGTAACGCCGACCGCATCGACGATGACGTAATGGGTTTTCGCGGTGGCGGAGGGAGAGACCTTTTTCAGGTCATCGGGTTTGACCACGCGGGTGCCCCTGCCCTTCATCTGTTCGAAGTAGTTCTTTGATTTCACGTCGCGCATGAAGAGCAGGCATTCGAGGGGCTTCACGTCGGTGCCGGTGGCGATCATGTCCACGGTGACGGCGATGCGCGGGTAGTATTCGTTTCGGAACGAGGTGAGCGAGGATTTCGGGTTCTTCGCGCCGTTGGTGATCTTGCGGCAGAACTCGTTGCCCTCTCCAAACTCCTCGCGGACAGTCTGGATGATGTCGTCGGCGTGGCTGTCGGTCTTAGCGAAGATCAGGGTCTTGGGGAGTTCCTTGCGGCCGGGGAAGATGTCAGGCCACTGATCGTGGAAGGTGCGGATGACGGTCCGGATCTGGTCCGGCGCCACCACTGAACGGTCGAGCTGTGTGGCGGCATAGGCTTCGTCCACATCCTGAGTTTCCCACCGCTTTACTCGGGTCGCCCGCTCGCGTTTCTCGACCAGTTGTTCGGCCTGCACCTTGCCGCCGCCCTTGGTCACCTTGGTCTCGATGATGTAGACCTCGTTGCCGACGTTGACCTTGTCGGCGACGGCTTTCTCGTGGGTGTATTCGCTGACGACATTCTTCTTGAAGAAGCCGAAGGTGCGGTTGTCCGGCGTCGCGGTCAGGCCGACAAGGAAGGCATCCCAGTATTCGATGACCTGACGCCACAGGTTGTAGATGGAGCGGTGGCATTCGTCGATCACCACGACATCGAAGGTCTCGGGCGGAAGCTTGGGGTTGTAGACGACGGGCTTCGGCGTCTACGGCCGGAATTTCTGTTCGGCGGGGTTCTCATCCTCGAGGCTTTCATCGAGGTCCTCGCCTTTCAGCGTGGCATACATCCGCTGGATGGTGGAGATGACGACCTGGGTGTCACCGGCCATCGAAGGCGAGGTTAGGCGCTGGACGTTGTAAAGCTCGGTGAACTTACGGTTGTCGTCGTTCGGGACATAGGCCATGAACTCCTGCTCGGCCTGTTCGCCAAGGTTCTTTGTGTCGACCAGGAACAGGATGCGGCGCGCGCCGGAGTGTTTCAACAGACGGTAGACCTGGGTGATGGCGGTGAAGGTCTTTCCCGATCCGGTCGCCATCTGGACGAGGGCCCGCGGCTTTCCGGCCTGGAGGGATGTTTCGAGGTTAGTGATCGCGGTGATCTGGCAATCTCGGAGGCCGTCGGCATTCAGCTCCGGGAGCTTGCTCAACCCGGCCCTGAACGAGAACGGAGCATTCGACCAAAACTTCAGGGTTTCCGGTCTGTGAAAAGTGAAGACTTCGCGAGATCGCGGTGACGGATCACGGCCATCGGTGAACCGTGTGATCGTTCCCGTGCTCTCATACACGAAGGGCAAAGGCTGCGCGTTGCTGACCCACTTCAACTGTGCGTTCGCATATCCCGAGGATTGCTCCTCGACTGTTGTCAGTTTCTCGCCCCAGTTTTCGGGCTTCGCCTCGACCACTCCGACCGCCTTCCGGTCAACGAACAACACATAGTCCGCAGGACCTATGTCAGTCTGATATTCCCGTATCGCAACCCCAAGGCCCGCGTTAAAATCCACGCCAGTCTTGTCCTGAACCATCCAACCAGCCGCTGTTAGCAACTGATCGATTTTATCGCGCGCAACTTGTTCGGGATTCTGATTAATTGCTGTCGGCATGAAATACCTGAATGAAATTCAATCCAAGAATGACGCGCATACAACAATTATGCAAGCCGACAGCGTTCGGTAACTTTATCATGTTACGAAGCATTGATGGCGCGCGTTATGAAGGAAAGTCGTAGCAATTCGAGACAATAGCTACGCGAGGGAATTAAGCACCCCGTAAGGGGATTCTTCGTGACTTTCATCTTCATCCCTGCATCAACTACTTTTTGGCGTAACGCGGCGCTTGAGATGACTAGAGCACATCGAGCCCACCGCAATGATCATTAAAGAATTTACGTGGAGCCAGAGCGCTCTAGGGAGAGATGGACCGTGTAAGGGTCTGAAAGCGAAATCACAATAACGTCTCCTTCGCAGGCGCCTGCCGTCTCAATGAAGTTACGCATGATACTCCGGTCTCGAAAGATCTTTTTGTCGCCAGCAATATCTGTGCGCGCCGGATTAGGCCCGCCCCAGTGAACCGTAAGTTCCTTTGAGGCGGCTTCACTTTTGTTCCCACCACCAATTACGTCTTCCGGCAGGGAATCCATACAATCACCTAGGCGAATATACTTGTTGCGCAGGCTACCGCCGGTGATGGCCTTTCGCATGATGACCTTTCGGTCACCGGAGGCAAGTTCTGCGAGCGGTCTGGTGGTCAGCCTTGGAGACATGGTAGCCTCTTCGCGAAAAGGCCGTTCCGCCAAGGGAACAAGCGATGCCACCGTTCGAGAAGGGCCCGATTGTTTCTGGGGCTCAACGGGTGGATTCTTGGTGTCAACGGTCGCCAATGTGCGGCTCACATCGTCCGAAAGGGTCACCCAGATAACCGCACCGCTTTTATGTTCATACGGGACCTCTCGAGCAAGCGGACGGATGTCGGCGAGCTTCCAAGGAACGCACCATTTCGCGACTTCCCCACTGCGGATCATTCGTTCGGGTATCCGGTGATGCTCCTCGTTGGCAACCATCTCATCTGGTGTGAGAGCCTTGCCACAATCCGCGAGACGGGCGATGGCGACAACTTTGCCGCTTCCTTTGCGAATGAGACCGACCCAGCCTCGGACTATGGTTGGCTGGGATCGCATTTCCCAGTCTTTGCGACCTTCAAGGATGTGGTCGATCCAGGGTGTATCAATGATGAGACCACGCGTTATCGTCATGGAATAAACTTTCTGTCGTACTTTTTAAGTCAGTTCCCAAGCACCAAAGGCATCTGGTGCGCGAGGCGGAAGGCCATCATGTCGGAACTGCTCTGCCATACTGTCGGCAATGACCGCATGGCCACGCGTCGAACTTGATACAGCCTGCGTCAGTCCGGCCACATCCGCCGAGTTGTCCCCCATGGGCCAAAGCGCCTGTTCCGCGAGCTTGCGTTTGCGCTGCATCAAGCTTTGCAGCAAGCTGTCGAAGGTCTGGGCACCAAGCTCAGGGTGCAAAGCCATCGGGATGTGGACAAAAACGGGGCGGGTTTGCCCAATGCGATGGACGCGATCATTGCACTGCTCTTCGACCGCCGGGTTCCACCAGCGCGACAGGTGGATCACATGAGTAGCAGCGGTAAGGGTCAATCCCGTGCCGGCCGCCTTGGGACCAAGAATTAGCATATCGAAGCCGCCATCGACGCTCAGATGCCGTTGAAATCGGTTCACGATCTCCTGCCGACGCGGGATAGGCGTGTCACCATTGATCACGTCGATCCTTTCAAGACCGAAAAGGTGACGCACAATCTCGGCAAAGCGGAACTGCATGTCCCGATGTTCGATGAAGACAAGCACACGCTCACCTGCATCCTTGATACGGTGGAGGACGTCAACAACCGCTTCGAGGCGTGCGCTCTGTGCAATGAATTCTTCCGGCGGCATGGCTTTGGCCGCGCCAGGGTGGACCGATACCGAGCGAATATGGTGCAGCATCTTTAGCGCTGCGCCGGGGCCACCGTTGGCCAACTTCAATTGGGCCAGATCATAAGCATCAGCCTGTACTTTCGGCATCAGGCGCGGATGCAGGAAGCGACGTTTTTTCGGAAGATCTCGGGCGACCTCGTCCTTCAGACGACGTAGACCTAGCGGAGGTACGGTCCCGCGCGCCTTAAAGACACGCGCATGGAGTTCCGCCATGTTCTCGGCATCGGCTGTTGCGTAGCGCGATTTGAATTCCGACCCAGAGCCGAGGCAGCCCGGCGCGATGCGGTCCATAATAGTCCAGAGGTCAATCGCAGCATTCTCGATGGGCGTCCCGGTCAGGCCGATTCTGAAATCAGCATTCATGGCTTCGACAGCTTTCGACGCCAAAGTCGCACGGTTCTTAATGTTCTGGATCTCGTCCATGACCATGGCTGAGAAAGGGACTTTCCCTAAGGAGTGCTGATAGTTGGCAAGCGTCGTGTAGGTGGTCAACACCCAGTAACGATGCGCCCGTTTGTCTTCAAATGCCTCGTCCAGCCAATCCAGATCGAGTTGCGGCAAGCCGGATTGGGTTTCGGTACCTCGCGCGTCACGGCGTTTCTGGGAGCCCAGAGAAGACCCATAGAGGCGCACAAGTGTCCCCAAGCCGCGACCTTCGACGTGGATCTCTACTTCCTGCTCCCAGTTGCGCAGGAGCGAAGTGGGAGCGACAACGAGTATAGGGCCACGGTTCTTCGCCGAAGATTGCTTCATGTGCTCCTTCAGCCAAGCCAAGAACGCGATGGTTTGCAATGTCTTGCCCAGCCCCTGTTCGTCAGCGTTGAGGATCCCGGGCAGCCCAGCTGTCCATGCCTGCATTGCCCAGTCGAAGCTGACATTCTGGTGCTCCCGAAGGGACGTGGTAATAACCTGGGGCAGCACGACGGGAATAGTGGGCGTACGGGGAACGAGTTGTGCTTCCCACGACAGGTTCTCATAGTTTCCCTTGGTGTCGAGGATGATCGGTCCATCGATTTCTGGTGTCTCAGGCTGATCGTCATTCAGAACATCGAGCTTCTCTCGGCGCTGCATCTCTCCCTCAATCGCCGCCAAACGGGCAGGAGTAACTTGCACCTCTTCACCTGCGATCTCAGCAGGAATGTCTTTCCCAGATTCAACCACTGCCGACATATGGTCGCGCAAGGCCTGTAGTTCGGTTTGGGGCAAGGCTTGAATTGCCTCTACCAGATGCTGTGCAAAAGCTTCGGGCAGCCATGTCGTCCCACTACCGTCTCCGACTTCCGCGGTCCTTTTGTAAACAACGATCCCAGTCACACGTTCGGAATACTCACGACTCTCGATCAGTGCAGGCCCGGCAATAGCTTCGACCATCTCAGCTTGTTGCGCGTCATCGAGACCATCTAGTTCCCCACGCTCATCTAAGTCGCGATTGACGGCTTCGTTGATGAAAGTCCTCGGGTTCTCGATGAAGGCGCGCCTTTCCTCGCGCGGAGCCTTCTGCGCACGGGACATTTCACCCAGCACCGGGGCCGCGCCTTTGTCAATGACGAGGTAACCGTTATTTCCGATCCGGTAAGCGGGCTTTGCTCCATATTGGTGCAAGCCAAATTGGAAAATCGCTAGTTCCTCACCGCTTAGCTCTGCCTGCTCTTCGGAGATATCTTCACCGATTTCGGCACTCTCCAGGCGTTCGGCCGAGTAGGGTATCACGTCGAAGTGACCCAGAGCTTCGTCAGGAGAGATTGAGAAACGATCTGCGATACGCACCTCCAGACCGCGCAGGAAGGCGGTCATCGAGAGCCCGGCCATGCTTCGGTTCGCAGGCATTTCAGCCTCGATGTCAGCCTCGGGCTCAATGGCTCGGCGAAACTCAGCCAGAGCGCGCCAATGATCTTCGATAGGTTGGTTGGCATCAAAATTGTCTGCCAGATCAAGCGCACGTTTCATCCAAAGCGGCAACCGTCGCGGGCCTTCCTCTGTTCGCAGAATGGCGCCCGTGCGCTTCGGCGTCTCCCGGCGGCCTTGGCGAGACCATTCATAGTGCAATTTAAAGTCCGGTTTCCCAAGAACACCGGAAACGTCAGTCTTCAGCATCAGGTCAACTGTTCTCGGCAGACCAAGAGCTTCGGCTGCAGGGGCAGAAAGGCTTGCAGCTGCGTCATGCGACAGACTTATGTGATCTGACTCAACTGTGACCTCGCCTGGATGAGTGTCCTCCCAGTTTCGAAGATCGCCTATAGCAAAGAGTAAGTCCCGATCTTCAGGGCTGAGCGCAGTGAAGCTGCGTTTTTTCGGCTTTGAAATAAGCCGCGATAGAAGCCCTTGTTTTGCTTCTGGGAACTGAACTTGGATGGAGCCATCTGAGGTCGAAATAATGGGTGCAGAGCTAGACATTCTGGAGCACCCATTGGGACCAATTATTTATAGAATTGTGGGGCTTAGAGTTACGCGAAGAACGCATGATTTTGTCGCAATAGTATTCTCTCTGGTAGAGTTTAGGCGATTGTTCATCTTCCATGCGGAAGATGTGCGTTTTGTAACTGTGACACCCATCGATGACTATTTTATTCCCAATCCGCATGATTAGCAGAGATGTGGACCCACCGCGATCCAGTTGTCGCCCGAAGCGCCGGTTCATGTCAGTCTTTCCGCTCCTCACTAGGTTTTGTTGCGCATAACGGCGCGCTTCCGATCCGAAGGCAACCCAAGCCTCATCGATCACCTTGTCATCGTAGAGCTTCAGCCAAAAGTCCCGCCTAGGAGGCCACATGTGGCTGTCCTGCGTGGCCGTGACCATGTTGCAGAAGAACTTCATGTCTTGGTGAGTCAGCCATCGCAGAAGGATCGCGCGCAGGGAGGGATCAAAACCCGACCATATCCCGCCCGTGTGCAGTCGCGGATCATTCCAAGCGGCAATGATCTGTTCAGAAAGCTCGTTTCGCAACGTATCCGGGGGTGTTTTATCTCGCCACACGGAAAGCAAGGCTTCGACAGCAGGACCGGCACCGGTTTGCAGGACTGGCCCTTTTTCAGGCGTCAGCCAGTTGAAGAGCTGTTGACGGGCGTCGACTCCTTCTAAATCGGGTTTCAGCCGCTCAATGAACACCTCCTGCGCAGCCTTGGCCAGACCTGAAGTGTGCGGACTTTTCAGGCCAATTTGTTTAAGGCGGGCATAGGGATCTTCCGCGTCGAGCATAAGCCGCCCAAGTTCAAGCGGCGCATTATCGGGGCGGAAGAGACTCGGCAGGGCCTCGGTAAGTTTTCGGTGTCTCCCACCGAGATCGCCGGCACGCTGCGCAAGCGCATTAGCCAGATGGCGCGTATGATCTGTGCCCGGCGTAAAACTGTCGATATAGACCCCGACCATCCCGTCGAGGAAAGCACCAGGGTCGCGGCTCACGATCTCGGACAGGTAAAAGCTACGAACCGGCGCGAGATCCGGACGGCCACGACGTTCTTCGTCAAAAACGGCGACTGCTGCAGAGATCACACGTTGAGTGGTAATGTCGTCCCACTTCCAATTCTGGACCCGGAACAGCATGTTCAGCGCCAGCTTTTCACGATCCCGATCATCTGGCGTGCGCACGGCGTCCGGCCACCTTGAAAGGATTGAAGCAACCGATCTGTCAATCTCATCGAGTGGGAGCATCGCACGCTTCCGCAGCGGTTCCAGCCGGTTCAGCAGCTGTCTTGTCGATGGCTGGGGGCGCGCTTCGTTCACGGCTGCCCTCCGACGGCTTCGAGCGCCTGGCGGATGACTTCGATGCCATCTGTGTCCTGCGGTGTCACCATGATGAAGCGCAGATCAATCCGGCGGTTGGTCGCTCGACCTTCAGGTGTGTCGTTCGTTGTCACGGGGCGATCCGGTCCATAGGCCGCGACGGAGAGGACGGGCTGCCGTTTCAGGTTCAGATGCTGCATGACACCTTCTGCCGCACCGGTCATCGCGAAGAAGGTACTGTTCGCGCGCGCGGCTGACAGGTTCCGGTTTAACTGGTCGGAGCCAACATTGTCAGTGTGACCTTCGATCTGCACGGCTTCGATCATGACGAAGCCGGGATTGCAGGCGCCGTCAAATTGCGATGCTTCCCCCAGCGTAAAGCAAGGCAGCACCTCGTCCAGCCGCAAAGCCAGCCGCGAAACGATATCTGCCTTGTCGCTGGCGAGGTTCGACCGGCCTGATGCAAAGAGACCTTCGCCCTGAAACCTGAGCGCATCGCTTTCTTCACTGAGTTCGACTTGCAGGTCAGGGAAGTCCGCCCGGATTGCATCACGCAACCGGACAAGGACTTGTTTGCGGACCTGCGCGACCTGCGCCAAGTAGGCCTCTAGGGGATCGACCTTCTGCAGCTCGGCAAGCTGGCGCTGCAACTCCTCGATCCGTGCATCTCTATCATTAATCTCTGCTTCGAGTTCCGAAATGAGCTTTAGAAGACGTTCGATTTCCTGCTCTGAGGACCTCAGGCTGACCTCAAGTTCATCACGCTGGATTTCCAGCCGTTTGACCTCGGCTGCGAGGGCGTCACGTTCTCTTCTGAGCTGCGCCAGAAGTGCCTCGAGTTCTGCGATCCGATGCGCGCGTGTCTCTGCAATCCTGCGCCATGCGAGGCTTTCCTGCTCGAAAGCATCGCGCTCTTGCTCAAAGCTGTCTCGCTGCGCGACGACCGCGTCGAATTCGGTCCTGGATACAGAGCCGGGATCGCGCATCTGACTGGCGAAAAAAGCCAAGAGTATCATAATGATGAAGAGGAAGCCGACCGTCATGTCGGTCATCGACACGAAAGCGCTCTCTTCCTCCTCTTCGTGGCGGACCTGCTTTGCCTGAGCCCTCATGCGCGACCCCGAGGCTGGCTCGGCAGGAAGGCTTCAGCCTGTTCAACAACGCTCTTGAGCGTATCCAGCCCGGGCGCAAGGGCATCACGCATCTGGCCGACGTGGTCCTGAGCCGTGCCAAGTGCTGCCTCCAACTGAGCATTGTACTGCGTCAGTGCTCGGCCAAGCATCTCGTCGATCTGATCGAGCTTTTCGGCCTCGTCCGAAAGTTGCTCCATCGCTGCGCGTGTCGCTTCGAGGTTTCGGCGAATACCTTCGCGTTCATTGCCAAGCGCAGTCTGTGCTGTCTCCAGCACATGGCTGGCGTTCTCGGCAACCGAGGCGGAGTTTTGCATCAGTGTCTCGGAAACCGTTTCGACAAGATCGCCCACACGCCGCATCGTCGTCTCGATACGTTCATGGGATGAGCGTATGGGTTCGGCAGCTGAGGATAGGCTCTGACTGGCAATTCTAAAGCCCTCAGACGCTCCGTGGATGGCATCCGCCCCGGAGTTCATGCCTTGCGCGGCGCTCTGGGCACCGGAAGCGCTTCGTTGAACCGCGTCAGCCATATCGGCCAGACGGCTGCTGATCTCTTCAAGACGCGAGAGTAGTTCACCGCCAATTACACTGCCCATATCGGTCCCTAGACGCGCTATATCTACGCTGGTCTGATTGAAGCTCTCAAGCAATGATTTACCCGCGCCCTCAATGGCTTGTCCCGCTTGATCGGCGCTTTCCGTCATACGTTGTTTCGCGGCGTTCGCGCTATCCTGACTGGCGCTTTCCAGCGTATCGCGGAAACCTTCAGCCGCGCGACGCATTTCCTCGGCCGCGCTTCGCATCGCTTCGGCACCCTGCCCAGTATTGTCTCTGATACCCGAGAGTGTATCGTTCATCACCGTGAGAAGCCTGTCCGCGCCTTCGTTCATTGCTTCCGACGCCGTCTGGCCGCTCGCGGCAACTTCCGAGCGCATCTCGGACATGGCGCGAGCGATCTGGTCAAGAGCGTCACGAAGTCCGTCGCCTGCTTGGTTATTAGTGGCACTCATGCGGTCCACCATCGTGCCGATACGATCCGTTGCCTCGCCAAGCGACTCGGTGGCCCGAGTGAGAGCATTGCCCACTGAATGCGACAATTGCTGCGACAAATCCCCGACCAGACCCTCCATGTTGGAGGAACCTAGTGTGCCGACTTTTTCGAAGATCGGCTTCATCTCGGTTGAGATAGCTGTGGTAATGGCGCCGGGCAAAGCATCGAGAGGCTCTCTTAACTGCGCGACAAGACCGGTACCGATCTCTTGCAGATTTGCTTTTTGCTCCTCTGCAGCCCGCAACTGGCGGAACCCGATATCCTCGAGGCTCACGAAGACCAGCCTGCGTTCGATCCCCGTACAAAGCCGATGCAGGAGGTGATCCAACTTGTTCTGGCGCGCACGCAGTAGAAAAGTGAAAATGATCGAGCAGAATAGACCGACCAGAGACATAATGAATTTTGCGGAGGCAATCTGCATGAAGACCTTCATCGCGCTGTTCATGTCACCCCCAGCTGGGCCGATTGTTTGAGAGAATTGGTGAAGGGCAGCCACGAGCCCAAGGAACGTTAGGAACAAGCCGGTGGAAACCAGTGTGTTAGGCACAATACGGAAAACAGTTGGCCCGAAACCCAAGTCTTCGACATTCATGAATGTCGAAGGGCGGATGGAATTTCGAAGTCTCAGCGGACCGTCGATGTCATCGAAGACAATAGTTTCGCTGAATTCGTCCCAAGCTTCCCAAATGGCTTCCCTCGGACCCCGCCGTCTGTAGTCAGATTTAATACGATGCTTGAACTCAGCGTAACCATCGGCAAAGGCTTCGATCCCTTCATAGTTGCGTACAACCTGATCAAATGTTTTGATCGCTTTCATCTGACGGTAAGTTCTCGAGAAATACCAAACACCTAGGACGAAGGTCATCAGAATCAATCCTGCGGCAATCAGGCCCGGACTGCTTTCAGACTTGGTCAGTAACTCGGCAAGCACGATGATGTGCTCCGTGACTGCAACGCCGATCTTGGAAATTACTTCATTCAACACGTGTTCCTCAAAAATTCTCTTTGCGCAGCAAATATTCGCTTACATTATTGATCGCATCACTCTCTCACAAGGATAGTATTCCTTCCCGCGTTCGCCCCTTTCCGCAATCGTACTTTTGCGAAGAAGTCGCTGCACCGATCAAAGCGCATGGTAGCAGTGCCATTTCTCCGAAAAGTGACGTCTCGTCTTAGGACAAACGCGCTCAAAATATACCCTACAAGTGTTTGCGAAAACCTCATTGGGAACTCCGCGTACTCCTTGCTTTCTTGGTGAAGCCTAGCAGGCTTCTGAAAACTCTGCTGGGAGGAACGGTTTCCCTCTACTCGGATGCTGGGTGGGGCCGGAATCATGGGCAGGCAATCCTGGCGACGGCTTCGCTCTTCACGCCACCAGCACTTTCGGCAGCCTTGCCAGATTATAGGCCGCCATTGTCAGCGTGAAGTGGGCGCGGATCCGCGCGATGCCGCGATACATGGTTTGCGCCATCCCTCAGACTGTCTTAGCCCATCCGAAGGGTTCCTAGATCTTCTTTCTTAGCCGCAGCGAGTTGGCGTAGCCTAGATGCCCGGTCCTCCAGCCGTCGATGGCGGAATGACGAGACTTTTGCGCGACGTGGGGCGGTAAAGCATCAAAGCCGGTCCAGAGCCGAACCTACTATTCCAGAATAAGAACGGGCCTTTCCCACTGAATCAAAACAACGCATCCAGAGTCTGACCAAACACTATGTTCAGTGCCTGCGGGGTTCAGTATCATCGTGCCAGCGGCATATTCGCCGTCGTCGTCGGATTGCATCCCTTCCAGAACGAATATCGTCTCTAGCCCGGTGTGGCGATGGCGGGGCACGCGTGCGCCGGGGCGGTAACGCAGCAACGCCCAAACTGGATCAATCGTGCGCAGATAATGCACCTCTACGCCTTCTCGAAAGGGCTCAAACGATAGGTGCTTCCATTCGCCATTTAAGAGCCCTGACAATACGCTATCCCCTGCCATTCAGAGCCTCCAAGACTGCGTCGGTAGTCGTGGCCCATCCAACGATTGCACCTTGGGCGGTCATCATGGCAATCGTGGCGGCTTTGAAATCGGCAAAGTAGCTTTCGGTCGCATCTGTCACGAGGATGCATTCGAAACCGCGATCATTGGCCTCGCGCATTGTGGTCTGAACGCAGACCTCAGTGGTGACCCCAGCAACGATCAGATGCAGAATGTGGTGGCGCGCCAGCACAGGGCCCAGTTCGGTCGCATAAAAGGCCCCTTTGCCAGGCTTGTCTATAACGATCTCACCCGAGAGCGGCGCCAGCTCGGGTATGATGTCGGCACCTGCCTCGCCTGCCACCAGAAGCCGCCCCATGGGGCCGTCATCCCCAATCCGCAGCGCGGGGCTGCCGCGATCCCGCTTGGCGGGGGGCAGGTCTGATAGATCGGGCTGGTGACATTCGCGAGTATGTACCACCATCAGGCCAGCTTTGCGTGCCCCCTCGATCAGACGAGCGACCGTGGGGATGATCGCCTGCAATCGTGACACATCATTGCCAAGCGAAGCACCAAAACCGCCCTCTTCGACAAAGTCGCGCTGCATATCAATGACGATTAGCGCGGTGGTGTTGGGATCAAATGGGAAATCGAATGGCTCAGCTTTGATCGTTTTCATCAGTGGTGCCCTGCCATGTAACGCCCCAATTCAGCGGGATCGGCCCCGTTGGCGGCGCATTCGTGGGTGATTTGGCCGTCGCTCATGACCAAGACCCGGTCCGAAAGTTCAAGGATTTCGTCCAGGTCTTCGCTAATAAGCAGCACGGCGACGCCTTCGTTGCGCGCTTGCATGATGCGGTCCCGAATGCCCCGCGCCGCTGAGAAGTCCAGCCCGAAGCAAGGGTTTGCCACCACCAGAACAGAAACCTCACCGGACAGCTCGCGCGCGAGAGCCGCCCGTTGGACATTCCCGCCCGACAGATCGCGGATTTGCGAACGCGGGCTGCGGGTGCGGATATCGAAGGCATTGATCAGTTCTTTGGCGCGGGCCTCGATCCGCTTGCGGTTCAGCCAGAACCGTCTGGATGTGCCATCGGCGCCCATGTCAAAATCCCGCAGCGCGAGATTGTCTGCGACCGTCATATGAGGGGCGCAAGCGTTTTGCAGCGGCTCTTCGGGCAGGTAACGTACGCGATGCTGACGGGCCTCGGATCTCTTGACCGTGTAGGGCTGACCTGCAATCGTCATCTGTCCAGACAGAATGCGCCGCTGACCAGTGAGAATTTCCATCAGCTCGACCTGACCGTTGCCGGAAATGCCAGCCACGCCGGCGATCTCGCCCGCTCGGACGCTGAGGGTATCCAATGCAATCTGCTTGAGGCCAGAGCGGTCATGAGCGCGTACATTGTCCAGCCGCAGGGTTTCGCCCCCCAAGGTTTTCACGCGGGCGGCAGGGGCAGCGGTTTCGGATTTGCCCATCATCATCGCGGCCATATCGGCATCAGACAGGTCCGCAACCTTGCCTTTGCCGACTAGTCTGCCGTGCCGCAGGATCGTGACCTCATCGGAGAAGGCACGAACCTCGCGGAATTTGTGGCTGATCATCAGAACGCTAAGACGGCCGCTGTCAGTCAGGCTGCGCACATGCCCCAGAACTTCATCGGCCTCATCGGGCGTCAAAACCGAGGTTGGTTCGTCCAAAATCAGGAACCGGCTGCCAAGATAAAGCTGTTTGAGAATCTCCAGCTTTTGCTTTTCGCCGGCAGCCAGTTGCGACACAGGGCGTTTTAGCGGCACGCGGAACGGCATGGATGCCATAAATGCTTCTAACTCGGCCAATTCGCGGTGCCAGTTGATCACCGCAGCGGACCCCTTGCGCGAGATCACCAGATTTTCCGCCGCGGTCAGCGAAGGGACCAGCGTGAAATGCTGATAGACCATTCCCAACCCCTTAGCCTGCGCATCGCTAGGGTCTTTGATCCGAGCCTCACGTCCGTCCACAAGCAGCCCGCCAGATGTGGCATGGTAAAAGCCCATGATGCATTTTACCAAAGTGGATTTACCGGCCCCGTTTTCACCCAATAATGCGTGGAACGAGCCCGGAGCGACCTTCATCGTAACATGGTCGAGCGCGGTAAAGTCGCCGAACCGCATAGTCATCGAGACCGCCTCGACGCAGGGGGCCATGGGATGAACTACTGTCATCACTACACCAGCCCAGCGATCAGGCTGGCACTGCTGCTCACGCATCCAAAGACGCCGCCCTGCATGCCGATCATCTTGATCGCCGCGTCATGGTTGCCTTTGTCGGTAGCTCCACAGCAATCCTCGAGCAAAACGCATTCAAAACCCCGATCATTCGCCTCGCGCATGGTGGTGTGGACGCAGACATCGGTGGTGATGCCCGTCAGGATCAGGTTCCTGATGCCGCGCGTGTGGAGGATCAATTCCAGATCCGTGGCACAAAAGCTGCCTTTGCCGGGTTTATCAATCACAACTTCCCCTTCCATCGGCGCAAGCTCGTCGATGATTTCCCAGCCGGGCTCGCCGCGCACCAGAATTCGGCCGCAGGGGCCAGCATCCCCGATCCCTGCGCCGATCTGTTGGCTGCGCCAACGTTTATTAGAGGGCAAGTCGGTCAGATCAGGGCGATGCCCTTCGCGGGTGTGGATGATGTGATAGCCCTTGCCGCGCATCGCCGACAGCACCGCTTTGATCGGTTCGATCGGGGCGCGGGTCAGAGACAGATCATATCCCATCTTATCCACGTATCCGCCCTGACCGCAGAAATCGATCTGCATGTCGATCACGATCAAAGCGGTGTTTTCGGGGCGCAAATCGCCGTTGTAAGGCCAAGCATAAGGGGTCGAGGCAATCGTGCTCATGAGGGGTCAGTCCTTTTCGCCGAAGAGACGGGTCGGGGCTTCGAAACCTTCGCTGGTGCCATCTGTGATCTTGATCTCATCCTCCCACGGCAGACGGTATTTTCCTGCGGCAAGGTCGGTCATATAGGTGTAGGGGCAGTCCATCGCGCCACCTTTCACGGCGACATAGCCCCTGTGTCCGAACTGGTAGATGTTGTTCTCAACGCCCCAGCCGATGCGGGCCTCTCGAACCAGATCGGGACGGACCTCGGCGGTGATGATCTCATCGACACGGCCCGTGGTGCCATGCGCAATGACCGCGCCATCAAAGTTGCAGATCATCCCCTCGCCCATTGAATCAAAGGTCCCGTCCGAGCCACACATACAGACGTTCGCGGTGACCATCAGGTTGCAAAAGGCGTTCGACTGGTTCGTAAAGCGCCAGCTTTCTCGGATGGGAGCGGTGTAACCCGCGGTGCGGATCATGATCTCGGCACCTTTATAAGCGCATTCGCGGGCCATTTCGGGGAACATGCCGTCGTGACAGATAATCAGTGCAATTTTGCTTCCGTTGGGGCCATCGCAGACGGGAATACCGCCATCGCCGGGCTCCCACGGCTCGACCGGAACCCACGGGTGCATCTTGCGATAGTAGAGCTTGAGCGCCCCCTGATCGTCAAAAATGATGCCGGTGTTGTAAGGCATACCTCCGGGGTTCAGCTCCATGATGGAAAAGCAGCCCCAAATTCTGTTGTCGATGCACGCTTGGCGCAGCGCCGAGACCTCTGGCCCATCCATTGAGCACATGATCTCTGGGTTTGTGTCCATTGACAGCCCGTGCAGGCTGTATTCGGGAAAAACCACCAGATCCATGTTGCCCTGATTGCGCCGTGCCTTGCCGACCAATTCTACGATGCGGGCAGTTTGTGCAGTCAGGTCCGCCTTGGTCTTGACCACAGGCAGTTGCACTTGGACCAGTCCGATCCCCACGCCGTTTGCCGATTTATTCAGTCCACCGAGACCATTCATGGATCACACTCCTTTACTTTGTAATGCTGAGCTCGCGCGGCGAGCCCGTGACCGATCGTTCGGTCGATGAGGTCGCGATCAGGATGCCAAGCGTCAGGACATAGGGGGCGGCGTAAAACAGGTAGTAGCCCTGCGAGATGCCGACCGATTGCAACGCAGGCCCAAGGGCGCCCGCGCCGCCGAACAGGATCGCCGCCCAAAAACAGTTGATGGGGTTCCAGCGGGCAAAGATCACCAGAGCAACAGCCATCAGGCCCTGTCCACTAGAGATGCCTTCGTTCCACGACCCCGGATAATACAGCGACAGATAAGCCCCACCGATCCCCGCCAGCGCGCCACCCGCAGCAGTCGCCCAAAGGCGCACACGCATAGGATTAATAGCGAGCGCGCGGGCTGCATCGGTGCTGTCGCCGACCACGCGGACGGTCAGCCCTATGCGGGTGTTTTTGAACATCCAAGCCATTGCAACGGCCAGTAGGGCTCCAACAATGAACAGGATATTCACCTGCAATGCCGCTCTGATTTGCGGCACATCGGACCACCAGCCGAACTGGATTGCCATCAAGCGAGGGGCCGTTGGCTGGATGTAGGCCTTGCCGAAATAGAACGCCAAGCCCATGCCAAGGATCATCATCGAGATCCCGACCGCGATGTCATTCACCTTTTTAAAGCTGCAGAGCCAGCCATGCAGCATGCCAAAGACTGCCCCCACAAGGGCCGCGCAGAGCACGCCCACTAGCGCCGATCCGGAATGATAGCTCAGGGCATATCCAGATACCGCCCCTAGCACCAATGTGCCTTCCAAACCAAGGTTGATACGGCCCGACCGTTCCGTCAGGCACTCGCCAAGGGATACAAACAGGAATGGGGTCGAGACGCGGATCGCGCCGCCAAGAATGGCCAACGGGACAGCCCAAAGGCCCAGATCGACAGGATCAGCCATTTTGAGCCCTCCAATTCAATTTTTGAATAAAGTCGGGCAAGCGGCCCTGTAGGGTCTCGCTAAGAAGGACAGCGATAAAAACACAGCCTTGCAGCACCAGAATGGTCGCGTCAGGGAGATCCATGCGACGTTGGACCAGACCGGATGAGGCCTCGATTCCAGCCAGAAGAATGGCCACGGGTATAATCGCCAAAGGATTATGGCGGGCCAGAAAAGCCACCAGAATGCCGGTGTATCCAACCCCCGAAATCAACGAGGCATTGGCCGCGCCGTGAACGGCGGCAACTTCGAACATTCCGCCAAGACCGGCCAGCGCTCCAGCAAGCATACAAAACCCGATCACCAAACGCGAGACCGCAAATCCCTGCACCTGCGCAGCGCGGATATTGTCCCCTGTAACGCGGGCGGCAAAGCCGATGGTGGTCCGCTCAATAAATGCCCACGCGCCGATGCAGGCAAGCACGCCAAAGGCCACACCCCAGTGAGCATCCAGAAACGGCATCTCGCCGACGCGCAGGCCATCAGGTAGCGGCGTGGTCGAGGGTTTGTTCAAACTGGCGGGATCGCGGAAGACGCTTTCGACAAAGTGGTTAAACAGGGCTGTCGCGATATAGGCCATCAGAAGCGAGGCAATGGTTTCATTCACACCGCGCCTGACCCGTAAGAATCCGATCGCCCCGATCCACAGGCCCCCGATGATCATCGCCCCAAGTCCCATCAGCGCAAACCCGATGGGCGCGGGCAAGGCGACCCCAAAGGCCCCCAGCACAGCCGCGCTGAGCCCGCCCAAGACAATTGCGCCTTCGCCACCGATCACCATCAAACCTAGACGGGCAGGAATCGCGACGCACAGGCTGGCGAAGAGCAACGGGCTCACCCGGGACAGGGTGTTCTGCCACGAAAATGCCGACGAAAATCCGGCTCGCCAAATGAGGGAAAAGAACTCGGTCGGTGATTTTCCCTGACCTAACAGGAAAACCGAAAACACCAGCGCACCTGCAAGAAGGGCAAGGATCGGCGTCAAGACCGCTTCTATGCGGGGCAGAAGCAAGATGCCTCTGCCCGCACGGGCCAGACCTGATGGGGATAGGTCGGACATCGGATCAGCTGGTAGACCCGATCACGCCTTCAACGAGGTAATCCATGGATTCCAGCACGACGTCGTCTTCGGGGAAAGCTTCGCCCTCTGCAGCGATGACATTGCCATTGTTGTCTTTGAGCGGCCCCTTGATCACGGCGAAGCCACCTTTCATGATCTCGGCCTTTGCGGCTTCGAATTGCGCAGCGGCTGCCTCGGTTACGGCGGGGCCAAGGGGCGACATCTTGATGAACCCGTCGGCCAGACCACCACGGACAAAGTTGTCAATCGGCTCCCCGGCCATCTGCTTGGTTACCATGTCTGTATAGACCTGAGCCCAGTTCCATTCCGCGCCCGTCAGATACATCTCGGGGGCAAGTGCGGATTGGTCTGCGTGATACCCGCAGACATAGCAGCCACGGGCTGCCGCAGTTTCCACAACCACTTTGGGACCATCAACGTGGCAGGTGATAACGTCGGCACCCTGATCGGCCAGTGCGTTCGTGGCCTCGGCCTCTTTGACGGCGAGTGACCACTCACCGGTAAAGATCACCTGACAGGTGATTTCAGGATCCACTGCGCGGGCGCCAAGTAGGAAAGAGTTGATGTTATTCAGAACCTGCGGGATGGGCTTGGCCGCAACAAAGCCAATCTTTTTCGTTTTGCTCATATGACCGGCCACGATGCCGTTCAGGTACTGACCCATGCCGATATAGCCAAAGTACGAACCAGCATTTTTGGGATCACCCTCTTGCCATAGCCCGCCGCAGTGCTCAAAACGTACATCCGGGTATTTCGGAGCAGTTTCCTTGATGAAAGGGTCGTAATAGCCGAACGATGTCGGGAACACCAAACCGGCCCCGTCAAAGTTGATCATCGACTCCATAGTGTTGACCACATCGTTGGACTCGGGGACGTTTTCTTCTTCGATCACGGTGACACCCGCCATCGCTTTGACCGCCGCTGCGCCTTCGGCGTGGGCTTGGTTGTAGCCGTAGTCATCTTTGGGGCCCACATAGATGAACCCGATGGTCATGCTGTCGGCCGCAGCGACGCGGCCCGCGCCGAAAGGAAGAATGGCGGAAGCTCCGACGGCGGCAGCGCTGGACTGCAGGAAGCGGCGACGGGAAAACTGGGAAAACTTGTTCATAGAAGGTCCTCTTCTGTTGCAGCCGGTCCATTCTGTGGAAACCATGCTGATCTGAAGAGGAGGGTAGCGAGCGTGAGTGTCTCTGACTTCTGCTAAAAATTTGCATGAGCGGTGCATTTTTTGCACCACTTACGCGAGGCGAGACTTGTTAGTGGGTCGGCAAAGTTCGCATGAAACCGACGAGATCTTGCGCAAACTTGGCCGAGGCAATCGGCAGGGTCCTCCCCTTCATTTGTCCAAGCAATAAGGATCCGGGGGCCAGATCTTTCGTCGAGATCGGGCGGGACACCAAGCCGCTTTCGCGAGACAAACGTAGGCCCACTGGGATTTGAAAGGCGACCACATTTTCATGGGCTACGTAATGACGCATGAAGTCAAAGCTGTCAGACTCTAGCACCGGAGATAGGCCGCGCGATGTTCCGGCCACCGCTCGCTCTAACATATGACGCACGGCATAGGCCTGTGATGGCAGAACGTGAGGGCAATCCAGACAATCCCGCAGACGAAGTTCGGACTGCTTTGCCAAAGGGTGCTCTGCATGCATGATCGCATGGATTTTCTGGGGCACCGCCATTAGAACCTCAAAATCCACCAAATGGACAGGCTCTAGCACCAGTGCCAGATCGCTGCGAAAGCTGCTGAGGTCTTCTTCGGCAGCGGCACGGTCGCGTATGTTGACGCTGAACGTCACGCCGGGATGCTCATTGCGGTAGGCCGAGATGCGCGCCGGCAAAACATACGGTGCCAATGCTTGCGAGCAGGCGATTGAAACATGGCCGCGCCGTTCCCCCGCAAGATCAGCTACCTGACTTTGAACCCGCCGCAGGTCTGATTGTTGAGCGCGAAAGTGCTGGATCAATAGCTCTCCGGCGGGGTTCAGGCGTACGCCGCGTGGCAAACGCTCAAATATCTCGAAGCCGAATTCTTCCTCAAAGCGCTGTATGCGCCGATTGAGGGCAGAGGCGGTGATATTCATGTCGTCTGCGGCCTTACGGATTGAACCCGCACGCATGACCGCCTCGATGTAGCGGAAGTCTTGAAGATGTCTCATGTCACTCATTGCGCTGCAAATAATGCACCGCTTTTGTGAATTATTAGCATTGGAGTTCACAATCCAAATCATTGTTGAGTGATCCAAAGACTGGAGCACCATATGACAATTCCCCTTACTTTGAGCAATTTGCAGGCAGCTTTTGCTGCTGGAACCACAGTGGAAACCATCATTGAACAGGTCTATGAGCGGATCGCTGAAGTGGATGATCCGTCGATTTTCATCACGCTTCGAGACAAGGCAGATGTTCTGACTGAGGCCGCCACGCTTGGTACCTACAATCCGGACAAGCCCCTTTGGGGTGTGCCATTTGCGGTCAAGGACAACATTGATGTTGCCGGGTTGCCCACCTCAGCCGCCTGTCCTGCCTATGAGTATTTCCCAGACAAAGATGCTTTTGTAGTCGGACTATTGCGGGCCGCTGGGGCGCTGGTGATCGGCAAGACCAATCTGGACCAGTTCGCAACAGGTCTTGTCGGAGTGCGGACGCCTTATGGCGCGCCGAGAAATAGCGTGGATCCCGATATCGTGCCTGGCGGATCGTCAGGTGGATCAGGCGTTTCTGTCGGACATGGGATAGTTAGCTTTTCTCTGGGCACGGATACAGCAGGGTCGGGTCGTGTGCCTGCAGCGCTGAACAATATCGTTGGTTTGAAGCCGACCTTGGGCGCGTGGTCTGCGCGGGGCAGCGTACCAGCCTGTCGGTCAGTCGAGACAATCTCAGTTTTCGCCCTGACGGTTGAGGATGCCTACAAAGTCTATCAGGTAGGCGCTGTTTATGATGCGTTGGACGCATATGCAAAGCCGGTCGTTGCGGGGCCGATCGCCGCAATGCGAAAAAATTTAAAGATTGGCGTGCCCAATGGCGCCAGCATCAAGTTCTTCGGTGACGATGTGCAAGCGGCCTCATTTGAGAACAGTCTTGAGCTGTTACGGGACGCAGGCCACAAAATTGTCCCCATCGATTTTACGCCCCTCTATGACATCGCGCAGATGCTCTATGAAGGGGCATGGGTAGCCGAACGACATTCTGTCATTCAGGACCTGCTCGAGAGCAATCCCGAGGCGGTGCATCCGGTTACGGCTAAGATCATCCGTCATGCGGAAAGCCTGTCGGCAACCGATGCGTTCAGAGGTTTCTACCGTCTGAAGGAGTTGTCGCGGACCGCCGAGCCCATGTTGGAGGGGTTGGATTTGCTGTGCGTCCCGACCATTCCCACATTCTATTCTGTCAGCGATCTTGAGGCTGATCCGGTCACACCCAATTCGAAATTCGGAACCTATACGAACTTTGTGAACCTTCTAGATATGTGCGGGTTGGCCGTACCGACCCCCGCCCGCTCCGATGGGCGTCCGGGAAGTGTGACGCTTTTGGCCAAGGCCGGAGAGGACGCGTTTCTGGCCGCTGTCGCTGCGCCTTTGGAATATGCTGGAGCGCGGACATTGGGAGCAACAGAGTGGCCGCGCCCTGAACCAGCTGCTCACGCCGAGATTCCCGAGGGCTATACCAAGCTGGCGGTTTGCGGCGCTCATATGTCAGGCTTGCCACTGAATCCCCAGTTAACGGAACGCGGAGCCTATCTGCTATCTCAGCCTCGCTCTGCTCCTTACTACAGCTTTCACGCTTTGGCAGGTGCTGGGGTAAAGCGTCCCGGAATGGTGCGGACGGTGGAACAGCAAGCGGCTGGCATCGGGCTAGAAGTGTGGGCGATCCCGGCGGACACGTTGGGCAGCTTCTTGATGGGGATCCCTGCGCCGCTTGGGCTTGGCAAAGTCGAGCTGGAGGACGGGAGCTGGGTGACGGGCTTTATCTGCGAGGCGGCTGGCACAACAAGCAGCACTGATATTACGGAGTTGGGCGATTGGCGAAATTACCTGAACGCACAAATGGAAAGCTCTGAAGCGGCACCATCTTAGGCTCAGGACCAGAGGTCTGGCTTTCGAGCGAGGGTCCGCAAAACCGATCTGCGATCCGCATTCTCCAGAAGATAGCGAATTTCCGGTGCTGCATGCCTTCGCGCGAAATCTGAAATTGTCCGCCAATTTGCTCACACGTTCACACAAGACAGTTGCGAAAAAGCCTTAAATGGTCCCAAACTGACGAGACTTTTTAGATGCTACGCCTGAGCGCTACTGTCTAGGCTGTCTATTGTCCGTCGTCAGGGATTTTGGGACAGATTGCAGCCTAATCTAAGAGAGGGTCTGGTTCATCTCGTTGGTCTGATTATGCGGCGGGTTTGCGGTGAAGCAAGCGCCGGGTTTCGATGGTCTTTCGTTTGATCCTTTTTCGCTGTTTCAGAATGGTCTGGCCGCGCCCGAAGTAGACGTCAGCGGGCGTGAGGTTTTGCAGGCTCTCGTGGTAGCGCCGATGGTTGTAGTGGTCGACGAAGGCGTCGATCTTTTGCCTGAGATCGCCGGGCGGGTAGTAGTTTTCCAGCAAGATCGTGTTCTTTAGGGTCTGGTGCCAACGCTCGATCTTGCCCTGAGTTTGCGGGTGATACGGGGCACCCCGGACGTGATCCATTTTCCGGTCTTCCAGCCATTCGGCCAATTCCCCAGAGATATAGCTGGCGCCATTGTCCGATAGCAGCCGTGGCTTGTGCCGAACCGTTGCCCTATCGCAGCCGGAGGCCTGCAGAGCCAAGTCCAGCGTATCGGTCACGTCACTGGCCTTCATCGTCGTGCAGAGCTTCCATGCGATGATGTAACGGCTGTAGTCGTCGAGGATTGTCGATAGGTAGAACCAACCCCAGCCGATGACCTTGAGATAGGTGAAGTCGGTCTGCCAGAGTTGGTTCGGCCGTGTGGTCTTGTCGTGGAACTCGTTGGCGGCGGACAAAACCACATAGGCCGGGCTGGTGATCAGGTCGTAGGACTTG
>NZ_JBGFGN010000101.1:0-385 GCF_041224595.1 Donghicola sp. XS_ASV15 | reverse complement strand
CGACCGGTCTGGACAGACTTGGGTCGGTAGCTCAGGTGGTTAGAGCGCACGCCTGATAAGCGTGAGGTCGGAGGTTCAAGTCCTCCTCGACCCACCAACGACGTTTTCCACGAATGTGGGAACGGCGGGCGACAGTGTCTCTGCGTAGCGGAGAGCACGAGAGCCTGACTGTTGTAATTCATTGGTGTTCGCTTTGCGACGGGCCACTCAGGCCTCAAGTAGCGAAGCGGTAGGCCAACATAACGTGGGGCCTTAGCTCAGCTGGGAGAGCGCCTGATTTGCATTCAGGAGGTCAGGAGTTCGATCCTCCTAGGCTCCACCACTTCTTCTTCGGATACTTGAGAGAGACAAAGATGATGATTGGATCATCAAGGGCATCTGCGGA
>NZ_JBGFGN010000099.1:0-51750 GCF_041224595.1 Donghicola sp. XS_ASV15 | reverse complement strand
GTGAACCTGAAAAACATCCTTGGCCAGATCAAGGCCTACTGTCTTAACTGTCATTGAGTGGCTCCTTTCCTAGCAGTCATTGATAGCTGCACTTTGGCACATTCGATGCCGGTGGAGCAGGAGCCACCCACCTCATCCGGTGTGGGCCGAAAAATACGATGTTGGATCACAAGTTTCACTGTGCCACCCAATGGAAGAGATACCTTGCATGTCAGGGCAACTGGCATATCTGAGCGACAACATCAGCAAGCCAGCCGACAATGCCACCGATCGACTTATCGCCCACAAGAGAGACCATCGCGTCCTGGATCTCCCGCCGCGCGGCCCATTTCTGGGTAGATGCCGCCACGTTCTGCGTGGACAAGGGAACCTCTCTCACGGCGGTTTTGCAGAACACGGATCAGGCAATATCAGCTCTTGAAGAGCTTGGGGAACCTGTCCCTGAGGAGGTCAGGCAATGGTCACCTCAGCAATTCGGGAGCGGCACCCGATCCTTCCGCGGCCATACCTTCCCAACCAAATCGCTGCAGACTCCGGTCATGCGGGGCTGCACCCACTGCCTTCGGGAAGACTTCGAGACAACGGGCGCGATGAAGATGCGGGGCCACTGGCTGGTTCCGCATATCTCGGTTTGCGTCGTCCATGAAACCGCCCTCGTTCCCCTGTGGCGAGAAGCCAGCCCTTTGAAAAGGTTCGATTCCGCGCCCCGGCTGACAGATCTCGCCCCAGACATTTTGGCTGGGAACCTAGATGGAGCGCCGCGCAAGCTCCTGCCCTTCGACCGATGGCTCGAAGCGCGTCTGGCGCTTACGGAATTCCCCGAAACATGGCTCGACGACCTCTCGCTCCATGCTGCGTGTAATTTCTGCCACCTACTGGGAAGTGCGCGGCTCCGCCTTGAGGATATTCCTCAGTCCCGCATGACGCCCGAGGATCGCCCCATCCTTTATGAGATGGGCTTTCAGGTGGCGCGCCATGGCAAAGACGAGATCCTCGCGACCTTCGATGCACTTCAACGGAAACCCGGTGTCCCACACGATGGGCCAAAAGCCATTTTTCCGAAGCTCTATGAGCGGCTTGCCTACGACTACCACGATCATCCCGACTACGCCCCGTTCCGCGATCTACTGCGCACGCACATGCTGAGCACTTGGCCCTTGGGGCCCGGGGACGAACTGCTTGGAGAACCAGTGAAGGTGCGGCGGCTTCACTCCGTACGCACCGCGGCACAGGCAACCGGAATGGACCAACGCCGACTGCGCAAGACCCTCGCCGCCGCTGGGATTGTCCGTGACGCAGAGCATGGCTTGCCCGATGCATGGGAGGTCTTCGATGCAACGTCAGCTGCACCAATTCTGGAAAGCATGACCGAGCTGATCACTGCCAAGGATATGGCAGCCTCGATCAACGCAACGCGCTCCCAATTCAATCTGCTGGTCGAGGATGGTGTTCTGGTCCCGGATCTTGATGCTGCTGATGTCAAAGCTGTCTGGCACCCGGCTCAAGGTCAGCGGTTTCTCGACAGTATCCTGACAGGGGCACAGCAACTCCGGCAAGCGCAACATGGCTGGGAGCATCTCTCCAAGGCAGCTCAACGACTAAAGATCCGACCAGTCGAAATCATCGAAGCCATCCGCGATGGCCGGATCACGCGTGTGGGCAATCGCATGGAAGCCGAGGGCTTTGCTGCGGTTCACGTCTATCACGACGAGGTTGCGGCGGTGCTCCGCCCCGATCCTGTCGACGCACAGAGCATCGAAGTCTTTGCGAAGTCTGTCGGCATCGGTCAACCCTCGATCCTGAAGCGCATGATCGACGAGGGGCATGTTCAGACAACGCTCCTGAGGAACCCAATCACCAAAGTCGATCAGGCCTACTTCACGGCCGAAGACGCTGCCGTCTTCCGAGAGCGCTACACCACACCCAAGCTGCTTTCACAAACCCATGGGGCACCCTGGCAAGCATTGGTGCGACACCTGCGGGATGCAGGCATCAAACCCTTCTCCGGCGAGCACGGCGCTTTCGGGAATGTCTATCTTCGGGATGCGACAGATCGCATTCTCGGGTAAGCATCTGACATCACGGGCAAAAAAGAACGGCGCAGGATCATCCTGCGCCGTTATTCGTTTCCTTCAACGCGCCCTGAATCCGGTCCTTAGAAGATCTTTGGTGTGATTTCTGGAAAAGGCATGCGGTGACTGTCACCAGACACTTCCGTAACAATCTGAAAACGCTTAAAAAAGCGAAAGGCCACGCATTTGCGCGGCCTCGTTTTACATTCATTTTCGATCATGGGCCTCCCGATCCGGCAGTCAGATGAGGTGATTTCCGGAACTCGGATGAGGTGATTCACAACACTCAGACCAAGCTCGTCAGCCACACTTGCTGTGACCACATGACGAACACGTCATACATCCCTCAACCATCATCATCGAATACTGGCCGCAGCTGGGGCACGCTTTGCCCTTGGGTTGGTCCAGGTTGACGACCTGTGCTTTGGGGTCGGTCTTCAAGCCCATGCCTTCGCCTTCCATGAAGCCGATCGAGACAAGGTGCTGCTCGATCACGCTGCCGATGGCCGCCAGGATGGAGGGGATGTACTTACCTTGGATCCACGCACCGCCACGGGGGTCGAACACGGCTTTCAGCTCTTCGGCGACAAAGGTGATGTCACCGCCACGGCGGAACACGGCCGAGATCATGCGGGTCAGCGCAACCGTCCAGGCAAAGTGCTCCATGTTCTTGGAATTGATGAAGACCTCGAACGGACGGCGGCGACCGCCAACGATCACGTCGTTGATGGTCAGGTAGATTGCATGCTCGCTATCGGGCCACTTCAGCTTGTAGGTGTTGCCTTCCAGCGCCTGCGGACGATCCAGAGGCTCGGACAGGTAGACGACATCTGCGCCTTCGTCCTGCTCGGGGGCCTTCTCGCTCTCTTCGCTGACGGACAGGACCGACCCGGTCACGTCGTTCGGACGGTAGGTGGTGCAGCCCTTACAGCCCTGATCCCATGCCGCCATGTAGACGTCTTTGAAATCATCAAAGCTGATGTCTTCAGGGCAGTTAATGGTTTTCGAGATCGAACTGTCGATCCATTTCTGTGCTGCCGCCTGCATTTTCACGTGGGCCGAAGGCTCCAGCGTCTGAGCGTTCACGAAGTAGTCGGGCAGTTCTGCGTTGCCTTTCTTTTCGCGCCACATCTGAACAGCGTAATCGACCACTTCCTCTTCGGTGCGGCTGCCATCTTTCTGCAGAACCTTGCGCTTGTAGGCGTATGCAAAGACCGGCTCGATGCCCGAGCTGACATTGCCCGCATACAGCGAGATGGTGCCGGTGGGCGCGATCGAGGTCAGCAGCGCGTTGCGGATGCCGTGCTCTGCGATCTCGGCGCGGACATCCTCGTCCATCTGCTTCATGTTGCCCGAGGACAGGTAGCCCTCGGCGTCGAACAGCGGGAAAGCGCCCTTTTCTTTGGCCAGCTCGACCGACGCCAAATAGGACGCGCGAGCGATCAGCTTCATCCACTTTTCAGTCTGCGCTGCAGCTTCGTCAGAGCCGTATTTCAGGCCAACCATCAAAAGCGCGTCCGCCAGACCGGTGACACCCAGACCAATGCGGCGCTTCTGCTCGGCTTCGCGGGCCTGCGCTTCCAGCGGGAAGCGGCTGGCATCAACAACGTTGTCCATCATGCGCACAGCCAGAGCGACCAGCTCTTCGAGCTTGTCCTCATTCAGAACAGCGCCGTCCTCGAACGCGTTGTCCACCAGACGGGCCATGTTGATCGAACCCAGCAGACACGCACCATAGGGCGGCAAGGGCTGTTCGCCGCAAGGGTTGGTCGCAGCAATGCTCTCGCAATAGCCGAGGTTGTTCATGGTGTTGATGCGGTCGATAAAGATCACGCCCGGCTCGGCGTAGTCATAGGTCGACTTCATGATCTTGTTCCACAGATCACGGGCCTCGACGGTTTTGTAAACCTTGTCGCCGAACTTCAGCTCCCAGCTGCCGTCGTTCTTGACCGCTTCCATGAACGCGTCAGTGACCAGAACGGACACGTTGAACATACGCAGGCGGGCTGCGTCAGACTTCGCGGTGATGAAATCCTCGATATCGGGGTGGTCACAGCGCATGGTGGCCATCATCGCACCGCGGCGGCTGCCTGCGGACATGATGGTGCGGCACATCGCATCCCAAACGTCCATGAACGACAACGGGCCCGACGCGTCTGCGGCCACGCCTTTGACATCCGCGCCACGGGGGCGAATGGTGCTGAAGTCGTAGCCGATGCCGCCGCCCTGCTGCATGGTCAGCGCGGCCTCTTTCAGCATGTCAAAGATACCTGCCATGCTGTCGGGGATCGTGCCCATGACAAAGCAGTTGAACAGGGTCACGGTGCGGCCGGTGCCGGCACCTGCGGTGATGCGGCCAGCGGGCAGGAATTTGAAATCCTCGAGCGCGCCGTAGAATTTCTTTTCCCAAGTCTCGGGGTCTTTCTCGACCGACGCGAGGCTCGTCGCGATTCGGCGCCAAGTGTCCTCGACCGTGCCATCAATCGGCTGCCCGTCTGCCTGTTTCAAACGGTACTTCATATCCCAGATTTGTTCGGCAATGGGGGCAGCAAAGCGGGTCATTTCAGCCTCGAATTTTTGTGATGGTCCGGAGGCGCTAGCTAGTGCAGACGCCATGTTTGGTCAACGCGTTTATCGCCGAAAACAGCCATTTTGTCACCATATATAGGATAAATATTTATCCACATCCCTACATTTAGGGGGATGCCTTTTTCGACTGTGTGGTGCGTGATCTAGCAGACATTGAAAAAACGCCTTCCCTTCTGAGGGTTAAGGCATCCTCTGCTTGCACCTTTAATTCGGGCCATTAGGGATTTCTCCCTAAGGTTGCGCGGTATTCACAAGTGCCTGTGGAAAACTCTCTGCTGGAAAGTCACAGCAAGCGTCTTGTCCCCCCCTGACAATCGGCTAAGTACCGATCCAAGGTGGTTAACAATGTCTGAATACATCAATCTGCTGAAGCTCTGCGTCGGCGCGGAACAGGTCGAAGATCTGCTAAACTGGCAAAAGAACCCGCGGGCCAAAGGGCCCGACGGGCGGATTCGCCACGTCACTCGCATGTGGCCCAAACGCGAAGCCGAAATTCTGAACGGCGGATCGCTCTACTGGGTGTTCAAGGGCGTGATTCTGGCGCGTCAGCGGATCATTGGTCTGGACGAGGTCGATACAGGCGACGGCATCCGCCGCTGCGGGATCGTGCTGGACGACGAGGTTCAGCGCACCGAACCTGCCCCGCGCCGCCCGTTCCAAGGCTGGCGATACCTCAAGCCCGAAGACAGCCCCCGAGACCTACGCAAAGGGCGCGAGAGCGAAGACAATCTCCCGCCAGAGCTGTCAGCCGCCCTCGCGGATATCGGGGTCATCTAAAAGCAAAGGGGCGCCGCAGCGCCCCATGTCAGATCAATTCCAGACACCCAACTGCTTTAGTAGCTCGGTGCGTATGGCGCGATCCTCGTCGCTCAGCTTCAAACCGCGCGCTTTGAACAGTGTCGCCTGAGAGCGCAGCACCAAGGCATCCGACAGAATCTTCAGGTGGTTAGCGCGCAGCGTCTCGCCAGAGCTGGTGATGTCAGCCACGGCCTCGGCGGTCAGGTTCTTGATCGTGCCCTCGGTCGCGCCTTGGCTGTCGACTAGCTGGTAATCCGCGACACCGTGCTCCTTCAGGTACTCGCGCACCAAGCGGTGGTATTTCGTGGCGATCCGCAGGCGGAAGCCATGTTCGGCGCGGAAGGCCGCAGACACTGCATCCAGATCTTCCAACGTATCCACATCGACCCAAACCTGCGGCACCGCAATGATCAGGTCTGCCTGACCAAAACCCAGTTCTGCCAGTTCCTCAACCCGCTGGTCCCATTGGGACAGCTTTTCGCGGATCAAGTCCTGCCCGGTCACACCCAGATGGATGCGGCCCGCCGCCAGTTCACGGGGAATCTCGCCCGCAGACAGTAGGACCAGTTCCACGCCTTCGATCCCTTCGACCTTGCCCGCATATTCGCGTTCAGAGCCCGCGCGCGACAGGGACACGCCCCGCTCTGCGAACCAGTCAAAGGTCTTTTCCATCAAACGGCCCTTCGAAGGCACACCGATTTTGATCGTCATGACAGACCTCCGAGGTCCAGAACCAGTCCAGGACGGATCACGCCACCGACCGCCGGAATTTCACGCCCCTGCCCCAGTTTCGAGGTCAGCGCATCATAGCGCCCGCCCGTCGCCACGGGGGGCAGATCGGGGCGATCCTCGGCGATTAGGCCAAAGACGAAACCGTCGTAATATTCCATCGAAGTCCGGCCATAGGTCGCCTCGAACTCAAGTGTCTCCAGCGAGACACCTAGTTTCTCAAGCGCCGCGCTACGGGCCGCCATGCGGCCCACAGCGTCATTGATCGCGGGCAGATCGACCGCCAGATCACGTAGTTGCTCCAACGCGAAAGGCACGGTTTCGCGCACATCCAGTAGCGCTTCGATCAATTCGAGTTCGCGCTCAGAGATGGGCGCGGTTGCGGCGTCCTCTTTCAGCGCGGCGATGCGGCCCTCGATTTCGGCAGCAGAGCGCAGGCCAATCATAGGGCCCGCATGCGCAAGTGGATCAGCAGCGCTCAAGAGCGCAGCACGCGCGGCAGGCACAGGCGCACGGCCCGAAAAACGGTCGAGCAAAGCGCGGAACCGGCGGGGATGCCAGATGTGGCGCAGCAAGGCGGCCTTGCGACGCTCGGTGGTCTCAAGCCCCTCAATCGCAGCGCGCAGCAGGCCGATGTCGCCGGTCACGGCCTTCAGCCCCATTGGCTTCAGGGCAGTCGCAATGCGGGCGAACACCTCGGCCTCGGCTCCGACAGGATCGGCGCGGTCAAAGACCTCGTACCCGACTTGCAGGTATTCGATGGCGCGGTCAGGGTTCTCTTCCTGACGGCGGAAAACCTCGCCTGCATAGGTGTAGCGGGCAGGTTCTGCGCCTTGGGCCATGTGCATTTCGACCACAGGCACGGTGAAGTCTGGACGCATGAACATCTCGCCCCGCGCAGGGTCCGAGGTCACATAGGCACGGCCGCGAATATCCTCGCCATAAAGGTCGAGCAGTTTGTCCGCAGGCAGCAGGAACGGCGGCTCTACAGACACCGCGCCTTGGGCTTCGAACTGCGCACGCAGTTCGGCCGCCAGTTTGCGGGGGGCGCTACGGTCTATCATTTGTACAGATCCAGAATTTCGCGCACCTTGGCGACCAGATCACCACGGGCCACTTCGTACTGCGACGGACGGTCTTTCCATTCCTCCAAGGTCGCCTCTTCGGCGATCTTGGCACCAAGGATCAGGTCCTTGATCTGGATGACGCCGCGCTCAGCCTCGTCTTCGCCTTCGATGACGGCCACGGGGCTGTTGCGCTTGTCCGCATACTTCAGCTGGTTGCCAAAGTTCTTGGGGTTTCCCAGATACACCTCGGCGCGGATGCCAGCCTCGCGAAGCTCGCGCACCATCAGCTGGTAGTCGGCCATACGGGCCTTATCCATCACGGTCACGACCACGGGGCCTCGGGCGCTGTCCTGACCAATGCGGCCCTTGGCGCGCAGAGCGGCCAGCAGACGGTCCACACCGATCGAGACACCAGTCGCAGGGACTGCCTGACCAGTGAAACGCTTCACCAGATCGTCATAACGGCCACCACCAGCCACCGAGCCGAATTGGCGCTTGCGGCCCTTTTCGTCGAAAATTTCAAAGGTCAGTTCGGCCTCGTATACGGGACCGGTGTAATACCCCAAACCGCGCACGACCGAGGGGTCGATGATGATACGGTCGGGGCCATAGCCTTGGGCACCCAGAAGGGTCGCGATCTCAGCGAGTTCGTCCACCCCTTCGGAGCCGATCTTGCTCTCGCCAACCAGTTCGCGCAGACGCGCCAACGTTTCGGCACCGGTGTCGCGGCGGGCATCCATGAAGCCCATGACCACGTCGGCCTGCGCGTCAACCAGTCCAGCACCCTTGGTAAAGTCACCGCTTTCGTCCTTGCGGCCCTCACCCAGCAAAGCTCGCACGCCCTCCTCGCCCAAGCGGTCGAGCTTGTCGATGGCACGCAGCACGATGCCACGCTCGGCTTCGAATTTGGTTTCGTCGCTGGGGTCCAGAACGCCCGCCACTTCCATGACGCCGTTCAGAACCTTGCGGTTGTTGATGCGCACGATGTAGTCGCCGCGGGGAATGCCCACGCGCTCCAAGGTATCCGACAGCATCGCGCAAATCTCGGCATCTGCCGCAACCGAGGGCGCGCCCACGGTATCCGCATCGCACTGGTAGAACTGGCGGAAGCGGCCGGGGCCAGGCTTTTCGTTGCGCCAGACGGGGCCCATCGCATAGCGGCGATAGGGGGTCGGCAGATCGTTGCGGAACTGCGCATAGACGCGGGCCAAAGGCGCAGTCATGTCATAGCGCAGGGCAACCCAGCCGCTGTCATCCTCTTCCCAACCAAACACGCCTTCGTTCGGGCGATCCACGTCAGGCAGGAATTTCCCCAGCGCCTCGACGGATTCTACCGCGCTGGTCTCCAAAGCATCAAAACCATAGTGGCTGTAGACCTCGGCGATCTGGCGCAGCATTTCCTGACGCTCGGTGACTTCATGGCCGAAATAGTCACGAAAGCCTTTGGGGGTTTCGGCCTTTGGCCGGGGCTGTTTCTTGACTTTGGCCATGGGAACACTCCAGATAGGGGTCTTTTCGCGGCGGGGTGTAGCGTTTGAACGCCGCGGGGGCAAGCGGCGGCACGTGACAAAGCCAAAACGACGCGCAAGGAAAACAGCATGGAAAACCGGATCAACCAACTCGAAGAGCGCGTGGCGCATCTGCTGAAATCCGTGGATGACATGTCAGACATCGTCGCGCGGCAAGAAACAGAAATCGCACTACTGACCCGCCGCGTGCAATTGCTCATGGAACGCGAGGCTGCGCGGGAATATGCAGACGGGGCCGCCGAAATCGTCGGCGACGAGCGGCCACCGCACTACTAACGGCTGCCGTTGCGCCGTGAGTATTTGGACAAAGCAGAGAGCTTAGCTTCTTTTTGCCCTAAATACTCACTATTGGCAGGCTGCCAAAGGCGCGCCGCGCGATCAGATTTCTTCGACTTCCAATATCCCGTTCATGCTCTTGAGCGCGCCTTTGATCTGCGGGCTGACCGGGAACTGCGCGCCCAGATCGATCTCGACCTCGCCGGGCAGATCGTCCGAAAGCAGGCAGCAATAGATCGGCCCTTTGGCGGCGCGGGGGGCAGCTTTGACCGCATCCTCCAGCAAGGCCGCCATCATCGGCAAAGCCTCTGGGGTATCCACATAGATTCGCAGACCCGCAGACCCCGCATCCGCCACCATCGTATCCAAAGGCGCGATGCTCCGGCCCAGCAGTTTCACCTGCTCCGATTCGTAAGTGGCCTCGACCGTGCAGACCACATTTGTGCCACTGTCCAAAAACTCGCGTGACTTCTCCAAAGCTTCGGAAAAGAGCGTGACTTCGAATTGGCCAGTCGGGTCGCTCATCTGGACAAAGGCAAAACGGTTGCCCTTGGCCGATTTACGCTCCTGACGCGAGGCGACGACGCCGGCCAATTTGGCGATCTGCGGGCCTTCTTGGACCTTGCGACTGAGTTCGTCAAAGGTCATCACCTTTTTGCGCTTCAGCACGCCGCGGTAGTCGTCCAGCGGGTGGCCAGACAGGTAGAAACCGATGGCGCGGAATTCCTCGGCCAAGCGTTCAGCGGGAAGCCAGTCGTTGCGTTTCGACAGGCGCGGTTCGGGCAGGTCGTCGCCCGCATCCCCAAACAGTGATACTTGATTGGACGCGCGCTGCTCGTGGATGGCCGCAGAATACTGCACCAAGCTATCAAGGCTATCGAACACCCGTGCGCGATTTGAATCCAGCTGATCAAAGGCCCCTGCGCGCGCCAGCATCTCCAAGGGCCGCTTGCCCACACGCTTCAGATCCACCCGGCGCGCGAAATCGAACAGCGTCTTGAACGGCTGCCCATCCCGCGCCCGCTCGATCATACGCATCGCGTCTTCGCCCACGTTTTTCAGCGCGCCCAAAGCGTAAACCAGCTTGCCATCCGCCACATCGAATGTCGCCAGCGACCGGTTCACACAAGGCGGCACGATCTCGATCCCCAGACCGCCCTTTTCCTTGGCCTTGCGCACTTCATCAGCATAAACGGCCAGCTTTTCGGTCAGGTGGGAATCGCAGTTCATGACGCCAGCCATGAACTCGACCGGGTGGTTCGCCTTCAGCCAAGCGGTCTGATAGGACACCACCGCATAGGCCGCCGCGTGGGATTTGTTGAAGCCGTAGTTCGCGAACTTCTCCAGCAGGTCGAAAACCTCGCCTGCTTTCTTGTCGTCGACGCCGTTCTTCTTGGCCCCTTCGGTGAACTTGGGGCGTTCGGCGTCCATCGCCTCTTTGATCTTTTTACCCATCGCGCGGCGGAGCAAGTCCGCGCCGCCAAGGCTATAGCCCGCCATGACCTGCGCGATCTGCATCACCTGTTCCTGATAAACGATGATGCCCTGCGTTTCGGCAAGGATGTGGTCAATGGTCGGGTGGATGGATTCCAGAGGTCGCAGCCCGTGCTTCACCTCGCAATAGACGGGGATGTTCTCCATTGGGCCGGGACGATACAGGGCCACAAGCGCAACGATGTCTTCAATACAGGTGGGCTTCATGCGCTTGAGCGCATCCATCATGCCCGAGCTTTCCACTTGGAACACAGCGACCGTCTTCGCATCAGCATAAAGCTTGTAGGTTCGCTCGTCATCCAACGGGATCGCGTTAATCTGATTCTCGGCTCCCTCGGCAGGAACATACAGCTGCGTGCCATCCGGCCCCACATGCAGATCGCGCCCGCCCTTGTGGATCAGGTTGATGGCGTTCTGGATCACGGTCAGCGTTTTCAGACCCAAGAAGTCGAATTTGACCAGACCGGCCTGTTCCACCCACTTCATGTTGAATTGGGTCGCAGGCATGTCTGACCGCGGATCCTGATAGAGCGGCACCAGCTCGTCCAGCGGACGGTCGCCAATCACAACACCCGCCGCGTGGGTCGATGCGTTCCTAAGCAGCCCCTCAATCTGCTGGCCATAGGTTAATAGCCGGTCCACCACGGGCTCGCTCCGCGCTTCCTCACGCAGGCGGGGTTCGTCCATCAGGGCCTGTTTGATCGACACAGGCTTGACCCCCTCAACAGGGATCATCTTGGACAGGCGGTCCACCTGCCCATAAGGCATTTGCAAGACACGGCCCACGTCGCGCACCGCAGCCTTGGACAGCAGAGCACCGAACGTAATAATCTGCGCGACCTTGTCCCGTCCGTACTTCTCTTGCACGTACTGGATGACTTCTTCGCGGCGATCCATGCAGAAGTCGATGTCGAAGTCCGGCATCGATACACGTTCCGGGTTCAGAAAGCGTTCGAACAGCAAGCTATAGCGTAGGGGATCAAGGTCGGTGATCGTCAGAACATAGGCCACCAGCGAACCCGCACCCGAACCACGCCCAGGACCGACGGGAATGTCATGTTCCTTGGCCCATTTGATGAAATCCGCAACGATCAGGAAGTATCCGGGGAAACCCATCCCCTCGATGATATCCAGCTCGAATTTCAGACGCGCTTCGTATTCGGACCGGTCCGCGACAGCCTCAATCACCGCCAGACGCTTGTCCAAACCTTCCCACGCCTGACGGCGCAGTTCCTCGACCTCATCGTCAGCGAACTTGGGCAGAATGGGCGCGCGCTTCTCCGCCTTGTAGGCGCATCGCTTGGCGATCTCGATGGTGTTCTCCAAGGCCTCGGGCAGATCGGCAAACAGGGTCGCCATCTCCTGCGGCGACTTGAAATAGTGCTCGCGCGTCAACCGCCGCCGCGCCTCGGCCTGATCCACATAAGACCCTTCGGCGATACAGATCAAAGCGTCATGGGCCTCGTAAATCTCTGGTTTGGGAAAGTAGACATCGTTGGTCGCCACCAAAGGCAGATCCATCGCATAGGCCATCTCAATCAGCCCACGCTCGCTCTGCCGTTCGTTCTGGGGCAATCCATCCTCAGCCGGATGACGCTGCAACTCCACATAGAGCCGATCGCCAAACATGCCCGAGAACCGCTGCATCAACGCTTCGGCCGCTGGCCGCTGCCCCTGTTGCAAGAGCATCCCCACAGGCCCGTCCGGCCCACCGGTCAAGCAAATCAGATCGCCCGAATACGTTTCCAACTCTTCCAAAGTAACCTGCGGCGGCTCCCCGTCCCGCTTGAAATACAGCGCAGAGTTGAGCTTCATCATATTCATGTAGCCCGCTTCATTCTGCGCCAGCAGAACCACCGGCGCAGGCATCCGCGGACGCTCGCCCACCGCAGGCTCCACATACCGCACAGACACCTGACAGCCCAAGATCGGCTGAACCCCCGCCCCCTTAGCGTATTCGGAAAACTCCAACGCGCAGAAGTTGTTATTGGTATCCGTAACTGCAACAGCGGGCATCCCCGCATCGGCACAGAGGCCAGGCAGCTTCTTGACCGTCACCGCTCCTTCCAGAAGCGAATATTCGGTGTGGACGCGCAGGTGAATGAATCGGGGATCAGTGCTCATGCTGCGACACTACCTCTGCCCCCGCACCGCGAAAACCCCTCCTCTTTCTTGGCAGCAAATACCCCGGGGGAGGCCGCCGCAGGCGGACGGGGGCAGCGCCCCCTACACACCGCCCAATCCAAAGGCATTCGCAGGAAAAAAGCGCAGTTTCGCACCAACGCCCTTGTCAAACCCTAGCTCTATGAGGTTTCCTGAGTGAAAGCCCGCGTGACTTCTACGCCGCATCGAAGTCTCGCCAGCACGGCCAGCCATGGTAAAGCGGCATTTAGTATCACTATGAAAACCACGTTTCTTCTGAACGGAGAGACCGTGACCGCAGAGACCTCGGAGACCGAGACTCTGCTCGACTGGCTACGACTTACACAACACCTGACTGGCACCAAAGAAGGCTGCAACGAGGGCGACTGCGGCGCCTGCACCGTGATGGTGCAAGACGATCAAGGCATTCGCGCTTTGAATGCCTGCATTCTGTTTATGCCCCAGATCGCGGGCAAAGCCATTCGCACGGTCGAAGGCATCCGCGCCGACGATGGCACCCTGCATCCTGTGCAACGGGAAATGGTCGAAAAACACGGCAGCCAGTGCGGTTTCTGCACCCCCGGTTTCATTGCGTCGATGGCCACAGCCCACGCGACAGGCGCAACCGATTTCAATGACCGGCTAGCAGGCAACCTCTGCCGCTGTACAGGCTATGCTCCGATCATCCGCGCCGCCGAAGCGGCCGCCTCCGCTCCCGTCCCCACATGGGTGGCTGCGGACAAGGCAGCCTTGGACAACTTGCCCAATTCGGCGCTGCCCACATCCGGTGATGAGCTCGCCGCCATCCTCACCGCGCAGCCGAACACGCAGATCATCGCGGGCGGGACCGATGTAGGGCTTTGGGTCACCAAGCAGATGAGAGACCTTGGACCTGTCGTGTTCCTGCACGCCTGCGAAGACCTCAGGCAGATAAGCATCAGCGACGACCAGATGTATGTCGGTGCAGGTGTCACGATCGGGACACTGCGCGAGGCCATTGCCCCGCACTACCCATCCTTTGCAGAGATGCTGCGGCGCTACGGGTCGACCCAAGTCCGCTCTGCCGCGACGCTTGGCGGAAACATCGCCAATGGATCGCCGATCGGGGACAGCCCGCCTGCCTTGATCGCCCTTGGCGCGACCTTGCATCTGAGGCATGGCGATACACGGCGCACCCTACCTCTCGAAGATTTCTTTATCGAATATGGGCAACAAGATTGCGCACAAGGCGAATTTGTCGAAGGCGTTACCATTCCGCTGAATGCCAAGGGGCTGAAGGTCTACAAAATCTCCAAGCGGTTTGATCAGGACATCTCTGCGCTGTGTGGCGCGTTCAACATCAGCGTTTCGGACGGCGCGGTCACCACCGCGCTTATCGCCTTTGGTGGCATGGCCGGCACGCCAAAGCGGGCGAGCCACGTGGAAACCGCCCTGATTGGGCAGCCATGGACGACAGAGACCATCACCGCCGCCCATGACGCGTGGGCGCAGGATTTCTCTCCGCTCAGCGATATGCGGGCCAGTGCAGACTACCGCCTGACCGTGGCGCGCAACTTGCTGACCCGTTATTTCGCCGAGAGCCAAGGCACCCTGACCAGCGTGCTGGAGGTCCAGCCATGAGCGTCAACCGTCCCTCTCCGCACGACAGCGCGCGGCTGCACGTCACGGGCGCGGCGCGCTACGTAGACGACATTCCGACACCTGCTGGCTGTTTGCATCTGGCCTTCGGTCAATCGACCGAGGCGCACGGCACAATCACCGCGATGGACCTGAGCGCTGTACGTGCGGCAGACGGCGTGATTGCTGTGCTCACCGCCGCAGACCTCCCGTTCGAGAATGACGTCTCGCCTTCGATACATGACGAGCCGCTTTTGGCCACCGATACTGTGCACTACGTCGGGCAGCCCATCTTTCTGGTCGTCGCCACGAGCCACACAGCAGCGCGCAAGGCCGCAACGCTGGCGAAGGTTGACTACAGCCCCCTGCCCCCGATCTTTACGATCGAAGAGGCGATGGCCGCAAACAGCCGTTTCGAAGAAGGTCCGCGCATCTACAGCCGCGGCGATGCCCAGAGCGCGATTGGCAACAGTCCCCATCGGGCCGAAGGCGTCATCGACATGGGTGGACAAGAACACTTTTACCTAGAGGGTCAGGCCGCGCTTGCCCTGCCCCAAGATGATGGCGATGTGGTCGTGCATTCGTCGACCCAGCACCCCAGTGAAATCCAGCACAAGGTTGCGGACGCCTTGGGCCTGCCAATGCATGGGGTCAAAGTCGAAGTGCGCCGCATGGGCGGCGGCTTTGGGGGCAAAGAGAGCCAAGGCAACGCGCTGGCCGTCTCTTGCGCGATCGCCGCGTCTATGACCGGCAAGCCCTGCAAAATGCGCTATGACCGTGACGATGACATGGTGATCACGGGCAAGCGTCATGACTTCCGCATCTCTTACGAGGTCGGGTTTGACGATGATGGCCGCGTGCTTGGGATCGATTTCATTCACTACACGCGGTGCGGATGGGCGCAGGATTTGAGCCTGCCGGTGGCAGACCGCGCGATGCTGCATGCGGATAATGCCTACCTGCTCGAAAACGTCCGCATCGAGAGCCACCGCCTGCGCACCAACACCCAAAGCGCGACCGCGTTCCGAGGCTTTGGTGGCCCGCAAGGTCTGGTGGGTGTCGAGCGGGTAATGGATCAGATCGCACACCAGTTGGGATTGGACCCGCTAGAGGTGCGCGAGGTCAACTACTACGCCGAGATGGAGAGCCCAGAGGGTGGGCTGCCTGCCAAGACGAAACAGGTGACACCTTATGGACAAGAGGTCAGCGACTTCATCCTGCATGGGCTGACTTCCGACTTGGCGACGGGATGTGACTACGCTGAGCGGCGCGCGGCGGTTGCGGCGTGGAACGCAAAGAACCCTATTTTGAAGCGCGGGCTCGCGATGACGCCGGTGAAATTCGGAATCTCGTTCACGCTGACCCATCTGAACCAAGCAGGTGCCTTGGTGCATGTCTACCAAGATGGCTCCGTCGCCTTGAACCACGGCGGGACCGAGATGGGGCAAGGGCTCTATCAGAAGGTCGCGCAAGTGGCCGCCAGCACGTTTGGTATTTCGCTCGATCAAGTCCGATTGACCGCGACGGACACATCCAAGGTGCCGAACACTTCGGCCACGGCGGCATCTTCGGGGTCGGATCTGAATGGTATGGCTGTCCTTGCTGCCTGCGAGGCGGTACGGGACCGGATGGCTGAGCACTTGGCTTCTGTTCGTCAGACCACGGCCAGTGCAGTACAATTTGAAGGCGGCGTGGTGCATGTGGGTGGCGACACACTAACGTTCTCGGCCGCGGCCAAGGAATGTTACGAGGGGCGCGTCAGCCTGTCGGCGACAGGCTTTTACAAGACACCCGACATTCAATGGGACCGGATCAAGGGCGAAGGCCGCCCCTTCTATTACTTCGCCTATGGGGCGGCATGCTCCGAAGTGGTGGTAGACACGCTGACTGGCGAGTATCGCATTTTGCGGACCGATATCCTGCACGATGCAGGGCGCAGCCTGAACCCTGCGCTGGACATTGGCCAAATCGAAGGCGGGTTTGTCCAAGGGGCCGGCTGGCTGACCACCGAAGAACTGGTGTGGGATGATCAAGGACGTCTGCGCACCCATGCCCCGTCGACCTACAAGATTCCTGCTGCCTCGGATCGGCCGCAGGTGTTCAATGTCGCCTTGTACGAAAGCGACAACCCCGAGGCGACCATTCACCGATCCAAGGCCGTGGGCGAACCGCCCTTCTGCCTTGGGGTCTCTGTATTGATGGCCCTGTCTGATGCCGTGGCGTCCTGTGGTACAGGCTACCCTGCGCTGGATGCACCTGCGACGCCAGAACGAGTTTTGGCCGCAGTGCAAAGGGTGCGCGGTCATGCTTGATCGGGCAGCCCTCGAAGCCGCTGTCGCAGCACATGGCACCGTGGCGCGCGTCGTCATCCTAGAGGCGCGCGGCTCTGTCCCGCGCGGGGCGGGCACAGAAATGCTGGTCTGGCCAGAGGGACAAAGCGGCACGATCGGGGGCGGGCGGCTTGAGTTCGATGCCGCTGCCGCCGCCCGCCAAAGCTTGATCGACGGTCGGGATATTGCACGTCTGTACCCGTTGGGACCGGCCTTGGGCCAATGCTGTGGCGGATCGGTGCGGGTCCTGACGGAAATCTTTGACGCAACGCGATTGGCGACATTGCCCAGCGACGGACTGTGGGCACGCCCTTTGCCTGGTGTTTCAGACGGTACACCGCCCAGCTGCGAAGGTCTGCACTTTGGCTGGTTTGCCGAAACGCTCGCTCCTACGCGCACACCTTTGTGGATCTGGGGCGCGGGCCATGTGGGGCGCGCGATCGTGCACACGATGTCCCCACTGCCGGACTTTGCGATCACGTGGATCGACACGGCCGCGGACCGTTTCCCCGAGACCTGCCCCGCTGGTATTGAGACTGCTATCGCCGCCCAGCCTGACCGGTTAGCCATGCATGCCCCCACAGAGGCCATGCACCTGATCCTGACCTACAGCCACGAGATCGACTTCGCGCTGTGTCACGCGCTGCTCACGCGGGGATTCGGGTTCTGCGGGCTGATCGGGTCGGACACCAAATGGGCTCGGTTCCAGAAGCGGCTGATGACCTTGGGGCACTCGCAGGACCAGATTTCGCGCATCACTTGCCCAATTGGAAATCCCGCATTGGGCAAACACCCGCAAGCCATTGCCGTTGGGGTGGCTGCTGCGCTACTGAATTCACCAAATGATGAAATAACAAGCGGGGATGGGACGCAGTGGGCACGCCACTCTTAACACTCTCTGGGCTGACCAAGGCCTATCCTGGAGTCGTCGCGAATGACGACGTGAGCTTCGACATCCAGCAGGGCGAAGTTCACGCCCTGCTTGGCGAAAACGGGGCGGGCAAGTCCACACTGGTCAAAATGATCTACGGGTTGGTCTCTCCGGACAGCGGTAAGATGACCTTGAATGGTGCTCCTTTTGTGCCTGCCAGCCCGAATGCAGCCCGTGCAGCAGGCGTTGCGATGGTGTTCCAGCATTTCTCGCTGTTCGACGCGCTGTCTGTGGCCGAAAATGTGGCGTTGGGCATGGATAACCCACCGCCCCAAGGCGAGCTGGCAACCAAAATCCGCACCGTTTCGGACGCCTACGGCTTGCCTCTGGATCCGCACAGAACCGTGGGCGATCTGTCCGCAGGCGAAAGGCAGCGCGTCGAGATTATTCGCTGCCTGCTGCAAGACCCTAAACTCTTGATCATGGACGAACCGACCAGCGTTCTAACCCCCCAAGAGGTCGAGATCCTATTCAAGACCCTGCGCAAGCTGTCAGCCGAAGGGACAGCGATCCTCTATATTTCGCACAAGCTCGAAGAAATCCGCTCGCTCTGTGACAACGCGACCATTCTGCGCTTGGGCAAGAAGGTCGCGACCTGCATTCCTGCCCAGAAAACCGCGGCCGAATTGGCTGAGATGATGGTCGGCACTAGCCTGAAGCCGCCAAAGCGGGCGGCTGATGTGTCCTCTAGCGAAGTGGCTCTTCATGTCAGCGGGCTGAACCTGCCGCCGGCCCAAGCCTTTGGCACCAGTCTTCGTGACATCACCCTGACCCTGCACAAGGGCGAGGTTCTTGGAATTGGCGGCGTCGCGGGCAACGGTCAGGACGAACTCCTAGCAGCCCTTTCTGGCGAACGGCTTTGCGCTGCGGAGCAGGTTCGTTTGAATGGCAAGCCGGTCGGCAATCTTGGACCGACAGCGCGTCGGCGTCTCGGCCTGCTCGCCGCCCCCGAAGAGCGTTTGGGACACGCTGCCGTGCCGGACATGAGCCTGACCGAGAATGCCCTACTGACCGGTGTGACCCGTCAAGCGCTCGCCAAAAGAGGCTGGATCAACTGGGCCGCCGCCAAAGGGTATGCCGAGCGGATCATTCATCAGTTTGACGTCCGCACGCCCGGGCCGCATGTGGCCGCGCGGGCGCTATCGGGCGGGAACCTGCAGAAATTCGTCATTGGCCGAGAGGTCCTGCAAGCGCCCCATGTTCTGGTCGTGAACCAGCCCACTTGGGGTGTGGATGCGAGTGCAGCCGCCGCGATCCGTCAGGCCCTTCTGGACTTGGCCGCCGAAGGTGCCGCAATTGTATGCATCAGCCAAGACCTTGACGAACTTATGGAAATCAGCGACCGCTTTGCCGCCCTGAACGAAGGGCGCCTGACCCAAGCCCGCCCCGCCGCAGGCCTGACGATCGAAGAAATCGGTCTGATGATGGGTGGCGCACATGGCATGGAGGCCGCCCATGTTTAAGATTGAAAAACGCCCGATCCCCTCGGCCAAATGGAACTGGGGGGCGCCCGTCGTGGCGGTCCTGCTGACCATGGTGTTTGGCGGCGCGCTCTTTGCGGTGCTGGGGGTGAACCCATTCTTGGCGCTGGAAAAGATCTTCTACGAACCGCTGTTTGGCGAATATGCGTTTTACTACCGCCCCCAACTGATGGTCAAAGCCGCGCCTTTGATCCTGATTGCCATCGGCCTAAGCCTAGGCTTTCGCGCAGGCATTTGGAACATCGGGGCCGAAGGACAATACATCATCGGCGCGCTTTGCGGCGCAGGCTTGGCGCTGGCGCTTTATCCCATGGAACTGTTCATTCTGCTGCCATTGATGGTGATTGCAGGGGCGATTGGCGGCGCGCTTTGGGGGCTGATCCCCGCGTTCCTCAAGGTTCGCTTCGGCACCAACGAAATTCTCGTTTCGCTGATGCTGGTCTACGTGGCCGAGCAGTTGCTGGCCTCGATGGCCTTGGGCCTGATGAAAAACCCCGAGGGCATGGGTTTCCCCGGATCGCGCAACCTGCAGCAATATCCTAGCGCCCACAACGCCGAGATCATCTCTGGAACGGGCATGCATTGGGGTGTGGTTGCCGCGCTGATCGCAGTGATTTTCGCCTATATCGTCCTGAGCCGTCACATGTTCGGCTTCAGCCTGCGCATGTCGGGGATGGCACCGCGTGCAGCCAAATTCGCGGGCGTGAACCCGACACGCATGGTTCTGATCTGCATGGCTATCTCGGGCAGTCTAGCCGGTATGGCGGGCCTGTTTGAAATCGCAGGCCCCGCAGGGCAGGTCAGCATCGACTTCAACGTCGGCTACGGCTTTACCGCGATCATCGTGGCCTTTCTTGGCCGATTGAATCCGATTGGCATCTTGCTGGCGGGCGTTCTGATGGCACTGACCTATATCGGCGGTGAAATCACCCAGAGCCAGATGGGCCTGCCGCTGGCTGCTATTCAGGTGTTCCAAGGCATGCTGCTGTTCTTCCTACTCGCAATGGATCTACTGACCAACTATCGCTTCCGCCCCACAGCCAAGGAGGCCGCGTGATGGACCTGTCTTCGATCAATCCTGTCCTTCTGCTGGCCAGCCTGATGGTCGCCGCGACGCCGCTGCTCTTCGCCGCTCTGGGTGAACTGATCGTGGAACGCGCGGGTGTCCTGAACCTCGGGGTCGAGGGGATGATGATCACTGGTGCTGTCGCTGGTTTCATCATCGCGGTTGAGTCTGGCTCCCCTGCCCTAGGGTTCCTGTGTGCCGCCATTGCGGGCGCGCTACTGTCCCTGCTGTTTGCATTGCTGACCCAAGTCTTTCTGGCGAACCAAGTTGCATCAGGCCTCGCGTTAACGCTCTTTGGGCTCGGGCTCTCGGCGCTGTTGGGCCGCGACTACGTGGGTATCAAGCCGCCCTCGACACCCAAGCTGGATCTTGGGATGCTGGCCGATATCCCCTTTGTCGGGCGCGTGCTCTTTACCCATGACATGATGGTCTACCTCGCGCTGGCTCTGGCCGTTGCGATCTGGTTCTTCCTGCACCGCACGCGGGCCGGTCTGATCCTGCGCGCTGTCGGCGAAAACCATGATGCCGCCCATGCCTTGGGGTACAAGGTCGTCCTGATCCGCTTTGCCGCTATCGCGTTTGGCGGGGCCTGTGCGGGTGTCGGCGGTGCCTACCTGAGCCTCGTCCGTGTCCCCCAGTGGACCGAGGGCATGACCGCTGGCATCGGCTGGATCGCTCTCGCGCTTGTCGTTTTTGCCAGCTGGAAGCCGGGCCGCGTGATCCTTGGCGCCTATCTGTTTGGCGGGGTCAATGTGCTCCAACTGAACCTGCAGGCCGCTGGCGCCGCGATCCCGGTAGAGTATTTGGCAATGTCCCCCTATCTGGTAACCATTCTTGTGTTGGTTATCATGTCCGCGGATCGTTCCCGCGCTCCGGCCTCTTTGGGCCGCCCATTCCACGCCTCGAACTGAGGCCATAAAAAGACCACCAACAGGAGTTGAAGAGAATGAAACTCATCAAGCATCTGGCCACCGCCACTATGGCGCTCGGCGTTGCAACCGGCGCAATGGCAGCAGGCCATGGCGAAAAAACCAAAGTCGGCTTTGTCTATGTCGGTCCTGTGGGCGACGGCGGCTGGACCTATGAACACAACGAAGGCCGTCTGGCCGTCGAAGAGCACTTTGGCGATCAGGTCGAAACCGTGTTCGTGGAATCGGTCCCCGAAGGCCCCGACTCCGAACGTGTGATGACCCAGATGGCGCTAGAAGGTGCGGACCTGATCTTTACCACCTCGTTCGGCTACATGGACCCGACCATCAACGTCGCGTCAAAGTTCCCCGATGTGAAGTTCGAGCATGCCACCGGCTACAAAACCGCTGACAACGTTTCGGTCTACTCGGCCCGTTTCTACGAAGGCCGCGCGGTTCAAGGTCTGATCGCAGGCAACCTGACCGAGTCGAACATCATCGGCTACATCGGCTCCTATCCGATCCCCGAAGTGATCCGCGGCATCAACAGCGCCTACATTCAGGCCAAGAAGGTAAACCCCGACGTCGAATTCAAAATCGTGTGGGCCTACACTTGGTTCGACCCTGCCAAAGAGGCTGACGCCGCCAAGGTTTTGATCGAACAGGGCGCAGACGTGATCCTGCAGCACACCGACTCGACCGCGCCCCAAGCAGCCGCTCAGGAAGCTGGCAACGTCTACACCTTTGGCCAAGCGTCGGACATGATCGAGTACGCACCCATGCCGCGCGTTTCGTCGATCATCGACAACTGGGCCCCCTACTACATCGAACGCACTCAGGCTGTCATTGATGGCACGTGGGAAACCTCGAACACTTGGGATGGCATTGGCGCTGGCATGGTTGGCATCGGCGAGATCACCGACGCTGTTCCTGCAGACGTAAAAGAAGCAGCTCTGGCCCTGAAAGACGCGATTGCGTCGGGAGAGGTCAGCCCCTTTACCGGTCCGCTGAACAAACAGGATGGCAGCGCGTGGCTTGCCGAAGGTGAAACCGCAGATGACGGCACTTTGGCGGGCATGAACTTCTACGTCGAAGGCATCACCGGCGAAATCCCGCAATAAGCCGATAAAAATTGCAAAATGAGACCGCGCTCGACCTTTCGGGCGCGGTTTTTTCATTGCAATTTACACTTACTCGGCCGAGTCGGGGTAGAATGATAAAAACGCGCACATAGCGGTGTCGATGGCAGGCCTAATCTCAAACCTTTTCCGGCGAGGCGCTCGGAAACCGGCAATATATGACTTCGCCATCATTGGCGGGGGCATCGCTGGTCTGTCTGCGGCTGCGGCGCTGGCGCCTTTGGGACGGGTGGTGATTATCGAAGCAGCGCCACAACTGGCGTTTCATTCCTCTGGCCGCTCTGCCGAAATGTACCTGCCAAACCACGGCACCAGAGCAGTCAGAACGCTCACGGCGGCCAGCGCCACGCATCTGCATTTTGCCAATGGTGGCGTGCTGAACAAGCGCGGGATGCTGCTGTTGGGACGGAGCGGCGAAGAGCAATACTTTGACTACGAAATGCGGGCCGCCGCGATGTCGCCCATTTCTTTGGAAGACGCGGGCGTCTATTTTCCATTGATGCATCAGCATCACATCTCGCGGGCGGCATGGTCCAGCGACGCTCTTGATTTGGACACCCATGCTTTGATCAAAGGCTATTCAGATCAAGCACGCGCCGAAGGTGCCGAATTGCTGTTAAACGCGCAGGTCTTGGGGCTGTACCAGACGTCCAGCGGCTGGGAGGTTGGATGTTCTGACCGAGTGGTCCAAGCGCGCTATGTGATCAATGCGGCTGGGGCGTGGGCTGACGTATTGGCAGGCTATGCCGGCTTGCCACCTTTGGGGCTGACATGTCTGCGCCGCTCGATGATCGACCTGCCCAGCCCCAGCGGCTACGATGTAAGGCGCTGGCCCCACGTGCGAGCTGCAGGCGGGCGGTGGTATGCGACCCCATCGGGACATGGGCTAGTTCTGTCCTGCGCCGAAGAGGACCCAGTCATGCCCACTGCCTCCTCTCCGGATGAGACTGTTTTGGCGAACGGGCTCGCTCGGTTCGAAGACATGACGACGATGTCAGTGTCCCGCGTGAACCGGACTTGGGCGGGACTGCGCACTTTTGCTGCCGACCGGTCTCCGGTGGTCGGTCCGGACCCGCTGCTGCCTTCGTTCATTTGGCTTGCTGGCCAAGGCGGAACGGGCTTCCAGACAGCCCCAGCCCTGAGCGATTTACTTGCCGACAGGATCACTGGCCGCGCCTCGTCGCTTCCCCCAGAGACCGTTTTTTCTGTCTCACCTGATCGTCTGCGCGGTTGATATCGATCAAGGCACCTATGCTCGCTAAGTGATTTTGCTGTCGCTGAAATATGCGAAAGGCAGAATACATGAGCTGGCAAGACAAGATCGACTCGACCAAGGACCAACTCCGCAACCTGAACAAAGCCATCCCTGACGTAACCAAAGGCTTTGGCACCCTGAGCAAAGCCGTCAAACAGGATGGTGCGCTGGATTTCAAAACCAAGGAATTCGTGGCTTTGGGGATTGCGGTCGCAACCCGCTGCGAAGCGTGCATCACCTTGCACGTGGACGCGCTGATCAAATGTGGCGCAACCCGAGAGGAGGTCGCGGACTGTCTGGGAATGACCATCCAGATGGGCGGCGGACCGTCCATGATGTACGCCGCCAAGGCACTGGAGTGTTTTGACGCATTTACCGAGAAAAATTAATATTCCATAGACGGAATATATATTTTCCTGCGTTTAAGATGCAGCAAAGCAAGAAAGGACATTCCATGAAACCCATCCAGCTGGCCCTGCCCCTGATGTTCGCCGCCTCTGTGGCGCTGGCCGAAAACGGCGTCCCCGGCTCGCACTTCATCGAGAACTGGGATCTCGACGGCGACGGTCAAGTCACGCTGGCCGAAGCCCAAGAGCGTCGGGGCGATGTCTTCTACAGCTTTGACGCGGACGAAGACGGCTACATCGATGGTGAAGAATACAAGCTTTTTGACGAAGCCCGGAAAAACGACATGGAAGGCCAAGGCGGCCATGGCAACGGCGCGATGAAGAATGCCGAAGGCGGGATGCATCTGGCATTCAATGATACCGATGGTGATGGCCGTGTCAGTCAAGACGAGTTCGTTGGCCGGACCGAAGCATGGATCGGCCAAATGGACCGAAACGGGGACGGCGTCGTCACCAGCGCCGACTTCGACCGCAAATAACGAGCCGTTCACCAACTTAAACAGCCGCGCAAGGGGCACCCTGCGCGGCTTTTTCCCTGGGGGATTAGAGAATTTAACCGTCCTTGCGGATAGTTTCGTTTTTGCTGTCGTAGGGGCTGTCGACCACAATCTCGCCGTCGAACAGCTGGTTGAACATCTTCACCTGCACCTTGGTGCCGGGGACAGCATGCTCTGGCTTCACGTAGCCCATGCCGATCGACTTGCCGAACGCGACCGAGTAGCCGCCCGAGGTCAGACGACCGATCTTGGTACCGTCGATGTACAGTGCCTCGCGGCCCCACGGATCGGCATCTTCGGGTCCGTCGATCAGAACAGTCACGCACTTGTTGCGGATGCCGGTCGCTTCCATCGGGGCTTTACCGTGGAACTCCTTGGACATGTCCACAAAGCGCGGCAGGTCTGCTTCGAGCGGGGTCGCGTCGCGGCCCAGTTCGTTGCCGAACGCGCGGTAGGATTTCTCCTGACGCAGCCAGTTCTGTGCACGGGCACCGACCCACTTCATGTCGAACTCTGCGCCCGCTTTTTCCAGCAGGTCAAACAGGTAGTTCTGCATTTCGATCGGGTGGTGTAGCTCCCAGCCCAGCTCACCGGTGTAAGCCACGCGGATCGCATTCACGGGGCACATACCCAGTTCGATCTGGCGCGCCGACAGCCACGGGAAGCGCTTGTTCGACAGGGCAGTCTCGGGGTCTGCGTCCTTGATGATCTTTTTCAGAAGATCACGCGACTTGGGGCCGGCGATGGCGAAAACGCCCCACTGGGTGGTCACATCCTGAATGTCGATGCGGCCGAACTCGGCTTCCATGTCCTCGGCAGCCTTCATCAGGAAGTCCTGATCGTACTCGTGCCAAGCGCCTGCGGACACCAGATAGTACTCGTCATCCTTCAGGCGGACGATGGTGTATTCGGTGCGTACGGTGCCCAGTTTGGTCAGCGCGTAGGTCAGGTTGATGCGGCCGGTCTTGGGCAGCTTGTTACAGGTGAACCAGTCAAGGAACGCGGTCGCGCCGGGGCCTTTGACAAGGTGTTTGGTGAAGGCGGTCGCGTCGACAACGCCAACGCCCTCTCGGATCGCTTTGGCTTCTTCGACGGCGTACTGCCACCAGCCGCCACGGCGGAAGCTGCGGGCCTCGTGATCGAAGTTATCAGGCGCATCTAGTGGGCCGTAGTAGTTGGGACGCTCGAAGCCGTTCACGCAGCCGAACTGTGCGCCGCGGGCCTTCTGGCGTTCATAGGCGGGACCGGTGCGCAGGGGGCGGCACGCTTCACGCTCTTCATCGGGCTGGTGCAGGATGTAGACGTGCTCGTAAGCTTCTTCGTTCTTGCGCGCGCCGTATTCGGTGGTCATCCACTTCTGTCCGAAACGCTTGGGGTCCAGCGACGCCATGTCGATCTCGGCTTCGCCAGCAACCATCATCTGAGCCAGATAGTAGCCTGTGCCGCCTGCCGCGGTGATGCCAAAGCTGAAGCCTTCGGCCAGCCACATGTTGCGCAGACCGGGTGCGGGGCCAACCAGCGGGTTGCCATCGGGCGTATAGCAGATCGGGCCGTTGAAGTCGTCTTTCAGACCCACTTCTTCGGTCGAAGGAATACGCTCGATCATCGCCATGTATTCTTCTTCGATGCGCTCCAAATCCAGCGGGAACAGGTCCGCGCGGAAGCTGTCAGGCACACCGTATTCGAAGCATGCGGGCGCGCCACGCTCATAGGGGCCAAGGATCCAGCCGCCGCGCTCTTCGCGGACGTACCACTTTGCATCGGCGTCACGCAGAACGGGGTGCTCGGGGTGGTCCTTGCGGTATTCGACCAGCGCGGGATCGGGCTCGGTCACTATGAATTGGTGCTCAACGGGGATGGCGGGCATCTTGATGCCCAGCATCTTGGCCGTGCGCTGTGCGTGGTTGCCCGTGCAGGTGACAACGTGCTCGGCGCGGATTTCGAACTTTTCTTCGCCGGGGACAAGGTTGCCGCCCTTTTCGACCATGATGGTGCCGCGCACGATCCACTCGGTGCCAGTCCATTCGTAGTCGTCCACCTGACACTTGCGGTAGACCTCGACGCCGCGCTGACGGGCACCCTTGGCCATCGCCTGCGTGACGTCCGCAGGGTTAATGTAACCGTCGGTGGGGTGGTAGATCGCGCCAACCAGTCCTTCGACATTGACCAGCGGCCAACGGTCTTTGATCTGCTCGGGGGTCATGAATTCGTAGGGAACGCCCACAGTCTCGGCGGTCGAGGCATAGAGCATATATTCGTCCATACGCTCTTGGGTGCGGGCCATACGCAGGTTGCCCACGATCGAGAAACCCGCGTTCAGGCCGGTTTCTTCTTCGAGCGATTTGTAGAACTCTACCGAGTACTGGTGGATGTGGCTGACCGCGTAGCTCATATTGAACAGGGGCAGCAGACCGGCGGCATGCCAGGTCGAGCCGGCGGTCAACTCGTCGCGTTCCATCAGGACGACATCGTCCCAACCGGCTTTGGCCAGGTGATAGGCTACGGATGCACCGATGGCACCACCACCGACAACCAGCGCTTTGACTTGGGTTTTCATCAAGGGACTCCCTGCGGGCAGAATTCTTTCGCTCTATCTATTCAGATCGTATGTTCTGCCGCAGGGTCCAGCCGACATTTTGCGGCATAAAACCGACCGCAACGTCGCATGATACAGTCGTTGTTCTTGCCCCCGCAGAAAGATAGAAGCCCTATGACGCCAAAGGGAGGGGCCCAAATTGGAAATCTGCACCACAATTGCCCAGATTCGCGGGACTGTTGCCGGCTACAAACAGGCCGGAGACCGAGTCGCGCTGGTGCCGACCATGGGCTACCTGCACGAGGGTCATATGACTCTGGTGCGTCGTGCGCGGGCCGAGGGCGACCGCGTGGTGGTCTGGATCTTCGTGAACCCGACCCAGTTCGAAAATCCCGACGATTTGGCCAAATACCCGCGCGACACCGACCGCGACCTGGCCATGCTACGGGCCGAAGGCGTTGACGCCGTTTTCTTACCCGATGCATCAGAGATTTATCCCGAGGGCGCGGAAACCATTGTCGAGACGACCAAACTGGCGAACATGCTGCACGGAGCGGTACGCCCCGGTCATTTCCGCGGCGTGACCACTGTGGTCACCAAGTTCTTTAACATCATCCAGCCGGATGCCGCGATTTTCGGCGAAAAGGACTACCAGCAGCTGCAGGTCATCCGCCGGATGGTCCGCGACCTGCACATGCCCATTCAGATTGTCGGCCAAGCCACAGTTCGCGAATCCGACGGTCTGGCCATGTCCAGCCGCAACGTCCGGCTCTCGCCCGAAGATCGTGCCGCTGCTGTGGTTCTCAGCAAGTCTCTGGCCGCCGCAGGCGCCGCCGCTAAAACCGGTGCCACTGTCGCGGAGCTACACCAAATCATAGGGGAGACCATCGGCGCGGAGCCCCGTGCAAAACTCGTGGGCTGTGATATCGTCGCGGCCGAGACACTCGCAGACATTTCCGGTCCCCTGACCGGACTGACCGCCATCATGATCTCGGTCGAGGTTGGTGGCGTCATGCTGATCGATCAGAAGGAAGTTACGCCATGAGCGCACAGAAACAGGTCCGCCGCACCACTGTCCCCCAGATTGCACAGCGCAAAGGGGGCGAGCCGATCGTCTCGCTGACCAGCTATCACGCGCACACCGCCGCTATCGTCGACAAGCACGCTGATTTCATTCTGGTGGGCGACAGCCTTGGCATGGTGATGCACGGCATGGAATCGACCGTTGGCGTTCCGCTCGACCTGATGATCATGCACGGCAAAGCTGTGGTGCGTGGCACCCAAAAGGCGCTGATCGTCGTCGACATGCCCTTCGGGACTTATGAAGAAAGCCCCAACATCGCCTTCCGCAACGCGGCCCGCATCATGAAGGAAACGGGCTGCGGCGCAGTAAAACTCGAGGGCGGTAAGCGCATGGCAGAAACCATCCGCTTCCTGACCGAACGCGGCATCCCCGTGATGGCTCATATCGGCCTGACGCCGCAATCGAGCCACGTTCTTGGGGGCTTTAAAACTCAAGGCCGCGATGAGGACAGCTGGCCCTTGCACGAAGAAGACGCCAAGGCCGTCTCCGAAGCCGGCGCCTTTGCCATTGTGCTCGAGGGCATGGTCGAACCACTGGCGGCAAGGATCACAAAACAGATCGACATCCCCACCATCGGCATTGGAGCCAGCGCCGAGTGCGACGGTCAGATTCTGGTGCTCGAGGACATGCTGGGTCTGAACCCGTGGACCCCGAAATTCGTAAAGGTCTACGGCCAGCTTGGTCCGATGATCGAACAGGCGGTCAGCGACTACGCAGCGGACGTGAAATCCCGCGCCTTCCCCACTGAAGACGAAGTCTACCGCTAAGAACGAACAAGGGGGCCACAGCGGCCCCCTCTTTCTTGGTATAAATACCCACCTGTGCCAGCGCCCGGCACACGCAGATCAGAGCATTGCCGGCACCACCAGATCCGGTGGACGATGTCCATCGGCAAAGGTTTTGACGTTCAGCAAGACCTTCTCGCCCATTTCCAAACGCCCCTCGATCGTCGCCGAGCCCATGTGCGGCAGTAGCACCACGTTGTTCAGCTCGCGCAAACGCGGGTTAATCTGGTGGCCATGCTCAAACACATCCAGACCCGCGCCTGAAATTTCGCCCGCGCGCAGCATCCGCGTCAGAGCATTCTCATCGATCACTTCGCCCCGCGAAGTGTTCACGATCACCGCATTCGGTTTCATCAACTTCAAGCGCCGCGCATTCATCAGGTGGAATGTCGCGGGCGTGTGCGGACAGTTGATCGAGATGATGTCCATCCGTGCCACCATCTGATCGAGGCTCTCCCAGTAGGTCGCCTCCAGCTCGTCCTCGATCTCGGGGCGCAAGCGGCGACGATTGTGGTAGTGCACCTGCATGCCAAATGCCTTGGCCCGCCGCGCAACCGCCTGACCGATCCGGCCCATTCCCAGAATACCCAAGCGGCGGCCACCTACGCGGCCCCCGAGCAGGGCCGTCGGCGCCCAACCGGCCCAATCCCCAGACTGCATGGTCGCCAGACCTTCGGGAATACGGCGCGTGACTGCCAGAATCAGCGCGATCGTCATGTCCGCCGTATCTTCGGTAACCACGCCGGGGGTATTCGACACCAGAATGCCTCGCTGACGCGCGGTATGAACGTCGATATGGTCAATGCCCGCCCCGTAGTTTGCAATCAGCTTCAGCCGATCGCCCGCTGACGACAACACCGACGAATCCAAAGTATCGGTCAGTGTCGGCACCAGAACATCCGCATCCTTCATGGCCGCGACCAATTCCTCGCGACTCATCTGCTGATCGTTCTCACGCAAAGTTACATTGAAAAGTTCTTTCATCCGCGTTTCGACTGCTTCTGGCAGGCGTCGCGTCACAACAACTTTCAAACGCTCTGATGGCATTCGGAACCTCCGCATCTTTCCATATCGCGCTGTTGCTGGCAGAGTGTCCCATGATACGGGCCAGCACAAGAACCCCACTGAAAAAAGACAAAGAGCAGATGACCTTTCGCGGATTTCCACTCCTTGGCGCGGCTCTAATCGCCGCTCTCCTGACCAATACCCCCATCTTCGCCCAAGACGCACAACCCGCGCCCGAGGAAGAGGCGCGCGGCCCCGTCACCAACCTACCCCTCCCCCGCTTTGTCTCGATCAAATCGTCCAAAGCCAACGTGCGCCGCGGCCCCAGCCAAACACACCGCGTCGATTGGGAGTTCAAGCGCAAGGACTTGCCCGTTGAAGTCACAGCGGAATACGGACACTGGCGCCGCATTCGCGACCATGATGGCGCTGGCGGTTGGATTCACTACGCCCTGCTCTCGGGTCGCCGCACGGCCCTCGTGAGCGAAGAGACGGTCAGCCTTTTTGCCAGCCCCGACTTGCGCTCGACAGAGATCGCACGACTGGAAAAGGGGGTGATAGCCCAAATCGTCGAGTGCATTCCCACGTGGTGCGAGTTGCGCGTTGCAGACTACCGCGGCTGGACTCCCAAGGCTGGAATCTGGGGCGTCAAAGCGGACGAAGTCTTCGATTGAGAAAAATCGAAATTGGGGTGATTTTTTTACTTCACCCCCCTTGCGGCCCCCAACGGCTTTGAGTAAACACCGCCACACACTGCTACTGGGGTGTAGCCAAGTGGTAAGGCACCGGTTTTTGGTACCGCGCACCGTAGGTTCGAATCCTACCACCCCAGCCAATATCTCCGAAAGTCGCAGTGATTTCAGTAGGTTGGCCCAACCGGCTCGGTAGGGCTGAGGTGCAGGTTACACAAGCGTTTACACACGGGGTCACACAGACCTTTAACGTGGGCGCCGATAGTTCCGAAGTGATGACCGACTTGAAGGACGGTCGTCATGGTCACCACCCCGTACCTCTGCGCCAGACGCGGACGGTTCTATTTCCGACGTCGCATCCCGAGGTTATCCACACCTCATGTGCCGGTGATGGTCTCCTTGGGGACGACGGATCGCGCGGCAGCGATTAGGTTATGCGTGCAACTGACTGCACACATGGACCGGATGCTCGACGACGACCTTCATATCGACTTGCCCGAAGCGGATGTGGCGGCCTTTTTCAAGGCCGAGCTCAGCCGTTGTGTGTCGTCGGTGCGTCGTACGCGCATGGTCGAGCGCATGGATGGGAGTTTGACGGCGGAGAAGGCCCAGCGGAATCGTCTGGAAACCTTTGTGCTGCGCGGACTGGTCGAGGACGGGCTGCGGGAGGAGATGGCCCCGGAGCGGCTGAACCTTCTGGAAGAGGATGAGAGGGCGCTGGCGCAAGAGATCCAGGCGGGGATGTTCCGCGAGTTCATCTCGCCCGGCTTCAACGCCGAAATCCAGAAGCGGGCGCAGGTCGGGCGTGCCCTGACGCAGCTTGATGTTCTCCAGTTGCGGTGGGCGGCAATCGAAGCGCGCATGGCATCACACGAAGCCGCGGAGACCGTCCCGCTGCACAATGCCGAAGGTGCCCGTGACGCCGCCGTTTCCTTGCTCCGTGGTCTGATGCAGGAAGCTGTCGGCGGCTCGGCGGTCACCGCACCATCTGTCGAACAGGTAATGCCCACGGTCTCGGTAGCCCCTCAGCCCACGACCATTGCTATGCAGCAGGCATCGCCCTCTGCACAACCAATCCTCACACCGGGCGTCTCCTTGATCGAAGGGAAGATGACCGGGACCGCAATCCTCGCGCAGTTCGATGCGGCGCGCCTGCAGCCGAAGGACGAGGAGTTCGACGGGTCCGCAGAGAATGTTGTCGTCGAGCGCAGCTTCGGCGATGACATTGCCGGGACTGCCGTCCGGATGATCTGGCGGTCTACCGCTCAGGAAGACACCAAAGAGCAGAAGTTGAAATCCGTCACGCTGTTCATGTACCTGACCGGACTCCAGAGGATGCCCGACATCCGGCAGCACCACCTCGACAGGTTTTCCAAGTTGCTCGAAACCCGGATGCCCCCGAAGTACTGGAAGCGAAAGTCGGAATTCGACATGACGAGCCATGAGATCATGGAGGAAGCCAGGGGGTTGGGTAAGCCTTGCGGAATGAAACCCTCGACCATCCAGCGCCACGTGGACACTCTCATGGCATTGCTCGACCACGCGCGATCAGAAGGGACCGTGACCGACTTCATTGCGAACAAGCACGGTCTGGTGCCGGTTGATGACCGTTCAGATGACGAGAAGCGCGAACCCTTCACTCTTGATGAGATGCAGGCGTTGTTCGGACATTCCCTATGGCAAGGGTGCTCGTCGAAGGGCAACAGGCATAAGCCGGGATCCTTGGTGCTCCAAGACCATCACTACTGGGTAAACCTCTTGTTGGGGTACACAGGTGCCCGGCGTGCCGAGATTGCCGGTCTGCTCGTGGATGACTTCGGTTTCGCAGACGGCATTCCCTTCGTGCATATTCGGCCCAATCACCTTCGAGGCCTCAAGAACGCCGCCGGGCGTCGGCGAATCCCGCTTCATCCCCACCTCATGGAATTGGGTTTTGCCGAATTCGTCGAAGCTGCACGACAGCGGGAGTGGGTTGCCCTTTTCCCACAGGCGGTACCGGAGAACATTCGCCATCTCGCTCATGTCGTCACAGAGGACAAGGACGCCCATGATCCTAAATTTGGGGACGTACTAGATTACATGTTGCGGACGTCCTTGGATAAGGCGTTGAACGGCAATCCACGTAAACTGTCCTGTCATGGTTTCCGGCATTACGTGAACGACCACTTCGCCAATCTTCGGCAAGATGACGGCAGTACCTTGGCCATTCCCGACCTGGATCGGCTTGATGTGCTGGGTCACAAGCCAAGGGACGTGAACCTGGCGACATACCGCCGTGCCGAGAAGCCCCTCGGACCCTTGTATCAGGCCATCCTGACGCTGCCGCGTCTGTTCTGATCGCTCTTCTGAAAAGCAAGTCTCTGATGAACCAACGCGCCCCGGCTGCCTCCGCAGCCGGGGTTTTTTCGTTGTGTGGCTGCGATCTGCTGGAGGGGCCGCTGCCATGCGCAACGGTTCGCCCTGTTGCAACTGTAGCAACAGTTGCGCATTTGCGACCGGCTCGGCACGCGGCTACCACAGATGTAGCCGAACGGAAGTTATCCACATCTCTCTCGGCCCCAAGGGGCGAAAGGCCGCTCCAGGCGGCATAGCTTCGGAGAAATCCTGAAGAGGTAGAGATAATGACGGTAGAAATCGAAACTGTGTTTGCAGCCGCAGAGACCATGCAGGCTGAGGGCGTCGCCCCTTCGGTGCGGAAGGTGCAGGACAGGCTTGATGTGGGAAGGCATGGGTATGTCGCGCCCTATCTGGGGCTCTGGACGCGGCGCGAAAGCGATCTGGCGGAGATTGAGAATCTGCCGGACGAATACGTCAAGAACGCGCTCCAGTCAGCCTTGAAGGTCTGGAAGATGGCGCAGGAGAGCGCGGGAATCCAAGAGGCCATCCTCGTTCGCGAGATCGAACGGCTGAATCGGCGGTTTGATGAGCACGAGGAAGAGTTTCGTGCCGACCTGCGTGCCCGGGAAGAAAGCTGGGAGAAAGAGAAGGCGGCGCTCGTGGCTGAGCGCGACGAGCAGACCCGTGCTGACGCAGAGATGAAGGCCAAGGTTCAGGGGCTCGAACTGAAACTGTCGGAAATGAAAGAGCGGGTCGAGCGGGCGGAAAGCGCGAAGGCAAAAGCCGAAGACCAGAGGGGTGCAACCGAAGCACGCTATGCCGATCTTTCGAGCGCGTCGCGAAGTGAAATTGCGAAACTGGAAAGGAGGGTCGAGAACCTGATGGAACGCGCCTTGGGGGCCGAGCAGCGCGAAGCCGCGTTGGAGGAGCGGCTTCTGGATTCCAGGCGCCAAAGGGATCACGATGCGAAGCGCATCGATGACCTCATCGAGAGGCTTGTAAGTTTGGTGCCGGAGGAGCCTGCCAAGACGCGCCGGACTGAAAAGCCGCAAGCGCCGGCGTAGAACAGGTCGGCGGAAACGTTCAGGCATTGACGCGTAGTCCTAGGTCGACGCATCCGGACCTGCATCGGGAGTGCCGAGGTGGGGGGCTACGAGTGGGGTCGGAGCCGTGGCCGAAGCGGGCGGAACGTAGGAGACAGGTCGCAGCAACTCCTCGAGTTGCTCGGCATCGAGTTCACGCTCGCGCACCAAGGCATCCGCGACAGCGCGAACGACATCGATGTTCACTTGCACCGCACGCAGCGCGAGCTTCTGCGCGTCAGCCATGCGTTTCCGGACTACAGTTTGCAATTCCGGCGGCCAGGTTTCGGGCTGATCGGGGGGATACGGGAGATAGATCGGCATCAAGGTGCCTACACAGATGCGTGTTTCCGAGAACAGGGCCAGACGTGTTGCTTGCGCGATATCAGTCTCCGCGCCAGATGAAGCGTCCCCCATAACCAGCAATTCGGCAGCGCGGCCACCAAGCATTGTTGCCGTCACCTGCTCGGCTTCAAGGAGGCGAAGCGTTGATGGTGCTGGAGATGAGACATGCGACGTCTCGGTGGAAAGCACCGCGCTTTCCGGCAGCCGCAGGCCAACAGCAGCGCGGACCACTGCATGGCCGGCCTCGTGAATCGCAATTCGCCTGATTTGTTCTTCGAAACCCGCTGATACAGGCCGGTTGATGGCTTTCTCTAGGTCGTCATTGGTAAGCAGACGACCTGCACGTCGCGCGATTGCAATTGCTTTCGTAGCGGTGGTTGCGACATCCGCACCTGACATGCCGACGAGCCGTCGGCTGGCTGCCCGCAGATCGAGCGTGCCTCCAGACGATGACAGGCGCTTGCGCAGGATCGCTTCGATACCTGCTCGATCGGGAGGTCCAACATAAACGTGGGTATCAAGACGACCAGCGCGGATGAGCGCCGGATCAATGTTCGACACATGGTTGCTTGCAGCGAGCAGAACGACACCGGGTGTTCGGTGCAACCGCGTGAACAGCTCCAGCGCGTGATTCACGACACTGGTCATGTACGCGTCGTTGTGAGCATGATTTCTTGCACGATCCGGCAGGGAATCCAGTTCATCCACAAAGAACAGGCTCGGAGCGTTTCCAATGGCCTCTGCTGCGCGCTTCTCCATAGCCCCAAGGTAATGCGACAGGGATCCAGCGGCTTGTGCCTCGGCATATGAGCCACTGACGTAATGCAGCCCGGCGGATCCCGCGAGCGCCAACGCCAATGAGGTCTTGCCGTTGCCCGGAGGGCCATACAGTAAAGTGCTGCACGAAACGTCCTCCCATGCGAGCTTGCCTTCTCTCCATTGCTCGATGTCTGCAACAATACCGCGGAAATGCGCTGCGATTTCCTTGGTCAAGTGGAGATCTTCCAGGCTCATTCCATGCCGCGCGGGTGCATTCAGACGATCGATGGCATCGAGGATCACACGAACCGTTCTCCCTGGATCGGCGAGGCGCAAGGCCGCGATGACAATGGCGGCCGGGAGGGATCCGATTGCGGCATCTCGTTCGGTCAGACATGCTGCGAGCTTCCGAGAAGGCGCGCGTCCGAGCGCGCGCATGACCTCTGCGATCATGCGGCCGTCGATCGGGGGTAAATCGTAAGAACGTGTCAAAAGCGCCCGTGCAGCGTCTGAAAGTTCCGTTGGAGCGCCGACAATTGTGAGGACGCTCTTACCGCGGACCAGTGCATCATCCAGATCGTGTTGGAAGCGCTCATTCCGGTACGTCCGGTCCCTACGGTCAGATAGCTCCAGGGCAATGACGCTGAGATCTGTCATGAGGTCGACACCAACCTGGTCGGATAGTGCTACGAGGATCGCTTCCGATGCGGACATGAAATGACCGCGCAGGTTGGAGTCATTGTGAATGAGCGCGGTGACTGTCATCGGGGCAGCCAAGTCGCGCGCCGAGTCTGGCTTTTCCAGTGTGCTGATGAAACGTGCTGCCATCAGCATAGTTCCGACTGGTTGATGCGTGTTCTTTTTCTCGAGTTTGGTGATGGAGGTCTTTGTGTCGTCGGCCACGACCAAGTCGCGCAGGACGGCGCGCATAAGCCGAATTTGTGGGGTGATTTGGGGCATGAATTGTGCTCCTGTTCGAGCAAATATCGAGGTCTCCTCAGGCGGTGCCGACGGGGAACAGCGATGCATAAGGACTTTAAGGGGTGGTGCGAACTCTCAGGTCTGCGAGGAGCGCGCGAATGCGGGGCAAGGCGTCGATCCGATAGATCTCCGACGACACCCCAATCCAGTCGAGTTCAGTGGCGCAGACCACCCACTCGGGATGCTCCGTCCGCATAACCTTGTGCATCCGCTTTTCTTCTCTGAGAGCGGTGGCACCGGTTTTCAGGCCTACTTTCTCGAGCACCTTTGCGCGGATCCCATCAGTGAGAGCGAACTGATGCCGCAGCCGTGACAAGGGGCGACGGCTCATGCCGACCTTCAGGTATTCGCCTCGTCCATCTGGCAATTCAAATAGGTCGAGATAGACGAAGCTCGGTTCGGCTGACCAGTTTGGCGAGCAAGAGTTGCAGGAGAACCGACCCGACAACATATTACCGACGCTGATATCCTGCTGGTGTCCGCAATCGTGTCGATACTGTCGATATCCCAGCCTGCCGTTCGACGCTTTGCCGAGCAGGGTCCACCCCTGCGCCCGCGCCTCCTCTGCATACCGTTTTTCGAGACAGATCTCGCAGCGTAGGGCAGCCCGCCCGGACGCGATCTGCTGGATGCGGCCCCGCTGGCGTGACACCTCATGGCCACATGGTGCCCGGTAGATGGCGCGGTGGCTGTCTGTCGGGCAGGGTCTGATCAGCTCGAGACCGGCTGCACTGGCTTCCGTTGCCAAGTCGGACAGGTAGCATGACGTGCATTCGGGCTGAGCGGTTCTGAGGACATGTGCATGGACGGTCATAATAGCGTGGCAGGACATGCAGCGTAGATAGACCTTTCCACGGTCACGGCGGTCACGCCCGAAATAGGTGTAGCCTTTCTCGCGCGAGAGGAGAGGCCATGAATTTCGGGGAGGTCGCTGATCGATATCTTGGTCGGGGACATGGGTCGGCGCACGGCGAGAGCGCCGTGAAAAGTGTACGATTGGCATGGGGCAATTCCTGGAATGAAATGATCAACGGAGTCGACGACAGCGACGTCCTGGCAAAATCGGAGAAACGTTGGCGGAGTGCGGGCGGTCGTTGGAAAATACCGGACCGCCCGGACTTGCGTCAGTTGAGGTCGAAGCCTGCTTCGGACGCGCCGGCACGATACAAGTCGAGGTTGTCCAGCGCGTCGAGTCGTGCAGCGACGGCCTGCAGAACCTGGTAGAAGTCGCGATCTGCCACGGATGCATTGGGGAGGACGCATGTCTCGGCGATCAGTCGACGTGCAGCTGAAATCTCCCGGTCGAATTCGGACGCGGATTCGCTCGACATCACGGCCCGCAAGCAGAAGGTCATCGCCCGCAGAACACAGGTCTCGGGCGCGCTGGTTGCCGCGGCCGTAGTGGCGGCCAGGCAATCAGTGACGGCGTCCCAAGCATTCTCGGCATCGCGAAGGTGGGTGGCAACGGCCGGGTCGCACATCCCACCGGGCTGCCCATCGGCGGCCCAAGTGAGTTCGCGCTCTGCGGCCACGGCGGTGTCGATGCGCTCAAGGAGCTGGACGAAACAGCGCCGCAAAATGTGGGCGGTGTAGTCCGGCACGGATTTCGTTCGCGCGGTGCGCGTGGTAGCAACGGCATTAGCCATGGTGAACCTCTTATCCAGGTTTGTTGTGGTCAGGAGGGGATCGAGCGTTGGCGCGCTTGACCTCTCCGCATCCACAATGTAATCGAGATTACATGAAACCGCAAGCCTTCACGGAGGATTTCTTCATGTCCGCGCAAAAAAAAGATGTCATGGAACCGCAGATGGTTCGGATGAGTGCTGAGTTGATCGCTCGAATTGACGAAGCACGTCGGCAAGCGCCCGACCTGCCATCGAGGCCCGAAATGATCCGGCGGATGCTGGCGGAATGGCTGGATCAGCACGAGTAACAAACGCCTGCAGCGCCTTTGCTGATCACGATACTTCCATCTCGATCATGGTTGATCGTGCGCTCGGTGTCCTCACCGGTATCGAGTGAAACACGGTATGATCGGCGTTGAGCCCTGATTCCGCATACGAGATATCATTGAAAAATCATATGTCCGACCTTCGTCAAAAGGCGACGGGCTGACCTGCGTTTGATACGGTGGTCATTTTTCTTTTCGGTCGGGCAAGGGGAAACCATGGAGAGAATCCCAGTAAAACATGGGCAATGCTCCTCTGATTGCCTGAAGCGCCTCCGTTGATATCCCCAGTCGGCGTCCATGCGGCGGTGGCGTCATTCCTCATTCTTGCAATGCTGATCCTGCGTTTCGGCAATGTGCCGGGCGCTGGATACAGCAAGGCTCCTTGGACGGGCCCGCGGGAAAGGAAAATGAGATGAGCCATCGACGGAATCGCGACGCCCCAACAAAAGGGCGCCGCATTCATGCAACCGATGAGGAATGGTCCAGTGTGCAGGCGGCCGCCGCGAAAGCAGAGCAGTCGGTCTCCGCATATGTCGTTCAGGCGGCGCTGCCGGTGAAGGCCCCGGCGCCGGATGAGCGGTTGGGCGGCGCCATTCGACTGTTGACTGCCTGCCACGCTTTGCTGTCCGAAATCGCGGATCGAGAAACGCAAGTCAGCGACATCGATGCGGCAGGAGTGGCGTCAGGTCTCCACGACGTCGCTGCATTGCTCGAAGCATTCATGGTGACCATAACGGGGCTACACGACAGTGGCGAAGCAAGCTCATGCTGCTGACATGGTCACCCCATGGAAAGAACAGCGCTCGGACTGCCATCGATTATCTGACAGGTCCGGAGGTCTGGAAACCGATTGGTGGGCAGCAGCATCTGGTGATCCGTGATCCGGCCCCCGAAGTGCTTCTGGGTGAGCCTGAGTTGGTCGTTCGATACACCGATGCTCTCCCATTTCGGTGTCGTTACGCAGTCGCCACCCTCAGCCTGTCTCCTGACGATGTCTGCGTCGAGCGGTTTCGGTGTTGGGACCATGATGTCCACGAGCGCCTGCACGTCGCTGCCAGGCTGTGCATCGAGTTTGCGTTCAGTGGGCTTCCGAACCGGGCAAGACCGCCGGTGCTGGTTTCGGCTCAGACGCATACCGGGAGGGCAGAGGTGAGCATTGTTTTCCCGCGCGCTGTTGGGGAGCCCGGTGCGCGGCTCCATGCCTGGAACCCTCATCCGCCGACGTCCGGGAGTAGGGCTGATTGGGACTCGGTCATCGATGTCATCAATGACCACTTCGGATGGGCTGACCCTCGCGATCCCATGCGCCGCCAGTGGCTGTCTGCCCCCGATTGGGTGGTCGCGGAAACAGCAGAAATCCTTCGTGCCCGCCGAGCCGGGGTGTCCCCGGATTTTGATCTGGGCGCGCCATGGTTTCAGGCGTGGCGGCTGTGTCGGACAGCTGCGCGCGAAACGCATGGCGACCGCGCCGGGATCGTCGCGCGGCTGAATGCTGGGTTGGCTGATTACGGCTGGAAAGTGACCAGTGAAAGCCGGCGCGGGATCACATGCGGACCGCTGCATGGAGAAGGCCGACATGTGACCTTCACCGGAGCTGTTTTGCGTGGTGGCGAAGATGATGCCGTGGATCCGTTTGACGCAGTGGTGGCGCGTCAAACGGAGATCATGAAGGCACCCCGACGGCTCGAGGACGCCATCGCCCGGCGGTGGGCATCCAACCGGCAGCTCGGTACCTGGACATGGATCGATCCGCCAACTCCCGCGAACATTCTGGCGGGGCCAAGTCGCGCTCTGCCACCGCGCGAGCGCTTGGAACGCCTACTCGACCGAATGTTCACGCGTGCCCGACTGGCAGTCCAGTCTCTGTCGCTGGTTAACGCCCTTCTGACAATCCCGACTGGTGCCCTGCGCGCCATCGCAACAAAGCTGGAAAGCCTCAATGAGCGACAAAACCCAAGACCCGCTTCTCCTCTCTCGGATCGAGACGTTGATCGACCTTCTGCGCCGCATGTTGGATCGGGACGGCCATCCGCTGGCGGATCGGCTCGACCAATTCCTGATGGAGATCTCCCAGATCGAACGTGCAATGACGTCAGCGGCGGGGAGCCTGACGGAGGCAGTTCCGAGGATCGCAGACGTCCCGTCTCGCTCCGACTTGGCGCTGGTCGAGGCACGCATCGCATACCTGCTGGAGGAGTTGATCGACCGCCAGCACGGGCTCGAGCAGCGGCTGGATCTGCTATTTCAGCCGCCCGCTGGAGCAGGGGACGGTGGCTGAGGGAAGTCGGACGACTGGTGTGGGCCAGGCTCGGTGAGCACAGTCTGGCGTGGCGAACCGACGCGGGTGATGTCGAGGGGATCATGGTCCACGTGTCTGGGCGCGAAATCTGGATTCCCATCGCTCGAGGTCATCCAGATGCCATATGGCAGGCCGAAATCGAAAGGCAGCTTTCGCAAAATGCCGAGGACGGCGGGAATGACGACATGCGCTTCACGATCTGACTGCCGGCACGGTGCCCCTATACAGGGGCCTCATGACATTTCCTTCGGTCGACGAGATTTTTTGTGAAAATGTTCCTTGCTACTATTGCGTTGACCGAACAAGGGCATATGTGGGCTTTGTTGGAGCGCCTTTGTCCTTCTCGGCTTCTTGTTATGAAGTCCCATCCAGATGGGCATGAGAGGTTGAGATCAAGGCGCCGGGGTCATCGGGTTGCGATGGTCGAAGACGTGAGATCCGCCGCAAGTGCGGTGTTCAAATTCCCCACTTCGGATGGGGATGTACCGTGGTACGGCACTGGCTGTATTGGGGTTCGCCCATTTTCCCACAGAGGTGGGAATGCTTGGGCATAGCTACAGATCGCGAAAGTGATCTTGGCATTCCCCACTCTGGTGGGGTCGCATTGGCCGGGCGTTGCATTGTCGAGTCCGGCCAATGCGAATCCTGAATATCTTCATTTCGCTTTCCAAGAGCTGCACTTTCCAATCTTGGAAAGGCGCTCATGCTATGCGTGTCTCGCAATATATTGATAAAGCAGAGAAACCATGTTGCTCTCGCAAAACGCTGCCGATACCGTTCGACGTGAAGCCGTTAAGGGTGCAATCGCAGGATGTGTTGCCGTTCACGGTGGGCGTTGGCTAGCTCGCAGTTCGCGGATCCGGCTGAATGATTGGTGTTGCCCAGTCAGTCGAGGAGTTGGTTTGGTGAATGAGGACGCGGAGCGGAAATGAAGTTGGATAGGCAAGCTACTTTAAGGTTAATCCTGATGCATGTGGTCGACACGGTGGCTTCTGATTGGGATTTCTTATGTGGCGAAAGTACCTACAAGCATGGAGCCTCCCGCCGACCCGATCATTTGTGCTTAAAGAATTCTGGACTGGGAGGCACCTTTGCAGATCATCGATAACACCTCACATTTGTTAGGGGATGACCTTAAAGCTTCCGTCGGACGTGGTACTCGTCTGCGGATTGCAGCATCGTGCTTCTCGATCTACGCGTTCGAAGCTCTGAAGGCCGAGCTATCCAGGGTTGAAAGCCTTGAATTCATCTTCACGGCACCAACGTTTGTGCCCACCGAGGTAACAGACCGGTTGCGCAAGGAGCGCCGGGAGTTCTTCATTCCCAAGGCGCGGCGCGAAAGCGGGCTGTACGGGACCGAGTTCGAGATCCAGCTGCGGAACAAGATGACCCAGCGTGCTGTCGCCCGGGAGTGTGCGGACTGGATCCGTAAGAAGGCGCGGTTCAAGTCCAATACGACCAAGGCCCCAATGCAGCAATTCGTGCATGTTTCGGGCGCTGACGCGGAGGTCGCGTATATGCCGATCAGCGGCTTTACGGCTGTTGATCTTGGCTACCAGCAAGGGGATGCCGTTTCGAATTTCGTCACGCGGACCGACGAGCCTGCGATGGCGCGGGTCTACTTGCAACTGTTCGACCAAATCTGGTCCGATGCGGACAAGGTGGAGGATGTGACCGCTGCCATTTGCGAGCACATCGAGTCAGTCTATCAGGAGAATTCGCCCGAGCGCATCTACTTCATGATGCTATACAATATCTTTCATGACTTCCTTGATGCCGTTGATGAGGACGTCTTGCCCAACGATCTGACTGGCTATCAGGATAGCTTGGTCTGGAAGAAGCTGTTCAATTACCAGCGCGACGCCGCGACCGGGATTATCAACAAGCTCGAGACCTACAACGGTTGCATTCTGGCAGACTCGGTTGGCCTCGGTAAGACCTTCACCGCGCTGGCGGTGATCAAATATTACGAGTTGAGGAACCGTTCTGTCCTGGTGCTTTGCCCGAAGAAGCTTGCCGACAATTGGCGGAATTACAATTCGAACCTTACGACGAACATCTTCGAGAGGGATCGGTTCAACTACCAGGTCCTATGCCACACAGACCTGTCCCGTACTTCCGGCGAGTCCTTCGGGATACCTCTGAACCGTCTGAACTGGGGCAACTTCGACTTGGTGGTTATCGATGAATCCCACAACTTCCGGAACAACGACGTCTATAAGGACCGCGAGACCAGATACCAGAAACTCATGAATAAGGTCATCCGCGCGGGAGTGAAGACCAAGGTTCTGATGCTGTCCGCGACACCGGTGAACAACCGCTTCACGGACCTGCGCAACCAGCTTGCCTTGGCGTATGAAGGGCAGTCCGATGCGCTGAGCAAAAGCCTGAAAACCGAGGCCAGTATTGAGGAGATTTTCCGTCGCGCGCAGAAGGCCTTCAACGACTGGTCCACCCTCCCGCCGGAAGAGCGTACTGCAGCGTCCATCCTGCGTGGGCTTGATTTTGATTTCTTCGAGCTGCTGGACGCGGTCACCATTGCACGGTCGCGCAAGCACATCGAGACCTTCTACGACACCAAGGACATCGGGAAGTTTCCACAGCGGCGGAAACCCCTGTCGTTCCATTGCCCCATCACCGACCGGCCCGATGTGATGGGGTTCAACGATATCTTCACCCAGCTGTCGGTTCTGAAGCTCGCGGTTTATGCCCCGATTAGCTACATCCTGACCAGCCGCCTCAGGAAGTACGAAGAGATCTACGATACCCAGACCGAGGGCGGGCGCGGGAAACTGCGGCAGGCGGACCGTGAGCAGAGCTTGCAGGCCCTGATGACGACCAACCTTCTGAAACGGCTGGAAAGCTCCGTGGCAGCCTTCCGCCTGACCCTGAGGGCCTTGGCGGGGAATATCTCGCGCACCCTCGACGCTATTTCTGAATTCGAGAAGACCGGGCGCGGTGAAGGCGTACGCGACTATCTGGCGGACACCGATTTCGATCCTGAAGACGACGATCTGTCAGGCCTCGACGAATTCACGGTTGGCAAGAAGGTCCAGATCAGCCTTGCCGATATGGACCTGCCATCATGGAAGAATGACCTCTCTGGGGATCTGTTGATCATTGAGGAACTGATTGCCTCGATGGACAAGGTGGCGCCGGCAGATGACGCAAAGCTACAGCACCTGCTCGACCTTATCCGACAGAAGGTGAATGCCCCCCTCAACCCGGGCAACCGCAAGGTTCTCATCTTCACCGCCTTCGCCGACACAGCGAATTACCTTTACGAAAATCTGGGGCCCTTCGCCCGCGGGCTGGACCTGCATGTGGGCAAGGTGACAGGCTCGGACTCCCCGAAGACCACCCTGAAGAAATCCCATGATTTCCAGAGCGTCCTGACGCTGTTTTCCCCGCGATCCAAGGAGAAGGCGGTCGTCCTCCCGGATGAGAAGGACGAAATCGACATCCTTGTCGGTACGGACTGTATCTCGGAAGGTCAGAACCTTCAGGATTGCGATTTCCTGATCAATTACGACATCCACTGGAACCCGGTGCGGATCATCCAACGGTTCGGGCGGGTCGACCGGATCGGGTCGCCCAACAGCCAGATCCAGCTGGTGAACTACTGGCCGGACATCACGCTCGACGAGTATATCAATCTCAAGGAGCGGGTAGAGAACCGCATGGTGATCTCGGACATCACCGCGACCGGGGACGACAACGTTCTGACCGCCAAATCCAGCGACATCGCCTACCGCAAGGAGCAGCTGAAGCGCCTGCAGGACGAAGTGATCGAGCTGGAGGATGTAAAGGCCGGCATCTCCATCACCGACCTCGGGCTGAATGACTTCCGCATGGATCTGCTCAACTACGTCAAGGAGCATGGCGATCTGCACAACGTGCCTTTCGGCATGCACGCGGTGGTGCCCGCCCAGCCTGAACGCGGCCTGCATCCCGGCGTGATCTTTGCGCTGAAGAACATCCACGACAGCGTCAACGTCAATCAGCAGAACCGCCTGCACCCCTATTACCTCGTCTACATCGACGACAACGAACAGATCGTCGCGGATCATACCGAGGTGAAGCGCCTGCTCGACCTGATCCGCAGCAGCTGCAAGGGGCGGATGGAACCGATCCGCGATGTCTGCCAGGTCTTCAACGCTCGCACAGGGGACGGGCGCGACATGAGCCGCTATTCCGACCTGCTCTCCGGGGCCATCCGGTCCATGATCGAGGTGAAGGAAGACAAGGACATCGACAGCCTGTTCGGTGGCGGCCGCACCACGGCGCTTACCCACACGATCAAGGGACTGGACGATTTCGAGCTGATCGCTTTCCTTGTGATCGAGGGAGGATGAGTCATGACGCTGTACGACTGGCCAAGGGCGGCGGCCTTTGGCCGGGTGATCCCGAAGAACAAGATCTACGAACACGCCGGGGCCAACACGCAGCTCAAGGATCTCTTTGTGCGTGAGGTGGATCAGATCGTCTGGTCGCACAAGCTGGCGCCCGAGACGGTGAACCTGCCGGCGACCAAGCAGGTGGCAGAGGTGCAGGTCTTTCGCATCACCTTGCGCACCGCGACGCCGGATATGCTGGTGCTGCGGTCCATCGACAAGGCCATTCCCTTTCCGCTGATCTTCGAGCTGGTCCATGGCGGGCGCATCCGCACGGCGGGGGCCTACAAGAAGGCCGGCGGGGCGGACGGGACGCGCTGGATGGTGCGCGAATATTTCCAGTCGGCCTGGCAGCTGGAGGATACGGCGCGCGAGCCCCTGCCGGTTGCGCTGACCATGGGTGCGCTGTACGAGCGGCTTCTCGAACCCTTGGTCGCGGGGCGGACGGCGCAGCTGGTGCCGGGCTACGGCGAGAAGGCCCAGACGGGCTTTGCCGGGCCGGAGCCGGAGGCACGGGTCACGCTGGAAGAGCGCATCGCACAGACCGAGGCGATCGAGCGGCAGACGCGGGAGGTCGCGCGGATCAAAGCGCGGCTGGGGCGTGAAAAACAATTCAACAGGCGCGTCGGCATCAACGCCGAATTGCGCGCAGCCAAACAGGAACTGGCGCGGCTGACGGCGGGTGGCCGGGTTGCCCAGACAGATGAGTGAGAGACCGAGCATGGACAAACTGAAGATGCACAGCCCCGACCTGAGCCAAGACAACATCGCGAAGATCCGCGATCTGTTCCCCGGTTGTGTGACCGAGGCACGGGACGAGGCGACAGGCGGGCTGCGTCTGGCGGTGGATTTCGATGCGCTGCGTCAGGAGCTGAGCGACCATATCGTCGAAGGACCGCAAGAGCGGTATCGGTTGGATTGGCCTGGGAAACGGGAAGCGATGGCAACAGGGCAAGGACCGGAAGCAAAAACTGTTCGCCCAAAGGAAGCAGAGAGCTTTCGATTCGATGACACTAAGAATCTATTTATCGAAGGCGATAATCTTACGGCCTTGAAGTTGATACAGGATGGACTCTTAGGGGCGGTCAAAATGATCTACATTGATCCTCCGTATAATACAGGATCGGATTTCGTGTATGAAGATGATTTCTCTCAGGGTTCGAGTGAGTTCCTTCGGCGATCGATGCAGATTGATGAGGCGGGAAACCGATTGGTTGCAAACACGGATAATAATGGGCGTTTCCACTCCGACTGGCTATCAATGATATACCCGCGTTTGAGAATTGCTCGATCTTTGATGTCCTCTGATGGTCTGATCCTGATAAGTGCCGACGATAATGAAATTCATAACCTGCGCAAGGTTTGCGACGAAGTTTTCGGGGCTGATAACTTTATCGACAACATAATATGGAAGAAGAGATACGGAGGTGGAGCCAAGGAAAAACACCTGGTCTCCATTCATGAGTATATACTGATGTATGCTCGGGATATTGAATCTGTTGCCAACATGTATGTGCCTTTGACAGACGCGCAAGTTGAAAGGTACTACACCAACCAAGACGAATTTTTCGAAGAAAAGGGTCCTTTTCGTACTCACCCCCTTGAGGCGATGAAGAGCTTTGAAGATAGGCCGAACCTGAACTTTTCAGTTAAGGCGCCAGATGGTTCAGACATTTGGCCGAAACGGCAGTGGAGGTGGAGCCGGGAGCGTATGCAGAGCGCTCTTGATGCTGGAGAGGTTTACTTCCAGAGGGCCAAAGGAGGAAGTTGGTCTATTTCGTCAAAGCAATACTTGAAAGAGAGCGGTGGAGATGTGCGAGCCTCAAAGTTCTTTTCCATTATAGATGGCGTTTATGGGCAGCATGGTACCAATGAGATTGTTGATATTTTCGGTAACTCCCAGGTGTTTCCATTTGCTAAGCCTTCCGAGTTGATCCGGCGACTTGTTGAGCTTGTTACTTTTGAAGAAAAAGATGGGTTGATCTTGGATTTCTTCGCGGGATCAAGCTCAACTGCCCATGCAGTTTTTGCGCAAAATGCCAAGGATGGTGGCCGCAGATCGTTCATTCAAATTCAGATAGATCAACCCCTGGATGAGGGGGCTCTCAGCTCCAAGGTCGCTGCGAAGTTTTGCAAAGAACTGGGCGTTCCGGGAACCGTCGCAGAAATAGCGAAAGAACGCATTCGCCGTGCTGGCAAGAAAATCCTCGCCGGCGACTGCCATCCCGACTGGAACCGCGATGTCGGTTTCCGGGTGCTCAAGGTCGACACCTCGAACATGAAGGACGTCTATTACCGCCCGGACGAGCTGAACCAGGCCGACCTGCTCGACATGGTTGACAACGTGAAGCCGGACCGCACCCCCGAGGACCTGCTGTTCCAGGTGCTGGTCGATTGGGGCGTGGATCTGACGCTGCCCATCCGCCGCGAGGAGGTGATGGGCAAGACCGTCTTCTTCGTCGATGACAACGCCCTGATCGCCTGCTTCGACAAGGGCATCACCGAGGAGATGGTGAAAACGCTGGCGGGCCACGAACCCCTGCGGGTCGTCTTCCGCGACAACGGCTTTGTCTCTGACGCGGTGAAGATCAACGTCGAGCAGATCTTCCGCCAAATGTCTCCCACCACAGACGTCAAAGCAATCTGAGGCAGACCATGAAGCTCAAGTTCAAGGTTCAGCCTTACCAGACGAACGCGGTCAACGATGTGGTCGATTGCTTCGAGGGGCAACCCATGTCGACCGGGCTGTCTTTTCGCATCGACCCAGGTGTTGAGAAGAAGGGGCAGCAGCTTCGCGCGGCGTCGGAATACGAAGGGTTCAAGAACGCGGATCTGGCGCTGACCGATCTACAGATCTTGGAGAATATCCAGAAAGTCCAGCGACGGCAGAACCTGCCCGCGACGGAGACGCTGACGGATTTCACGACCTTCGACAACAAGGGCGCGCGTATCCCGGTCAAGGCCGCGTACAAGAAGGAAGCCCTCGCCGCGACCAAAGTACATCTGGATGTCGAGATGGAGACCGGCACGGGCAAGACCTACTGCTACATCAAGACGATCTTCGAGATGAACAAGCGGTACGGCTGGTCGAAGTTCATCATCATGGTGCCGTCGATCGCCATCCGGGAGGGGGTCCAGAAATCCCTGCAGATCACCGCAGAGCATTTCACGGAGAGCTACGGTAAGAAGGCGCGGTTCTTTATCTATAACTCGAAACGCCTGCACGAGTTGGAGAGCTTCTCCTCGGATGCCGGGATCAACGTGATGATCATCAACATCCAGGCGTTCAACGCGCGTGGAAAGGATAATCGGCGCATCTACGAAGAACTCGACGACTTTCAGTCGCGCAAGCCAATCGACGTGATCGCTGCGAACCGTCCCATTCTGATCCTGGACGAGCCGCAAAAGATGGAGGGCAAGGCCACGATGGCGGCCCTGCCGCAGTTCAACCCTCTCTTCATCCTGCGCTATTCGGCAACTCATCGGACGCAACACAATCGGGTCCATCGTCTGGATGCGTTGGATGCATACAATCAGAAGCTGGTGAAGAAGATTGCCGTTCGTGGGATCCAGACGCGCGGGCTGGCAGGCACGAATGCATACCTGTTCCTCGAAGGGGTCGAGATACGCGGCTCTGGCAAGGCGCCAGTTGCGCGGATCGAGCTGGAAGTCAAACTGAAGTCCGGCGAAATCAAAAGACAGTGGCGCCGTGTCGAGTTTGGGGGTGACCTATACACCTTGTCGGGTGAGCTAGATCAGTATCGGGGATTTACCGTCAGCCAGATCGATGCCCACAACGATTTTGTCGAGTTCACGAACGGCGAAAAACTGCAGTCCGGCGAAGCCAGTGGGGATGTGTCCGAGCGCGATATCCGCCGCATCCAGATTCGGGAGACGATCAAGGCACACCTGGACAAGGAAAAGCAGCTCTACGCCCGTGGTATCAAGGTCCTGTCGCTTTTCTTCATAGATGAAGTGGTGAAGTACCGGGACTACGGTCAGGGTGACGAGAAGGGCGAGTATGCCCGGGTATTCGAAGAAGAGTATCAGCTGCTGAAGGACGACTACCTGACGAGCCTTGAGATCGACGACGAGGACTATCGCAAATACCTCCGCGGCATCGATCCCGCGACCACGCACAACGGGTATTTCTCCATCGACAAGAAGACGAACCGTCTTAAGAACCCGGCGGTTGGGGCGAGGTCGGTCGATTCCGATGATGTGGATGCCTACGATCTGATCCTCAAGGACAAGGAACGGCTGCTCTCCTTCGACGAGCCAACGCGCTTCATCTTTTCGCATTCTGCCCTGCGCGAAGGCTGGGACAATCCGAACGTGTTTGTGATGTGCATGTTGAAACACAGCGAAAACATGATCTCCCGTCGGCAGGAAGTCGGGCGCGGCCTGCGGTTGAGCGTCGATCAACATGGAGATCGCATGGACCACCCGTCCGTGGTCCACGACGTGAACGTGCTCACGGTTGTCGCCAGCGAGAGCTACAAGGATTTCGTGGGAGGGCTGCAGAAGGAGATCGCAGAGACCCTGTCCATGCGTCCGCGTCAGGCAACGCAGGCCTTCTTCACTGGAAAACAGATTGAGACTTATGAAGGGCCCATCGAAGTCACGCCAGCCATGGCAAAACAGATTTATCGGTACTTGGTCAAGAACGACTACACGGACGATGCAGACCAGGTATCAAGCGAATACCACGACGCGAAATCGTCTGGGTCCCTTGTCGAGCTGCCGGAAGAACTGAGGCCTCACGCCGAACAGATTTTCAAACTTATCGACAGCGTCTTCAGCGAATCTCAGTTGCCGAAGGTCGATGACGGTCGGAAGCCGAAATCAAATCCTTTCAACAAGGACAACTTTGACAAGAAGGCCTTTCAGGATCTGTGGTCGCGGATCAACCGCAAGGCTGTCTACAAGGTGGATTTCGACAGCGAAGAGCTCACTACGAAATGCGTCAGCGCACTCGACCGCCTCAAGGTGACGCCATTGCGTTACACCGTGCAGACCGGTGTTCAGAATGATGGGCTGACGGATGGCCAACTGCGGGGTGGCACTGGCTTCTCGGTCACCAAGACGGAGACCGAAGAGGGCAAATCCGTCCACTCCTTGGTGAAATACGATCTGGTGGGCAAGGTGGCTGAAGGTGCCCAGCTGACCAGAGATACAACCGCCCGTGTTCTTCGGCAGATGACACCGGCGGTCTTTGGGCAGTTCGCCCAGAACCCGGAGCACTTCATTTCCGAGGCGTCTCGCATCATCGCCGAACAAAAGGCTGCCATGGTGATTGAACGCCTGGCCTATGATGAAGTGGATGAACGGTACGAAGTCGACATCTTCACGGCGAACCAGACGGGACAAGATTTTTCGCGTGCGTCGGCAAAGCTGAAGAACCATGTCTACGACTACGCGATCACGGATTCCGACGTGGAGCGCAAATTCGTAGAGGAACTGGACGTGAGCAACGAAGTCATTGTCTACGCCAAGCTTCCTCGCGGATTCCTCATCCCGACCCCGGTCGGCGACTACAATCCTGACTGGGCGATTTCATTCAGAAACGGGAGTGTCCGGCACATCTACTTCGTTGCGGAGACCAAGGGCTCGATGTCCAGCATGAAGTTACGCGAGATCGAGAAGACCAAGATCGAATGCGCCCGAAAGTTCTTCGCAGAGATATCGAAAGATATAGCCGGAGACAGGGCGAAGTATGATGTCGTTACAGACTACGCGACTTTGATGGACCTGGTCTCGTGATGCCGGCATCTCGATGTCGGATGTCGGGCAGCTTGCTGCCCGACCACTGTACCGAAGGGCGGCGCCATCGGAAGGCCTTCACCCTCCGCGAGGCCCTGTTGAAGAGGCGGGATATCATCTGGACGTCTGCAGCTTGGCGATGTAGTCCTGTTTACACAAGAGTTCACACATATCATCACTGAGGAATGTGTAGTCTGCGTATAACCGTCTGAAAAGATTGCGGTTTCGAATTTTGGCAAGTGTCGGTGGGTATCCTACCACCCCAGCCACAAAATTTCGTAACATTTTGTTCTGAAACGGTTTTGCACCGACCGTCTTATGTGATGTACACGCAGGTGTATCACAGGACTGTCACACAGACCCGTTCCGCTCCAACAGGAGCAAACAAAATGTCTCTCGCCCCAAATCTACTCCGTCGTGGTGCAAGTTATTCTTGGCGACGCCGTGTGCCGTCGGCGGCTTTACGCACAATTGTCCGATGCCAGCAGAAAATTTTGCAAAGGAATCAGAAATTTCAGTTGGGTAATGCATACTTTCAGGTGTCGCTCGGAACGTCTTGCCCAAGGCAAGCGAGATCTCTGGCGCATTTGTTGAACTTTACGAGTGAGAGGCTCTTTACAACGCTCGAACAACGACACCTGACGACGGAACAGAAAATCCAGTGGGTAAAAGCGCGCACGCAATACCAGAATGAACTCCTGCACCAGCTGCGCGCCATCTCTCATGGTAGCACAGCTCCGCGCGATGACGCATCCCTCCTGGCAAAGACTCATTACCTGCATAATCGCGCACTGGATCGTCTGCGCGGCCACGCCTTTCGCCTACTAGCACAGCACGGCGAAGATGTGCATTTTGACATCGACCTTGATGACGAACTCCGTCAATGCAATTTTGGCAGAGCCGAACTGGAGGAAGGACAAGTCCATCTCGACCTGCTGAAGCAAGAGTACTTCAAGTACACGCCGGGTTTTGGTCGGTTTGGAAATCGACGCGTTAATTCGCTTGCAGCACTGGCAGAACAGCTCCTTGGTCTAGAAGACGTTGACGGCATTACCGCGACAGAACTTCGTCAACTCGAGCTCATGTCGAAAGCGGTAGCGCATCTACAAACGCACAGTTCTTTCGAGACGCGTTTCAAGGAACTGCTCGAGGCTGCCAAAGAAAGCGAACAAGCCTCTGCGATAGCATTTTCGCCAGTTCCGTTTTCTCCACAAAAGCAGAGACTTTCCCAGACCAGACACCGACCCCGCAAATCGAGGTCCGGGATAAATTGTCAACGGCGGAGTAAAATTCGGCCATTGTGGCGGAGCAAAAGTCGGCCAGTTTGGGGCGAGCGCCTTGGAGCGTGCGGCCCTCATATAGCAAGCCCGGTCCAAGGCGCATTGGCCGTCAGGCCAATTCTGTGAGGTT
>NZ_JBGFGN010000046.1:0-2789 GCF_041224595.1 Donghicola sp. XS_ASV15 | reverse complement strand
AAACAGCGGCTTCGCGGTCTGATCCGTCCAGATCCAGCAGTCTGCGCGACCGCAGGTGCCGCTTGCGGCAGAAAATCCTTGTCTAGCGCTCGGATACAGGCGATCTTCACCTCAAACGACACGCCACTTGGGGAATGCAGGCTTTGACGACTTCCGAGGTCAATCGGTTGCCGGTGAGCCGGTTGATCGTTTGGGCGATGCAGACCGGCCCAACGTTGCCGCAGATCTCGGAACCCACGCCCATGGGGCGCAAAGAGCATATCGACCTCATTCTCATGGGCGGATATCCCGAAATCCGCACAATGCCGCTCCGGTCGCGGCAACGGCAGTATCGCGACTACATAGATGCGGTAGTGGATCGCGACGTAGCTGATGTCATGCCGGTTCGGAAGCCCGATGCCCTTCGGTTTCTGATCGATCAAATGGCGGCGCGGACCGCGCAAGAGATCAACACATCCGAGCTGGCAAAACTGGCAAAGCTCAAACGCGAGACAGTTGATCAGTACCTCGATATTTTCATGCGGCTTTCGATGGTGACCAAGCTGAGCGCGTGGATGCCGGGAGAGAGCAAACGGGACATCAAACAACCGAAGTTCCACTTCGTGGATACTGGAATTGCAAGCGCACTTCGCCGTCTGAATGACAGGTCGTTTGACGTAGGGAACAGACCCGAAGCACTGGGTGGTCTGTTGGAGAGCTTCGTTGTCGGCGAACTCCAACGTGCTCTGCCGATGCAGGACGAGGACTATCGGCTCTATCATTGGCGAAGCGCGGACCGGCGAGAAATCGACATTCTGATCGATGGAGGTCTCCGGCTTGTCGCGATCGAGGTCAAGTCAGCGACCACAGTTGCAGCCGACGATTTCAAGCACCTGAAGTGGTTTGCAAATGATGGACCTGGAAAGGGACGCCATACCGTCGGCCTGGTGTTTTACCTTGGGCAGGAAAAGCTGACCATGGGGGAGGGTAACTTCGCTCTGCCGCTAAGTGCGCTCTGGACGGCGGTGGACTTGAACTAGATAGGCTTGGGCATTGAAACAACAGGATCAAAGTGGGAAATAGGGGACATGATATCTGAAGATAATATTCTGCTTGACTGCAAGCCAACGCGTGCCGAGATCGAGCACCTCATCAGCCCGAGTCGCTCCGTGATGCTGCGCAACTGTGATCTCTCCGGCTTGGACTTGTCGCACCTTGATCTGTCCGGATGGCTATTCGAGCGGTGCGGCCTTACCGGCGCCGATTTCACTGGCGCTCGCCTGGAAGAATCCCGTTTCAAAGGTGCCCGTGCCACGGGCGCGTGCTTCCTGGGGGCCGAGCTTCTCGGGGCGACGATTGACGGGGGTGACTTCAGCAACACCAATTTTCGTGGCGCTACGCTGTCATCCACTGAGCTCCTGCACTGCAAGATGACCGGCACAGACATGACAGAAGCGCGCGTCCTCGATGTGACCTTTGAGGACGTCTTGTTGGTTCTGGCCTTTCTGCCTCGGCTTTCGTTTCGAAAGGCTGTGCTGAAACAAGTCGATTTCAGCGAGGCTGATCTGCGATTCTGCGATTTTCGCAACGCAGTATTCGAGGATTGCTCGTTGCGGGGGGCCTATCTTCAGGAATGCCGTTTCGAGGGCGCAGACCTGCGTGGTGCGGATATTGGCGGCGTCAAGATAACCGATGCCAAACGGTACAAAGGGGCAATCATATCGAAACAGCAAGCGGCGCACCTGCTCGGCCAGCTAGGACTGCAGGTCTTCTGAATGATCCACATGAGTCTGGAAGAGGCCGCATCCCACCGTAAGGTAAGAGGGCAGATATTCCGTGACGACGGGTTGGACGAGTTTTCGATCATCGAAACCGAGTTCTTGGACTGCGAGTTCGTGAACTGCCTCTTCGAGGGTGGCAGGATCGGGATGTCGGCTTTTCATAGTTGCCGTTTTACCGATTGTTCATTTCGTGACGCCAGACTGTTGTCCTGCCAGTTCAACGATGCCGGTGGAAAGCACAAATGCGTATGGTTGCGTTGCGATCTTTCGGACGCGACGTTGATCGAATGCGACCTTTCCGGGAACTTACTGAGCTCCTGCAGGGCATTTATGCTGCGGCTGGAAAACTGCGATGCAAGCGGCGCGCTGATGGAAATTGAGGTGCATCGGCAGGTCAGCGCCCGGCAGATCATGGGCGGGTTGTCATGCCATCGCACGAAACTGATCGAAGCAGACCTGCATGAGCTGGATCTGGAGGGAAGCACTTTTGACTGTTGCGATCTGCGCGAAGCGGATCTGAGCAGGTGCGGTTTAACATCGGTGAATTTCGTGGGATCAAACCTCAACGGTGCCCGCCTTAGGGGAGCAATCCTGACTGACGCGAACATCGCGCACGCCGACATCGACGATCTGGCCCTTGCCGAAGCAGCATCTTTGGAGAGGCTGGTTATCAGCCCAAATCAGCGCGACGCAGTGCTGGCCCAATTTGGCATTAAGGTGGTGCCTTAAACTCAAATGGTGGGGAAAGGGATCCAAACCGACCCTCGCGGCATCCGGCTCCGATGTCCTGCTGCGTGGTGCTACCCACGAATGCCGAGCGTGCCCGTAGCCCGGTCGAGTGCCACCGGTTGGGTACGGCTCGCCACCGAGACTGCGACGTCGCGGATAGTGGCGAAGCTCTCTGCGGCCCGCTCTCTGGCGAGGATCAACCCGCCGACGAGTGCGCCGATGGTGAGTGCGTCGATCATGAACCTGGTTCCCATCTTCCTGCCCTCCTGTTCCCGATAGGCCGTGTCGGGGCAATGCCCC
>NZ_JBGFGN010000019.1:0-459 GCF_041224595.1 Donghicola sp. XS_ASV15 | reverse complement strand
GCATCACAGCAACAAGCACTGCAATCGTTATATAGGCCTTTGGCAGCTTAAATTTAGCTGTATGCTCATCAGCAGACCAATAGACCCCGTAAAACGATTTATCGCGTGTTACCGTTGTTATTTCGCATGCTTCTCGCGCTGTAGAGTTATCGACATCAAAGTATTTATTTTTCTGAAAACGCTTAAGCTTATCGCCATTATTTGGATTAAAAAAGTGAACGTGTCTATTACACGTAAACCGAATTATCGTATCAACAAACGAACCATGCTGCGTTATTAGATGTATATCAACACCCTTGTGTCGGTGAGTTCTAAACCTATCATAGCTTTCTGGCTTTTTGGCCGCTGAGTTAATTGGTGGAAAAAAGTCTTGGCACTCATCAAAGAACGCAACTGAACCGTTTGGTAAGTTCGGCCAATCACTAGGGTCTAGCATTTTAGTGAAATGATAGTTTAAGA
>NZ_JBGFGN010000008.1:0-2951 GCF_041224595.1 Donghicola sp. XS_ASV15 | reverse complement strand
AACCTCACAGAATTGGCCTGACGGCCAATGCGCCTTGGACCGGGCTTGCTATATGAGGGCCGCACGCTCCAAGGCGCTCGCCCCAAACTGGCCGACTTTTGCTCCGCCACAATGGCCGAATTTTACTCCGCCGTTGACAATATAATATAACTAGTCCGCTAAGCGGAAAGAAGGCACCGGTTATGCGCCTCTTTCAGCCAAAACCTCATCCTCACTTACGCAAAAGCAGAGGCCTTTGCGGACGAACCACTCTTGCTTAGGAGAGCCAAATGAAACGATCCCTTTTGCTTGCACTATTGATGACTGGAACAGCCGTTCCGGCATTGGCGAATGACGGCGTCCTAGACGTTGTTGCCCCCTTCGAAATCAAAGGTGCTGATCCGATCACGTCAGGCAATATCCTGCTAAAGATGGATGTGGTTGAAACCTTGGTCGATGCAAAGGCTGACGGCACCTTGGTTCCCGGCTTGGCAACCGACTGGAGCGTTTCAAGCGACGGCTTGACTTGGTCTTTCACCCTACGCGATGGCGTCACGTTCCACGATGGCAGCGCAATGGACGGCCCCGCCGTCGCCGAGACCCTCAATTGGTCGCGAGGCAATGGGGGCTTGCTCGCAAAAACCCCAGTCGAAGGGATTGAAGGCGACGGGCTGACAGTAACGATGACACTGTCAGAGCCCTTTGCCATGTTGCCCGCTATGCTCGTGGAGTACCGTTCGGCCATCATTGCACCTTCTTCAATTCAGGATGGTGCTGTGTCCGAAGTGGTTGGGACCGGACCTTACCGCGTGACCGAGTTCTCTCCGCCGACCAACATGCAGCTTGACGCCTATGACGGGTACTGGGGAGACCAAGCTGCGATTGAGAAAGCAGCATACCACGGTGTGAGCCGCGCAGAAACGCGCGCTTTGATGGCCGAGTCCGGGGATGCGGACATCACCCTGTCGCTCGATCCCGCATCCTACACACGTTTGGAAAATGCCGACGGGCTGAACGTCGTCTCGGCGGCGATCCCTCGTGTTCTCATGCTGAAAGTAAACGGCCAAACCTATGATGCGGCAACACGCAAGGGGCTGTCGCTTGCCATTGATCGCGCAGGTATCGCCAAAGCGGTCTTGCGCTATGACACCGGGGCAACCCAAATGTTCCCCCCGGGTATGGCCGGCTGGCATGACGACGCGCTGGAACCTTTGAGCTATGACCCAGAGGCCGCCAAGGCCGCACTTGCTGACGCAGGGTGGGAACTGAACTCTGATGGAGTTCTAGAGCGTGATGGCACTCCGATGGAAATTGAAATCCTGACCTATCCCGATCGGCCCGAGCTGCCGCTGGTCGCTGCTGTACTGGAGCAAGCTTTTGCCGCCGTGGGGGCGAAGCCTGTGATCAACTCCACCAACTTTTCCGAGATCCCAGCCAAGCATAACGACGGCACTCTGTCGACGGCACTGTTCGCCCGCAACTTTGCGCTGGTTCCTGATCCGGTTGGAACCCTGCTGCAAGACTACGCGCCCGGCGGTGACTGGGGTGCAATGGGTTGGGTGAATGAGACATTTACCTCGCAGGTCAAAGCGATGGCTGCTGGCACCGCTCCTGATGGTACGCGAGAGGAGTTGGTCGCCACCCTACAAGCAGAGCTGCCAGTGCTGCCGATCGCTTGGTACCAGCTTAACATGGCTGTCTCTGACGAAGTGGACGGCGTGGTTGTCGACCCGTTCGAACGAACTCTCGGCTTGTCCCGCGTGACTTGGGCCGGAGAATAAACGAGTACCCGAATAATGTTGAAATCAGTTTCAGGCGCCCTGTTGTGGCGCCTGGCGCAGGCGGTGGTGGTTGCCATCCTCGTCGGCGTATTGAGCTTTGCAATGATGCAAGCCCTACCCGGTGATATGATATTTCGGATCGCGGCTGCGCGCTTTGGCTATGACAATGTCACCGTCGAAAACGCGGAACTTGTCCGCAGCCAAATCGGGGACCCCGCAGGGATTGCTGCGTTCCTTGGCTGGCTTTCCGGTGTGTTCCAAGGTGACCTTGGGGTGTCACTGGTCACAGGCGAAGCGGTCCATAGTGAAATCGCGCACCAATTTGGCGCCACGGCGCAACTAGCGGGAATAGCGATCATTTTGTCGCTGCTGATTGGCCCACCCTTGGGACTTTGGGCAGGCTTGCATCCGGGTGGTCTGTTTGATCGTGCGACGGTGGTCTTGGCCTCGATCTTCAAAGCGACGCCTCAATTTCTATTGGGTCTTGTTCTGATCGTTTTATTCGCGACCACCTTCCGCCTGCTTCCTGCCGCTGGCCATGGAGAGGTCCGTCATTTGATCCTGCCGGGACTGACGCTGGCCATTGGTCTGGCTGCGAACACAACGCGGATCACACGCGAAGCTGTGGTCCAAGCGAAGTCCTCGGACTGGTGGCGCTTTGCACGTTGGAAAGGGCTGTCAGAGGGTCAAGTGGTGGTGCGCCACGGACTGCGCCACGTTGCGGTACCAGTGCTGACATTGATTGCGGCGCAGTTCGTTGCGTTGATGGAAGGGGTTGTTGTGGTTGAAACAATCTTTGGCTGGCCGGGGATCGGTCACGCGCTGGTTCATGCTGTGTTTCACCGCGATGTGCCAATGGTCCAAGGCACCGCACTTGTGATGGGGCTTGCCTTTGTCTTGGTCAATGCGCTGGCAGATATCGCCGCGCGTCTGCTTGATCCGCGCGAGGTTGCACGATGACCGATCTAAGCACGCCTATTGCACCTACAAAAGTCATGCGTGGCCGCCCAATCGGGATCGTTATTCTAGCGGTCGTGCTGGGTTTTGCCTTTGGGTGTGAACGGCGGAGCAATACTCGGCCACGGTAGCGACGGCATAGTGTTGTCGCGGGCGGCGTAAAAGTCGTCCACTTTTGCCCTTTCGGATTTCGGGAGGGCTTGGGGATATACACCGTGGACTTGTATTTGAAGG
>NZ_JBGFGN010000122.1:0-394 GCF_041224595.1 Donghicola sp. XS_ASV15 | reverse complement strand
TTTTCACGGAAGTGTCTCGTTGTTGCTTTATGGTTTTTGGACGGGGTTTTGAGGGCTTGCTGGGCGCTTAGTGTGTGTTTGGCGGTTTTTTTTGTGTTTTTTGGTTTTTGTATTGTTTTGGGGTTGCGACTCTTTGTTGGTATCCGTAGAAGGCCCCTCACCGGCGGCGCTGAGGGCGCGGTTGGGACGGGCAGACGGTCGGAAGGCTTGATTGTTCGGGACGAAATTCTGGAGATATTGGTTGGCTGCAGTGCTAAGGGATTGGCGCTATGGTTAGTTTTTTGTCTCCGCGCTCTTTGACATCGCGAGTATCTGAAGAGATATGTGGGCGGTTTGGTTCATTCGATGTATCAAACGCTGCATATCGCGCTCATAGGCTTTTGGCCGATGATTG
>NZ_JBGFGN010000119.1:0-71630 GCF_041224595.1 Donghicola sp. XS_ASV15 | reverse complement strand
GAGGCTGAGGCTGAGGCTGAGGCTGAGGCTGAGGCTGAGGCTGAGGCTGAGGCTGAGGCTGAGGCTGAGGCTGAGGCTGAGGCTGAGGCTGAGGCTGAGGCTGAGGCTGAGGCTGAGGCTGAGGCTGAGGCTGAGGAAGCGATCATCGCTTCGGACGAAGCGCAAGAAGAAGCAGAGGACGAAGACGCCCTTCGCATCGCGAGTGTCTTGGGAAACCTAACCCACGACGAAGACGCGTCTCCCTCTACGGACGCATCGGTCGAAGATGACGAAGACAGCGATTCGGACACGATTGAGCTATCTGACCTGATTGCAGAAGAACTTTCTGCAGAGGATGAAGAACCTGTAGAGCCAGCAAGCGCAGACGTCGCAGAAGCAGAAGCAGAAGCGGTAGAAGCAGAAGCAGAAGCATTCGATGCGATCGCCGAAGATCAAGAAGAGATTGCCGAAGACGCAGAAGAAACAACTGCCCTCGATGACGAAGAAGAGAGCCGTCCGCGCCGCGTCCGTGTACTGCGACTGAAGCGCTCGGAAATGGCAAAAGAGCTCGCAGAAGAAACTTCGGATGTAGAACCAGCCGCAGAAGTAGCGCACCCGCAGACCAGCCTGAGCGACGAAGAAGAAGCCGATCTCATGCGTGCTCTGGCTGAAGTCGAAGCCGAAATGGCGCCGGAAGCAGAAGAAAACACCGAAGCCGAAGAGACCGCGGAGTCAGAAGAGACTGTCGCACCAGAACAGGACGAAGCGCCTATTGCTGCGCGAGAAGAGCGTCCAGCTGGCCGCGAGCTATTGGAACAGGCCGACACTGGTGAAGACGCGGCTGATCGTCTTCTGGAAAAAGCCAAAACCGAAATGGACGCTCCGGAAAGCAACCGCCGCCGCACCGCTCTGGCGCACCTGAAGGCCGCCGTTGCCGCAACTCGCGCGGAAAAATCACGGGTTCTGCGCAAAAGCGAAGAGCCCAAGGAAGAAGCCGCGCCCGCAGCGATCAAACCCGAGCCCATCCCGGAAACCAAGGAAATCATTCGCCCCCGCCGTCCTCAAGTCACGGACACCCAGCGCGCCGAGCGCCCCCGCCCCGCCGAAGCGCCGCTTCGCCTGGTAGAGGAACAGCGCGTCGATGCATCCAAGATGGCCGTCCGCCCGCGCCGGGTGTCGAGCGGTGCAGAGGAAGCGCGCCGCGATCGCCCAAACTTTGCGGCCTATGCAGAAGAGAAAGGTGCGACCCGCCTGCCAGATCTGCTCGAGGCGGCCGCAGCCTACACCGCATGCGTTCAGGGCCGCGATCCTTTCACCCGCCCGCAGGTCATGACCCTACTCAAATCGGTGATGGAAGACGGGCTCAGCCGCGAGGAAGCCCTGCGTGCGTTTGGCCAGCTCTTGCGCGAGGAAAAGATTTCCAAGCTGCAAGGCGGCCGATTTACGGTCAACGAGAACATCCGGTATCAGCCGCGCGCCATGGCGTCCGGCGAATAAAACATTTCTGGAACGCAGATACAAAAGGCGGCCTCAAACGGGGCCGCCTTTTTCATTGCATATCGCGCGGCTCTCAGGACGCAGGGATGACCACCGGCGGGGTCGCATACTGCTTGCGCTCTTCCATCAGGCGGCTGATTTTCTCGCGCAGCAGAAAGCTGGGGATTGGCTCTGGCGCGTTCTTTAGTACGCTTTCCAACTGCGGATCATCGAGCATTTCCTGATAGAGTTCGATCTTGCGCGAAAGCTCGTAGTATTTCTGGCCACGCTGGGTGGCAATTTCGCGTCCTTGGGCGTTCACTTCGCTGCAGATGTCCTCTTGCAAGGCATCGCCTGTTTCCCGCGCCACGCTGTAGGCGTTTTCAATGGTGCAGTAGTTCGCAGTGTCCCGAACTTTCGGGATCGGGATGATGATGCACCCGGACAATCCCAGAGCCAGAGTGAGTGTCAGGGCTTTTTGGGGAATCTGTTTCATTTCAAATCCTCTGAGTGAATGGGTTCAGCCTATCCATCCAAAGAATCGCTGTCATCTCTCTGCGACGCGGCACGTGAATAAATTCGATACGCAACAAAAAAGGGTGCATTTCTGCACCCCTCTCGCATCACTTGTCGTCATCAAACTTTTCCGGAGGCGCGTCCGGGTCCGCCTGCCCGATCCCGCGGAATACTGCACGGAAGGGCAAGGCCCATACAATCCCCAGAGCAATGTAGATCGCAAGCTCCAACCAAAGAGGCGGACGGTCGATCGTGCTCATGATCGTGACCGCCACCACCACATAGCCCGGCAGACCCAAGAGCAGGATCAGCAAGGAAAGGCGGCGGCGTGTCTTGTAGCTAAGGGCCATCAGTCAGCAAACGGGTCGGTTACTAGGATTGTGTCATCGCGTTCGGGTGACGTGGAGAGTAGTGCAACAGGGCACTCGATCAACTCTTCGACGCGCTTGACGTATTTGATCGCGTTGGCCGGCAGGTCCGCCCACGAACGTGCGCCTTCGGTCGATTCCGACCAGCCGGGCATCTCTTCGTAGATCGGGGTGCAGCGCGCCTGCTCGTCTGCGGCGGTGGGCAGGTAGTCCAACTGTTCGCCGTCCAGATTGTACCCAACGCAAATCTTAAGAGTTTCGAAGCCGTCCAGAACGTCGAGCTTGGTCAGCGAGATGCCGTTGATGCCCGAAATTGCGCAGGTCTGACGGACCAGAGCCGCGTCAAACCAACCACAACGGCGCTTGCGGCCGGTGGTGGTGCCGAATTCGTGGCCGCGCTCACCCAGTCGTTGGCCGTCCGCATCCTCGAGCTCGGTCGGGAACGGGCCTTCACCCACGCGTGTGGTGTAGGCTTTGACGATACCCAGAACGTAGTCGATCGAGCCAGGGCCGATGCCCACGCCGGTCGACGCCTGACCTGCGATCACGTTCGACGAGGTCACAAAGGGATAGGTGCCGAAATCAATGTCCAGCAAAGAGCCCTGCGCGCCTTCGAACAGGATTCGCTTACCGGCCTTGCGTTTTTCGTTCAGGACCTTCCAGACAGGCGCGGCGTAAGGCAGGATTTCCTTGGCGACCTCGACCAGCTGCTCAATCAGCGCTTCGCGGTCGATGCTTTCGATTCCCAGACCTTTGCGCAGCGGGTCGTGGTGCTGCAGAGCCCGGTCAACACGCGCCTCAAGGGTCGCACGGTCCGCCAGATCGGCAACGCGGATCGCACGGCGACCCACTTTGTCCTCATAGCAGGGGCCGATGCCGCGACCGGTGGTACCGATCTTGGTGCCCTTGCTGGCTGCCTCTTCGCGGGCGCGATCCAACTCACCGTGGATCGGAAGGATCAGCGGGGTGTTTTCCGCGATCATCAGAGTTTCGGGGGTGATCTCGACGCCCTGCTCGCGCACAGTCGCGATCTCTTTGATCAGGTGCCAAGGGTCCAGAACCACGCCGTTCCCGATGACAGACAGCTTGCCGCCGCGGACAACACCCGAAGGCAGCGCGTGCAATTTATAAACCTTGCTATCGATCACCAGCGTATGGCCGGCGTTGTGTCCGCCTTGAAAGCGCGCGATCACGTCTGCGCGTTCGGACAGCCAGTCCACGATCTTGCCTTTGCCTTCATCGCCCCACTGAGCGCCGACAACCACAACGTTGGCCATAAGGGATCCCCTATTGTCAGATCTTCAAACCGTGCCTCCTATAGCGATGTGCTTGGGCAGACGAAACCTCTATTTGCGCCGATCCATCGCATCCAAAGGCCGCAGGGCCAGTTAAACAGGGTTGATAACCCCAGTCACACTATCCTTATGGCTGTTTTCAGCGGATTTGGCGAAAGTCTGGGCCACACGGCTTGCCCCCCGCGCCGATTTTCCCTACATGGGCGGACAACAAAAGAGTTGCTGCAGGTCCTTCATGGAAAACGTCGTTCTGATTATCCACCTCATTCTGGCACTGTCTCTGATCGGTATCGTTCTGATGCAGCGGTCCGAAGGCGGCGGCCTTGGCATGGGCAGCGGCGGTGGTGGCGGCGGTGTCGGCGGCGTAATGTCCGGCCGCGCAGCTGCAACCGCACTGGGCAAAATCACTTGGGCTCTGGCGGCTGCATTCATCTGCACCTCGATCGCTCTGACCGTGATTGCGGCCAGCAATTCGTCTGACAGCTCTGTTCTGGACCGCTTGGGTGGCACCGCCCCCACCGCAACCGAAGAGCAATCCGATGCACCTGCAGGCTCTGACCTGCTGCCGCCGTCCGCTTCGGACGCGCCTTTGGTGCCCTCGGCCAACTAAGCTACAACCATTAGAACATTGCGAACCGGACCTAACAGCATCTTGAGGTCCGGTTGCTAAAACTTTGCGAATCCGCTAAGGCTCAAATCCCGTGATGCTGCGATTCTTCGGGATCGCACGGGCATTGCTTTTTGGCGGAACATCACGGGAGCGCAGACCGAATGGCGCGATTCATATTCATCACTGGTGGCGTTGTGAGTTCGTTGGGCAAAGGTCTTGCCTCGGCGGCGCTCGGCTCTTTGCTTCAGGCGCGCGGATACTCGGTCCGCTTGCGCAAGCTGGACCCCTATCTGAACGTTGACCCCGGCACGATGTCGCCTTTCGAGCACGGCGAAGTGTTTGTCACCGACGACGGGGCCGAGACTGACCTCGATCTGGGACACTACGAGCGTTTCACCGGCGTGGCTGCGCGCAAGACCGACTCGGTCTCGTCGGGCCGTATCTATTCGAACGTTCTCGAGAAAGAGCGCCGCGGTGACTATCTGGGCAAAACTATTCAGGTGATTCCCCACGTCACGAACGAGATTAAGGACTTCATTTCGATCGGCGAAGACGAAGTTGATTTCATGCTCTGTGAAATCGGCGGCACCGTCGGCGACATCGAAGGCCTGCCCTTCTTCGAAGCAATCCGCCAGTTCGCCAACGAAAAGCCCCGTGGTCAGTGCCTGTTTATGCACCTGACCCTGCTGCCATTCATCAAGGCGTCGGGCGAGCTGAAAACCAAGCCGACACAGCACAGCGTAAAAGAGCTTCGTTCAATCGGTCTGGCGCCCGACATTCTGGTCTGCCGTTCCGAAGGCCCGATTCCCGCGAAAGAGCGCGAAAAGCTGGCCCTGTTCTGTAACGTGCGCCCCGACGCCGTGATCGCCGCGCAGGATCTAAAGTCGATCTACGAAGCGCCTCTGGCCTATCACCGCGAAGGTCTGGATCAGGCCGTTCTGGACGCCTTCCAGATCAGCCCCGCGCCCAAGCCCGATCTGGCGCGTTGGAACGACGTCGCCGACCGCATCTACAACCCCGAGGGCGAAGTCAAAATCGCGATCGTGGGCAAATACGTTCAGCTCGAAGACGCCTACAAATCCATCGCCGAAGCGCTGACCCACGGCGGCATGGCCAACCGTGTGAAGGTTAAGGTCGAGTGGGTGAACTCGGAAATCTTTGACCGCGAAGATCCCGCGCCCCATCTCGAAGGCTACGACGCGATTCTCGTGCCCGGCGGCTTTGGCGAGCGTGGCACCGAGGGCAAGATCAAAGCGGCTCAGTTCGCCCGCGAACACAAAGTGCCGTACCTCGGCATCTGCCTTGGCATGCAGCTGGCGGTGATCGAAGCGGCCCGTAACGTGGCCAAAGTGGACGATGCGGGCTCGGAAGAATTCGACCACGAAGCCGGTCAGAAGCGCTTTACCCCCGTTGTTTACCACCTGAAAGAATGGGTGCAGGGCAATCACAAGGTCGAGCGTTCGGTCAAGGACGACAAGGGCGGCACCATGCGTCTTGGCGCATACAACGCGACTCTCACCGAAGGCTCCAAAGTGGCCGAAATCTACGGCGCGACCCAGATCGAAGAGCGCCACCGCCACCGCTACGAGGTCGACACGAAATACCGTGAGCAGCTCGAGGCTTGCGGCCTTAGCTTCTCTGGCATGTCGCCCGATGGACGCCTGCCCGAGATCGTCGAATGGAAAGATCACCCATGGTTCATCGGCGTTCAGTTCCACCCCGAACTGAAGTCCAAGCCGTTCCAGCCGCACCCCTTGTTCCGCGACTTTGTGCGCGCAGCAAAGGAAAGCTCTCGTTTGGTATAACCGAACCCGCAATGTCATGATTGCATCGGGGTCACTCATTTTTCATGGGTGGCCCCGAAACTTTTTCTCAACCGGAGCGTTATTGATCCATCACAGACACAGTTCTGAACGTGGAGCGTTTCAAATGTTCAAAAGCCTCAAAACTCTTTTCGCCGCCTCTTCTGACGAAGTGCCGTCGCTGGATAGCCGGACTGCCGTCGCAGCCCTGTTGGTCCGAGCAGCCAAGAGCGAGGGGACATATAGTTACGAAGACATCCGCGCCATTGACCGCAGTCTGGCCCGCCACTTTGGCCTCAATGTTGTCGAAGCCATGAAGCTGCGCGCCGCCGGCGAGAAGCTAGAGCGCGCAGAAGTCGATCCACAGTCGATGATCGTCGCAATCCGCGACGCGCTGGCCCCCGAAGAGCGTTTCGGTGTCCTGAGTGGGCTGTGGGAGGTCGTTCTCACGAATGAAACCCGCACAGAGCGCAACGATGATTTGCTGACCAAAGCGCGTCGTGGGTTCGGCATCCGCCGCGCCGAGGCGCAGGTCGCCCGCGAGCACGCGATCGCTTCGATGTAATCCCTGCTTGGCGGGCACGCCCGCCACCACTATATCAAAGCTATGTTTGCTGATTTCCTACGCCGCCTCACCGAACCTGCCGTTGATCCTCTGACCGAAGGAGATTCGCGGCTCGCCTTGACCGCGCTTCTGGTGCGCATCGCTCGCTCGGACGAGGATTATGCGAAGTCGGAAATCGACTTGATAGACAGCATCACGGCCTCTCGCTACGGACTTGGTCCGGACGCCGCGGCTGAATTGCGCCGCGAAGCAGAGCAGCTGGAATCCGAAGCCCCCGACACCGTGAAATTCACAACTGCGATCAAGCAGGGTGTGCCCTATGACCATCGTCTCGGGGTCATCGAATCCCTTTGGCAGGTGGTTCTGGCTGACGGAAAACGTGACGAAGCCGAAGATGCCCTCCTACGAACCGTATCCCGTTTCTTGGGCGTGTCTGACATGGACAGCGCACTGGCGCGTCAACGTGTTCAGGGCGACTGATCCCCCTTTAGGACGAGTCCTGCGCCAAACTTTCAATCCACCTGATGTGAAAACTAAAATTTACCTACGGTCAAATTTGACCAAGCGTTGCATTTTCAGATTGAATAAGCGTTACTAGCGCAAATTCCAAATGCAACCATCAGGGTTCTTGTGGTCAATAATCAACCAGTTATCGAAATCCGCAACCTTCACAAGCGTTACGGCGAGCTAGAGGTTCTACGGGGTGTCGACATCACCGCCCCGCGCGGACATGTCATTTCGCTGATCGGCTCTTCGGGGTCGGGCAAGTCCACGCTTCTGCGTTGCGCCAACCTGTTGGAAGACAGCCAGAAGGGCGAAATCCTGTTCGAGGGCGAGCCCGTAAAATGGAAGGGCCAAGAACTGGCCCGTCGTCCCGCTGACGCCAAGCAGATCATGCGGATCCGCACGAACCTGTCGATGGTCTTCCAGCAATTCAACCTCTGGTCCCACATGACGATCCTTGAAAATATCATGGAATGCCCCGTGACCGTTCTGGGACGCGACAAGGCCGAGGTTGAACAAAAGGCCCGCATGTATCTGGACAAGGTCGGCATCGGCGACAAATGCGATGCTTGGCCCGCACAGCTCTCCGGCGGACAGCAGCAGCGCGCCGCGATTGCCCGTGCCCTGTGCATGGAACCCAAAGCTCTTCTCTTTGACGAACCCACTTCCGCACTAGATCCCGAGTTGGAACAAGAAGTGGTGCGCGTCATCAAAGCCCTCGCCGAAGAGGGCCGCACCATGATCATCGTCACCCATGACATGAAAATGGCCCACGATGTTTCCGATCATGTCGTGTTCTTGCACCAGGGCCTGATCGAAGAACAGGGCGATCCCGCAACCCTATTCGGGGCGCCCAAATCAGAGCGGCTGCAGCAATTCCTAAGCCATACGACAGCTGCCTGAACAACACTCAAGGGGAGTTAACCAAATGAAAAAACTACTGATCACCAGCGCCGCGCTGGCTCTGTCAGCCACCAGCCTCTTTGCTGCGGGTCACGGCGATGTCGTCCGTCTCGGCACCGAGGGCGCCTACCCTCCGTACAACTTTATCAATGATGCGGGCGAAGTGGATGGCTTCGAGCGCGAGTTGGGTGACGAGCTGTGCAAGCGCGCTGAACTGAACTGCGAATGGGTCACAAACGACTGGGATTCGATCATCCCCAACCTCGTTTCGGGTAACTACGACGCCATCATCGCAGGCATGTCGATCACCGAAGAGCGCATGGAAAAAATCGACTTCACCGAAAACTACACCCAGCCCGACCCGTCGGCCTACATGGCGATGGCTGGCGCGGATGTGGATTTCACCGGAGGCGTGATCGCAGCGCAGGCCAGCACCATTCAGGCCAGCCACATCACCGACTCGGGCGCGACCCTCTTGGAATTCGCATCGCCTGACGAAACCGTTGCAGCCGTCCGCAACGGCGAAGCTGACGCAGTTCTGGCCGACAAAGCCTTCCTCGCGCCCATCGCAGAGGAAAACGCTGACCTCGAGCTGACCGGCGAAGACGTCCTGATCGGTGGCGGAATCGGCCTTGGCATCCGCAAGTCCGACAGCGAACTGCGCGACAAGTTCACCGCGGCGATCCAGTCGATGAAAGAAGACGGCAGCCTGAACGAGCTGATCGTCAAGTGGCTGCCCGACTCGGCCACCTTCTAATCGCTCCGAAGGGAGGGCACGCCCCTCCCTTCTTTTTGCCAAAAATACTCACATCCAGACCTCGCCAAGAGGCCCGCCATTATCAGCTTCTGCACCGACCCCGACACACTTGGCCAATTCCAGTGGCTCGCCTGTTACCTCACGACCGGCAAGCACATGGCTTTCTACTACTCCTTTGGCACCGTGCTTTTGCTGCTGGCAATCACGGCCCCCGCTGCGTTGCTCTTCGGCTTTGCTGGCGCTTCGGCGGCGCGGTCGTCGTTCACGCCGGTCAGTTGGCTTGGGAAAATCTACATCGCCATTGTCCGCGGGGTTCCGGACATTGCGTTCTTCTTGTTCTTCGTGATCGCTTTGGATCAGGGCATCGAGTGGCTGCGCCATCAGGTGAAGTGCCCCGACTGGGACGAACCGATCCGCCAAGGCAACGACTTTGTGGTCTGCACCGCTGCCAAGATGCCCCTCGGCAATGCAGCCCAATGGATTCACGAAGTGTACGGTTTCACCCTCGCCGTGGTGACCTTTGCTATCGTTTTTGGCGCCTTTGCTGCCAACGTGATGTTCGGGGCCATGCGCACCGTACCGCGTGCGCAGCTTGAAACTGCCGAAGCTTATGGCATGACACCTCGCCAGACCTTCTGGCGCATTCTGGTGCCACAAATGTGGGTCTACGCTCTGCCCGGCCTTGGGAACCTCTGGATGGTTCTGATCAAGGCCACCCCTCTTCTGTTCCTCTTGGGTGTCGAAGATATCGTCTACTGGGCCCGTGAACTTGGCGGTGCCAAGACCGCCCGCTTCACCGACTATCCGCACCCTGACTGGCGCCTGTGGTACTTCCTCGTGCTTCTGATTTTCTACCTCGGCTTTACCAAAGTGTCCGAAGTCTTCCTTGACCGGATCATGCGCAAACTGACCCACGGCCAAGCGACCGCGGGCGGCGAGGCACAGCGCAAAGGAGCCGCCGCATGAGCTGTTTCCAAACCATCGCGGATTACAGCCTCCGGTCGCTGGGTTTAGGCGAGCGGCTCTTGCCGCGCTCGGACTTCACGCTTTGCCAGCAGTTCACCCTGATCGGATCGGGCATGCTGCAGAACATCTACTTTGGAACGCTCGCGCTGATCGCGGGCTTCGTGCTGGCCGTCTTGCTCGCCGTGGGCAAGACCAGCGCGAACCCCCTGTTCCGCAAACCGGCTGAGTGGACGATCTTTGTGTTCCGAGGTTCGCCGCTCTTCATCCAATTCTTCTTTGCCTACTTCCTGTTCCTCAGCCTCAAGGGCGTCAGCAGTTTCTTTGATCCCCTGACCTCGGCATGGCTCGGGGCGCTGGTCGTGCTGCTGCTGAACACCGCCGCCTACTCAGGCGAGATTTTCTATGGCGCGCTTCAGTCGATTCCGAAGGGGGATCTGGAGGCTGCAGATGCCTATGGCCTGACCGGTTGGCCGCGCTTCAAGCGGGTGATCTGGCCCACGATGCTGCGACTGGCATGGCCCGCCTACACGAACGAGGCGATTTTCTTGTTCCAGTCGACCGTGCTGGTCTATTTCAGCGGCTTTCCAGCGTTCAAGCAGATGGGCGATGCCCTTTATTACGCCAAATATTTCGCGGATAAGACCTACAACCCGTTCGTGCCGTACCCGATCCTTGCGATGTACTTCATCATGCTAACCCTGATCCTAATCAGCATCTTTGGATTAATTAACAAACGGTTGAACCGGCACCTGCCCCACAATCAGCGCCAAAAGATCAAGCTGCGCCCCCGCCTGATCCGCTAACAATAGCTCTTGATTTCATCGCGGCTCTTAGAGACAGTGAATTTGATCAAATTAGCCCGACGAACGGGCAACGCAGGTGATTTATGAGAAACTGGCTACGCAAGCACCCCATGGTGCGCACCATCCGTGTGGCCGCGGCAGATTTGAACGGTCAGCCCCGCGGTAAACGGGTGCCAACCCGATTTGCAGACAAAGTGGTCGAAGGCGGCACGCGCTTTCCAATGTCTGTGATGAACCTCGACATCTGGGGCGAAGACATCGACGACAGCCCTCTTGTGTTCGAAACAGGGGACCGTGACGGCGTTCTGAAACCGACCGAACGCGGCTTTGTGCCCATGCCGTGGCTCGAAGGGCCGACCGCCCTCCTCCCGCTTTGGATGTTCCACGAAGACGGTCGCCCCTTCGAAGGCGACCCCCGCCACGCGCTGCGCCGGGTGCTGGAACGTTATGACGAAAAGGGCCTGAAACCCGTCGTCGCGGTTGAACTCGAATTCTACCTGATCGACGACTCAGGCAAGTCCTTCCAAGTCCCCGCCAGCCCCCGTTCGGGCAAGCGCCGCAAGGCCGCCGAGATCCTCTCGATCCGTGCTCTGGACATGTTCGACAAGTTCTTTTCGGACCTCTACGACGCCTGCGAAGAGATGGACATCCCCGCCGATACAGCAATCTCCGAAGCAGGTCTGGGGCAGTTCGAAATCAACCTGATGCACAGCGACGACGCCCTGCGCGCCGCCGATGATGCGTGGCTGTTTAAGATGCTGGTCAAAGGTTTGGCCCGCCGCTACGGCTTTGCCGCAAGCTTTATGGCCAAGCCTTATGTCGACTATTCGGGCAGCGGGATGCACACCCATTTCTCGGTCATCGACAAGAACGGCCAGAACATCTTTGACGACGGCAGCCAGCAAGGCAGCGCCTATCTGCGCCATGCTGTGGCGGGCTGTATGGACGCAATGCCGGGCAGCACCCTGCTCTTTGCGCCCCACGCCAACAGCTATGACCGTCTGGTCCCAGACAACCACGCGCCCACCAGCATCTGCTGGGGTTACGAGAACCGCACCGCCGCGATTCGCATCCCCTCGGGCGACCCGCGCGCCCGCCGGATTGAGCATCGCGTGGCCGGCGGCGATGTGAACCCCTATCTGCTGATCGCAGGCATCCTTGGGGCCGCAATGAACGGGATCGATGATCACGCAGAGCCCTGCAAGCCGATCAAGGGCAGCGCCTATAACCAGAAGCTGCCGCAAGTTCCGAACACGTGGGAAAGCGCGATCGAAGCGTTCGAAAAGGACGAGCACATCGCCCGTATCTTTACCCCCGAACTGATCCGCAATTATGTCGCGACCAAACGCCAGGAAATGTTCTACATGGCGGAACTGGATGATCGCGAACAGGTTGAGATCTATCTCGATACGGTCTGACGTGGCCGCTTTGGCCCCGTCACTTTACGACCCCTTCAAACACTTTGGTGCCCTATGAAAATCGGTATCCTGCAAACGGGCCACACCCCTGCCGACATGGCAGAGATCGCCCCTGACTACGCTCTGCTCTTCCGTGCCATGCTTGGCGAAGACAGTTTTGACTACCAAACGTGGAATGTGGTGGACGGCGACTTCCCCGACAGCATCTACGCCGCAGACGGCTACATCATCACCGGCTCGCGCCACGGCGCCTACGAGGATCACCCGTGGATCGCCCCTCTCGAGGACCTAATCCGCCAAATCTACGCGTCAAAGAAGCCCATGTTTGGCGCCTGCTTTGGCCACCAGATCATTGCGCAGGCGCTGGGGGGCAAGGTCGAAAAGTTCAAGGATGGCTGGTCGGTTGGCCTGCAAACCTATGACTTTGGCGGCAGAACTCTGAACCTGAATGCATGGCATCAGGATCAGGTCGTCGACCTACCGCCAGATGCGCGCGTGGTGGCCTCTAGCCCGTTCTGTAAGTATGCGGCGCTGGCGTGGGGCGACCATGTGTTCACCACGCAGGCGCATCCGGAATTTCAATCGGACTTCATCAAAGGTCTGATAGACTATCGTGGCAAAGGGGTGGTTCCAGACGGTCTGTTACAAGAGGCCGAAACCCACCTGCCCGACCAGAACGACAATGTGCAGATCGCGGAAACGGTAACGCGCCTGATGCACGGAAAAGGAATTTCATGAGCTCGATGCTAAGCGATCTGCCCGCGTCCGTTTCCAACTATCTCGGTGACAATCGACTGGACGAGGTAGAGTGCATCATCTCTGACCTGCCCGGGATTGCGCGGGGCAAGGCCGTGCCTTCGTCCAAATTTTCGCGGCAGAGCCATTTCTACCTGCCCGATTCGATCTTCTACCAAACGATCACTGGTGAATGGGCCGAGGCCGCAGGCGACGAAGGATTTATCGAGCGCGACATGATCCTGAAGCCCGACATGAGCACCGCGACAGCGGCGCCTTGGACCGGCGACTGGACATTGCAAGTGATCCACGACGCATTCGACCGCGCGGGCAACCCGATCTCTTTTTCGCCGCGAAACGTGCTGAAACGGGTTGTTGATCTCTACAAGGCCCAAGGGTGGAAGCCCATCGTCGCCCCCGAAATGGAGTTCTATCTGGTCGCTCCAAACACCAATCCGTCCAAGCCGATCGAGGCGATGATGGGCCGCTCGGGCCGCCCTGCTGCTGCCCGTCAGGCCTATTCGATGTCTGCCGTGGATGAATATGGTCCCGTGATTGACGACATCTACGACTTTGCCGAAGCGCAGGGGTTCGAGATTGACGGCATCACTCAAGAGGGCGGCGCAGGCCAGCTGGAAATCAACCTGCGCCATGGTGGCCCGGTCAAGCTCGCGGACGAGGTGTTCTATTTCAAACGCTTGATCCGAGAAGCTGCGCTGCGTCACAACTGCTATGCCACCTTTATGGCGAAACCGATCGCTCACGAACCGGGCAGCGCCATGCACATTCACCACTCGGTCATCGACATGGAAACCGGCGAGAACATCTTTTCGGGCCCACAAGGGGGCGAAACCGACGCATTCTATCACTTCATCGGTGGCCTCCAGAAATACCTGCCCGCAGGAATTGCCGTTCAGGCCCCCTATGTGAACAGCTACCGCCGCTACGTCAAAGACCACGCCGCACCGATTAACCTCGAATGGGCGCGGGACAACCGCACGACCGGCATCCGCATTCCGATTTCGGACTCGCAGTCGCGCCGTGTCGAGAATCGCCTAGCAGGCATGGACTGCAATCCCTACCTCGCGTTCGCAGTCTCTTTGGCTGCGGGCTATCTGGGCATGATGGAGGGCGTGCGCCCATCCAAGCAGTTCAAAGGAGATGCCTACGAAGGCGACGGTGACTTCGCGCAGACCCTCGGCCAAGCACTCGATGAATTCGACTCCTGCACGAAACTACATGACGTTCTGGGCAAGGACTTCGCCCGAGTCTATTCGATCGTCAAACGCGCCGAATACGAAGAATTCCTGCAGGTTATCAGCCCGTGGGAACGTGAGCATCTGTTGACCAACGTATGAACCTACTCTTTGCCAACGACCGCCAAGGCCACTACCCACCAAGCTGGTATGCCGATGTTCTGGATTTGCCGGACGCGCGCGTACCATTGCGCGGCGAAGCACAGGCTGATGTCTGCATCGTGGGTGCAGGCTACACCGGTCTGTCTGCGGCATGGCAGTTGGCCGAACGCGGACACAAGGTCATCGTGGTCGAGGCGCATCGCGCGGGCTGGGGCGCCTCTGGCCGCAACGGGGGCCAAGTCGGCAGCGGGTTCAACAAAGGTCAGGAATGGCTGGAAGCCCGCATGGGGCGCGACAATGCCAGACTGCTGTGGAACCTATCGCAGGACGCCAAAGCCTTGGTCCGCGAACTTGCGGACGAAGATCCCACCATCGCCTATCGCCCCGGTGTGGCCCATGCCGAGTGGCACGCCAGCGATGTGCCGGACACTCAGGCCGAGGCGGACTATCTGGCGCAGCACTACGGCTATACCGAAATCGAAAAGCTGGACCGCGACGCCATGCAGGCCTTGATCGGAAGCCCCTGTTACCAAGGCGGCAGCGTCGATTGGGGCGCAGGCCATGTGAACCCGCTCGCCCTTGCTCTGTCGCTCGCGCGCAAGGCCGAAGCGGCGGGTGCGACCATCCACGAGAATACGCTGGTCCACCGTGTCGAACCGGGCGCAGCCCCCGTCGTGCGCTGTGATAAGGGCTTCGTTCGCGCGAAACATGTCATTCTCGCCGGCAATGGCTATCTGGGGCGCTTGGTAAACGGCGTCGCCTCTCGGGTCATGCCGATCAACAATTTCATCGCAGCGACAGAGCCCTTGGGCGATCGCGCAGCCAGCATTCTCGCCCGCGACATCGCCGTGGCCGACAGCAAATTCGTCATCAACTATTTCCGCATGTCCGCCGATTGCCGACTGCTCTTCGGCGGCGGCGAATCCTACGGCTACAAGTTCCCGTCAGACATCGAAGGAACGGTGCGCAAACCGCTGGAAACCGTTTTCCCCCAACTCAAGGGCGTGAAGATCACCCACGCTTGGGGCGGAACGCTCGGCATCAGCGCGCAGCGCCTGCCCGTGTTCGACCGTCCCGCCCAAGGGCTGTGGGCCGCGTCAGGCTATTCAGGGCACGGTGTCGCACTCGCCACCTTCTCTGGCCGCATACTGGCCGAAGCGATCAGCGGTGAGATGGGCCGGTTCGACGTCCTTAATGCCCTGCCCTCGCCTCGTTTTCCGGGGGGCGGTGCGTTCCGCACTCCGCTCTTGGTGATGGCAATGAGCTGGTACGCTCTAAGGGACAAACTGGGTATCTGACGTCGGGGCGCTGGGGTCACGGGCAGAAAAGGCTTGGTGAAAACCCGCGATGCGTTTAGCAATTCCGAAAAGAGTTTTCAGAAAAGCTACAGGACCATGACACAAGCGCCCAACGTCTACGACGCCGAACCCATCCCTGCTGCCGCCCGAGAAGAGATCGAGCGCCTGCTTCAAACAGGGGATCTGTTCCGCTACACCGCGCCCGAGAACGCGCCTGTTGCCCTGCTCGAGGCAGAGTTCGCAGAGCTTCTGGGGTCGAAATATGCCCTCGCCGTGTCCTCTTGTTCGGCCGCTCTGTTTCTATCGCTGAAGGCGCTGAACCTGCCCCGCGACGCCCGCGTGTTGATCCCCGGCTTTACCTTTGCAGCGGTGCCCTCATCGGTTGTGCATGCCGATTGCATCCCCGTCCTTTGCGAAGTCGGCGAGAATTACCGCATCGACATCAAGGATTTTGAAACCCGTCTGGACGACAACATCAGCGCCGTCATCATCAGCCACATGCGGGGCCACACCAGCGACATGGACGCGATCATGGCGCTCTGCAACGCGCGCGGCATTCCCGTGATCGAAGACGCCGCGCATTCGCTCGGCACCACGTGGCACGGCAAAAACATCGGGACGATCGGCAAAATCGGCTGCTTTAGCTTCCAATCCTACAAATTGGTGAACGCGGGCGAAGGCGGCATTCTGATCACTGACGATGCCGATCTGGTGGCCCGCGCGGTCATCATGTCCGGTGCCTACGAGCACAACTGGAAAAAGCACAAGAGCCGCTCTGGCGACAATACTTCTGATCTGGAAGAGGCGTTCGCCCGTCACCAGAACAAACTGCCACTTTATAACCTGCGCATGTCGAACCTATCGGCCGTAATCATCCGCCCGCAACTTCCCGAAGTGGCCCGCCGCGTGCGGGATGGCCGCGCGAACCACGACTATGTCGCTGCGCAGCTGAATACCTCGGCTTGGCTGTCGGTGCCTGAAAAGCTGGCCCCCGAAGAGCGGGCGCCGGACTCGATCCAGTTCAATCTGATCGGCATGTCCACAGCCGAAGCAAAGGTCTTTGCCCAGACAGCCAAAGAGAACGGCGTTTACGTGCAAGTCTTCGGACAATCTACTGACAACGCCCGCGCCTATTGGAACTGGCAGTTTATGCCCGAGATGCCAGACCTGCCTCGGACCCGCGCCATGCTGGAAAACGCCTGCGATGTACGCTTGCCCGCACGGCTGACCAATGACGAGCTGGACTACATTGCGCAAACCCTCGTGGGCGCTGCCGAGGCTGCGAAAGAACAAGCGCTGGCATACGGGACCTAAGCGCAGCGCCTCTGCTCACTTGTGGGATTTGAGTATTTTTGCAAAGCAGAAAGGAGGGCGCGAGCTCTCCTTTTTTCGTCAGCGCAGGGTCAGAGCGCCTTTGAGCCATGGGAAATCCGACTGCGCTGGCGTCACGACGTGCTGGGACAGCAGTCCCTTGAGGTGAACCGCGATTTGCGCAGGGAGGTCGCCGAGCAAGCCTTGGCGTGCGGTCAAGGAGATGTTTCGCGTAAGCGGCTCGAAAGGCAGCGGAAAAACGTCGACGCGGTCCAACCAACGCCGTGCCCGCATGAGTGCCAACGGCGTGAGGATTGACCAGCCCACCTGCCCCGCGACCAAGGCGAGCACGGAGTGATAGCTGTCGATTTCGAACCGATGAGAGAGCTTCAGGTTTTGGCGAACGAGATGTGCCGCAATCATCCGTCCCATTGCCAAGCGCGCCGAATATTGAATCAGCGGCAAGTCTCTGAGCTGTGCGAGAACGTCCGCGTCTGGGTCTACACGTCCCTTGGGCACTGCGAGAACAAAGGGTTCAGTGAGCAGTGGGTGGACTTCCATCCAATCGGCTTCCGCCCCCATTTCTGCCGCAACAACCATATCGAGCGCCCGATCATCGAGCTGGCCGTAAAGTGCGTGAGAGGGCCCCGTCTCAAGCAAAAACTGACTGCCCGAGATGTCGTTCGCGAGGCGCGTGATCAGGGCGGGTGTGACATCTGCCTCCAGATCCTCGATCATGCCAAGGCGCAGGCGTGTCAAAGATGATAGGTCCGACATCGCCAATTCGGCGCGCGCCAGAGCCGCTTCGTTCAGGATGGCGCTGGCGCGGCGGCGAAACACCTCTCCGGCAGGGGTCAGCGACATGGGCCGCGCGTTGCGCACCATCAGCGTGGTGCCCAACGCAGTCTCGAGTCCGGTCAACTGTTGTGAAACCGTAGAGGGGCTGGTCCCCAAGCGGCGCGCGGCGGCAGAGATTGCGCCTTCTTCGGCCGTGGCCACAAAAACCTCGATCCCCCAGAGGGTAATCCTTCCCGGGGAATCGACCATTCTTTACTTGCTCATCTTCGACAGCTTGGCCTGCAGCTCGGCCAGTTGCTTTTTGATGTCATCAAGTCCCTCTTCCTCTCCATTCTCAGGAGACGGAGAACTGGGGCCCCAGTTGCCGGCAAGGCCGCCCGTCATTGCCTTGAGAAAGGCCTGCTGCTGCGCTTGCATAGCTTCGAAACCAGGCATCTTGGCCATCGGGTTCATCGCGGACATGTTTTCGACCATCTTGGACTGGCCGTCCTGCAACATCTCGAACGACATGGCGAGGAATTGCGGAACCACGCTGGTCGCTTGGGTTGTGTAGCTGCGAACAAGGTCATTGAGCACTGCCAAGGGCAGCACGCTTTCGCCTTTGCTTTCGTGTTCAGCAATGATCTGAAGCAGGTATTGACGGGTGAGATCGTCGCCCGATTTCAGGTCGACAATTTTGACTTCACGACCCGCACGAATAAACCCTGCGATGTCTTCCAGCGTAACATAATCACTGGTTTCGGTATTGTATAAACGGCGGCTTGCGTATCGCTTGATCAAAAGCGGTTTATCGTTATCTGACAAGGACTCCCCTCCCATGCTGCATCGCTGCAAAAAGCCTAGGGTGTAAAAATAAAAAAAGAAAGGGCAGGCTTTCGCCTGCCCTCAACTTACCGGACTACGGGCGGGAGGGCACCCTATGTCCGGGCCTTTATTACTTCGCTGCAGCGGTTGCTTTTTTAGCGGTTGCAGTCATCTCGGTGGTCGCTTTTTTGGCAGCAGCGGTCATTTCTTCGCTCATGTCCTTGCCGGCAGCCATCATCAGCTCAACGGTTTCGGTCTGAACTTTTTTCGCAACTTCTGCGAAAGCAGCCATGTTCTCTGCAGCCATTTCAGCCGACGCGCTTGCGAAGTCGGTCATTGCTTTGGCGTATTCTGCGGGCTCTGCCTTTGCTTTGGTCAGGTCACCCATCTTGGTCAGCGCGTCTTTGGTCCACTTGGTCGAAATCTCGGTCGACTTCTCAGCGGCGTCCAGAGCAACTGCCGACAGCTTCTCCGACAGAGCGGCCTGCGACTTGAACGAGCCTTCCATTGCCGACATGTCCATGGGGAATGCACCCATCATGTCTTTGATCATAGCGGTGAAGTCAGGTGTCTTAGCAGTCATAGTTCCAAATCCCTTTTGTTGCTGTGTTCGGGCCCACCCCGTTGATCAGCTACAGACAATATGAATGCTGCAGCGCAGAAAATCAAGTTATTTTTCTGCACTGCAGCAAAACAGGGAAAAGGAGATGGGGATCAACCCGTTGACTGCATGGTCACATAGGTTCCGGGCGCGTCCGCAAGCACAGGATGATTAGAATCACCCTCCTTTCGCGCAGGGATTTGCTTGCCAGAGCGGTTCGCCAGCCACTCGTTCCAACGCGGCCACCACGATCCGGGGGTAAACTCCGCCTCGGCGCGCCAGTCTTCAGGTTCCATTGCAATCTTGGTGTGGGTGTAGTGGCCGTATTTGCCCTTGGACGGCGGGTTTACGATCCCGGCGATGTGACCAGACTGGGACAGGATAAACTTCTTTGATCGGCTGCCCATCTGGCGAACCCCATTGAAGCTGGCTTTCCACGCCGCGATATGGTCGGTCTCGCAGGCAATCGCGCAGATCGGCACCGTAACATCCTTGATGTTCAGGACCTCGCCGCAGATCTCGATACCGCCATCGGCGAATTTGTTCTTCTGACACAGGTCTCGCAGATACTGGATCGCCATAGCGCCCGGCAGGTTCGTGCTGTCCCCATTCCAGAACAACAGATCAAAGGCAGGCGGGGCCTCCCCCTTCATGTAGCGGTTGATCGCCGGACCATAGATCAAGTCGTTCGACCGCAAGAAGCTGAAGGTCCGCGACATGAAGAAGCTGTTCAGATAGCCCTCGGCCATGGCCTCTTCTTCGATGCCATCTACAAAGTCGTCCCCGAGAAAGACTGTGAATTCCCCTTGATCCGAGAAATCGGTCAGCGTGGTAAACAGGGTCGCCGACTTGATCGGGGTCTCGCCCCGTTTTTTGAGCAGTGCCATAGTCAGCGACAATGTCGTCCCGGCGATACAATACCCAACCGCGTTCACCTGCTTCACATCGCAGATAGCTCGCACTTCGTTGATCGCGGTCAGGTAGCCGTCGGTGATGTAGTCATCCAGTTTCACGTCGCGATAGGACGGATCTGGATTGATCCAGCTGACCACAAAGACCGTGTAGCCTTGGTCGACCGCCCATTTGATCATCGAGTTCTTTTCCTTGAGATCGAGGATGTAGAATCGGTTGATCCATGGCGGGAAGATCAGCAATGGGATTTCGTGCACGGACTCAGTGGTCGGGCTGTACTGCAACAACTCGAACATGTGGTTGCGGTAGACGACCTTGCCCTTGGAGGTTGCAATATTGCCCCCCACCTCAAAGGCTTTCTCGTCTGCCAGCGTGACCAGAAGTCTGCCGTCATTCTCCTCCAGATCGCTGACAAGGTTCTCTAGACCGTCGACAAGGCTCTGACCCTCGGTCTCCAGCGCGCGCTCCAGGGCATCAGGGTTGGTCGCCAGAAAGTTTGTCGGCGCCATCAGGTCAACGATCTGACGCGAGAAATAACGCAGGCGCTTGCGGTCTACATCGTCCAGATCGACCACATCGTCGACGGCCTTGGTGATCGCTTCGGAATTCAGAAGATACTGCTGCTTTACGTAGTTGAAATAAGGGTGGCTGTGCCAAAGCGGATTGGCAAATCGCCTGTCCTTTGGGGCATCCATCTCTGCGGGTGCGCCAGCGCCATTCGTCAGCGCCGTTTGCGCGTCCACGTAGTGCTGTAGTGACTTTCCCCAGTACTCGACCTGATGTTCCAGTATTTTTGCGGGGTTTTGCACCCATTCGGCCCAATACCCGACAGCTGCCTTCATATATAGATCTTGGCCGGGGCCCTGAAGGGCGGGGTTAATCGCCTTATAATGCGAAAGTGCTGTAACAAGACGCTTGGAAAGTTCTTCGATTTTCGAGATGTTTTCGTTCAAACGGACCAGTTCAGTTCCAGTATCGCCGTCGTGCGTTGTCATGCCTGCGATTCCCCCCTACTCTGCCAGCAGCATAACGTTGCAAGCCGGAGGGGGCAAAGTGACGATTTGAACCGGACCGACCGGCAACGAAGGAGAACGACATGCGCTATATGGCGACGTATGATCTGATGGAAACGGTTCGCAACACGAACCAATGGCTTGGTGCAACGGCCAAGGCAATCGCTGGATATCCCGCCATCGCGGCCTTTCCGAATCCAGTCTTCCAATGGATGGGAGCATGGGGCGAAGTGACCGAACGCAGCTTCGCGCGGATGGTGGCCAAGCCCGACTGGGGTATTCATTCGTATACCTGCGAAGATGGGCGCGACCACATCGTCACCGTCGACACGGTCGTCGAAAAGCCCTTTGGTGATTTGGTTCATTTCCATGTTCTGGGCCGTCCCGAAAAGCCGCGCAAAGTACTGCTGGTTGCGCCGATGTCGGGGCACTACGCCACACTCCTGCGCTCGACCGTTGTCAGTCTTCTGCCGGACTGCGAAGTGTATTGCACCGACTGGCACAATGCCCGTGATATCCCTGTTTCCGCTGGGAAATTCGACGTCGAAGACTACACGCTCTATCTTGTCGATTTCATGAAGCAGCTCGGTCCCGACACCCATGTGATCGCCGTATGCCAGCCTGCCCCGCTGACACTGGCCGCGACCGCCTATCTGGCCGAAGAAGACCCCGCTGCGCAGCCCTCGTCGCTGACGCTCATCGGCGGTCCGATTGACCCCGAAGCAGCCCCCACAGACGTTACCGATTTCGGCAACCGCGTCACCATGGGCCAACTCGAAGAGATGATGGTCCAGCGCGTTGGCTTCAAATATCCGGGCGTTGGCCGTCAGGTTTATCCCGGCCTTCTACAGCTGACATCGTTCATGGCGATGAACGCCGAGACCCACTCCAAAGCCTTCACCGACCAGATGATGCGCGCCGCCAAAGGCGAGGCGCGTGACAACGACCGTCACAACCGGTTCTACGACGAATACCTCGCCGTAATGGACATGCCCGCCGAGTTCTACCTCTCGACCGTCGAGCGAATCTTCAAGAATTGCGAAGTCGCCAAGAACAACTTTGTGGTCGCGGGCAAGCGTGTGGACATCGGAAAAATCACTGATGTGGCCGTGAAAACCGTCGAAGGCGCCAAGGATGACATCTCTGCGCCTGGACAATGTGTCGCAGCGCTGGAGCTGTGCACTGGCCTGCCCGACAACATGAAAGCCAACCATCTGGAACCCGATGCCGGCCACTACGGCATCTTTGCGGGCAAGAGCTGGCGCAACAACATCCGTCCGCTGGTGCTCGAATTTATTGACGCCAACCAGCGCACCAAGTCCAAAGCCGCCGCTGAATAATCTACGGCACCACAGGAAAAACCAAAGGCCAGACGTAACCACGTCTGGCCTTTTTACTTTGCAAACAAGCTCAGCGGAAATCGTTATCAGACATTACACCCTCAATCTGAGCGGGAAAAGTTGTCCCAAACCGGCGCATTAACTTTCATGTCCTAAAATCGGCATACCCCTTCGGATATATTCCTATCCAAAAGGGAAAACATACAAGATACAGGGCGATAGATAGAGTTTTCCATAGGAAGTTAAGACCTATCCAGATCTGTGCACCGAGTTATCCACAGGTTGGCATCTTATCCCCGTAACTCTGGAAAACAATTAGGCCCGTGCCGTGACGTCCAAAATGCTACTTCTGATCAACTCTAGGCAGTCGGGCGCCGAGAATGAGTGATCCGCGCCATCCACCAGCGTCAGTCGCATGTCCGCGCCCTCTGCATGGTCAAGCAGCTTCACCGCCGTCGCGACAGACACCGAGGTATCCGCCGTGCCTTGCAAGAACCGCACGGGGAAAGGCAGCGGCAGCGGCGTACGTAGCACCAACTGATCCCGCCCATCCTCGATCAGGCGCTTGGTGATGATGTAGGGCTCGTCGTAATCCGAGGGCAGCGCGATCTGGCCGTCCGCCTCCAGCGCCGCGCGCTGCTCTTCGGTGAACCCGGCCCAGAAGCCATCCTCGGTGAAATCGGGCGCCGCAGCGATCCCCACCAGACCGCACACCCGCTGAGGGATACGCTGGGTCATCAGCAAACTGATCCATCCGCCCATGCTGGAGCCGACCAAAACCTGCGGACAAGAGGTCAGCGTTTCGATCACCTCCTGCGCATCCGCCGCCCAATCGCCAATCGCACCGTCCACAAACTTTTCCGAAGACTGCCCGTGTCCCGAATAATCGAACCGCAGAAACGCGCGCCCTTGGGACTTGGCCCATTCCTCCAGCCAGACAGCCTTGGTCCCGTCCATATCGGACTTGAAGCCCCCCAGAAACACGATGCCCGGCTCTGTGCCTTCGGTCCGGTGATAGGCGATCTTGCGACCGGTCGAGGTCGTCAGGAAGCTGGGGGTGGTCATAGGTGTCTCCTTTGATTGCGGCGCCACCATATGCAGCGCCGCTGGGGGCATCAACTTATTCGACTTCGCGCATCGACAGGGCCGAGGCGACAGCCGCCAGTGACATCACGCCGAACACCACCAGCGCCCACTGCGCCGAAATCAGTGCGGCCAAACCGCCGCCAAGTCCAGCGACCAGCAGCAGCGTTCCGATCACTGTATTAGATAGGGCGGCATAGGCTGCCTTCTCGTCCTTTGGGGCCATGTCCACCAGGTAGGTCGAGCGTCCCTGACGCACCCCATGATAGGCGATCATCAACACAAACAGCACGCCCGGAATGGCATAGGGCGTGTCGCCATAGCCCATCCAAGACAGCGCCACGCCGCCAAACAGCGCCAGCGCCGCGACAAACCCGGCCAAGGCCAGAACCTTGCGGCTGGACCGATCCGACAGACGCCCCCAGACATATGAGCTCAGGAAACTGGCCGCCGCGCTGGCGACCAACATCGCGCCAAGCTGCTCCAGTTCCGCACGCTCTGAGATGACCACCAGATAGGGTGGCGCCAGTGCAGTCCCGACCAACAAGCCGCGCGTCATGATGAACCGGCGCAAGTCCTGCTCTTGCCACAAGAGCTTGATATCAGGCAGCCCGCCGCGATCATCTGTTTCGCTCTTCTCTTCGTTCAGGGTCGAAAAAAGCCCAGCCGCCAACAGCCAAAACACGGCAGCCAGAGCGATAGCGCTGATCACCAGAACCTCGCTCGCGCCTTGCCAGATCAGGATCGCGGCAAACACCAGAACCGCCGCCGAACTGGCCGTGCCTGCGGTCCCCGTGATTGCCCCGCGCCGCGATTTGCCAACTGTTTTGCCCAAGATTTCCTTGAAACTGACCGAACACGCACTGCGCGCGACGGCCAAAACAGCCAGCGCAGCACAAATCAGCGCCCCCGCCGCAGCGCCTTCGAGCATCAGCGCGACCAGCACGATCACCGCAGCCGCGATCCCCTGCCCCGCGCTGCCCACGGTCCATGCCCATTTCTTGTGACGCAGTCGCCCAACCCATCCGGCCAAGAACATTTGCGGCAGCAGTGCCCCCGCCTCGCGGATCGGGACCAGCAGCCCCACAAACACCGCAGGCGCGCCCAAGGCATTGAGCAGCCAACTCAACACCAGTTTCGGGTCGATCAACCCATCCGCGACCTTGGTCATGCTCAGGGATGCCATGTGGCGCAGCCCGTTGGGGGCCTCGGCCTGTTGGGCGTGGTCACTCAGGTCGGGCGCATCATTCTCTGCGCCGCTGAGTGCTTCGAAAACCTCTGCAGAAATGTCTTTTGTCATCAATCAGAACCTAAACTTGACTTGCCTCCCTCAGGCAGTCACATAGCCCGCGAAACCAAACCCGCAACCGGGCGTCCCGTAGGCGCCAAACCGACGAGGAGCATCAAGGCTTATGGCCCAGATTTCCCTGACCTTCCCCGATGGAAACTCTCGCGATTACGACGCAGGCGTGACGCCCGCGCAAGTCGCTGAATCGATCTCCAAGTCACTGCAGAAAAAAGCAATTAGCGCGACCGTGAACGGCGCGCATTGGGACATGCAGTGGCCGATTACCGAAGACGCCAGCGTCGCCATCCACACCATGCAGGATGACACCCAAGCGCTGGAACTGATCCGCCACGATCTGGCGCACATCATGGCCCGCGCCGTGCAGGAAATTTGGCCCGACGTCAAAGTCACCATCGGCCCCGTGCGCGACAACGGCTGGTTCTACGACTTCGACCGCGAAGAGCCCTTTACCCCCGAGGACCTTGGCCAGATCGAAGCCAAGATGAAGGACATCATCAACGCCCGCGACGCCGTGACCACCGAGGTCTGGGACCGCGAGCGCGCGATCAAATACTACGAGGATCGCGGAGAACCCTTTAAGGTCGAGCTGATCAATCGCATCCCCGAAGGCGAAGACCTGCGGATGTACTGGCACGGCGACTGGCAGGATCTGTGCCGTGGCCCGCACCTGCAAACCACCGGTCAGGTGCCCGCGGATGGCTTCAAACTGACCCACGTGGCTGGTGCTTATTGGCTGGGGGACAGCTCGCGTCCGATGCTACAGCGCATCTACGGTGTGGCGTTCAAGAACCGCAAAGACCTCAAGGCATGGGAAACCATGATGGAAGAGGCCGCCAAGCGCGATCACCGCAAACTTGGCAAGGATATGGGCCTGTTCCACCTGCAAGAAGAGGCGCCCGGCCAGATCTTCTGGCACCCGAACGGCTGGAAAATCTACACCACCCTGCAGGACTACATGCGCCGCCAGCAGGAACGCGACGGCTATGTCGAGGTGAACACCCCGCAAGTCGTGGACCGCAAGCTGTGGGAAAAATCGGGGCACTGGGACAAGTATCAGGAAAACATGTTCATCGTCGAAGTCGACGAAGATCATGCCCGCGAAAAGGCGATCAACGCTCTGAAACCCATGAACTGTCCCTGCCATGTGCAGGTGTTCAATCAGGGTCTGAAATCCTATCGCGACCTGCCCCTGCGCATGGCCGAATTTGGCAGCTGTGCCCGTTATGAGCCCTCGGGCGCCCTGCACGGCATCATGCGTGTGCGCGGCTTTACCCAAGATGACGGCCACATCTTCTGCGCCGAGGACCAGATCGAGTCCGAAACCGCCAAGTTCATCGCCTTCTTGTCCAAGGTCTATGCAGACCTCGGCTTCCACGACTGGACCATCAAACTGTCCACCCGCCCTGAAAAGCGGATCGGCAGCGATGAAAGCTGGGACTTCGTGGAAAAGGCCCTTGGCGATGCCTGCCGCGCGGCGGGATATGACTACGAAATCCTCGAGGGCGAAGGCGCGTTCTACGGTCCCAAGCTCGAGTTCACCCTGACCGACGCGATCGGCCGGAACTGGCAGTGCGGCACCCTGCAGGTTGACCCCAACCTGCCCGAACGTCTGGACGCCAACTTCATCGGCGCAGACGGGTCCAAGCACCGGCCCTACATGCTGCACCGTGCCTGCCTTGGCTCGTTCGAGCGTTTCATCGGCATCCTGATCGAAAACTCAGCAGGGAAACTGCCCTTCTGGCTGGCCCCGCGCCAAGTGGTTGTCGCATCCATCGTCTCGGACGCGGACGGCTATGTCCAAGAAGTGGTCGACGCACTGCGGGCCGTTGGCGTCCGCGCCGAAGCCGACTTCCGCAACGAGAAGATCAACTACAAGGTCCGCGAGCACTCGCTCGGCAAGGTGCCTGTGATCATCGCGGTCGGCATGAAAGAAGTCGAAGAGCGCACCGTCTCGGTCCGCCGCTTGGGGGAAAAGCAGACCTCCATGGCGACGCTGGACGAGATCGTCACCACCCTGAAGGCCGAAGGCACCCCGCCCGACCTGAAGTAAGAATACCGAGGGCCGCTCTGATCAGAGCGGCCCTTTTTTATTCTGCCATGTGCTCGAAGTGGTGCACCCAGCATTCCTGCACAAACTTCTCCATCCCCGGCGGGATGTGGGCGACGGACCAGTCCGCTCCGGCGCATTCGGTCAGGGCGGCGGCATCCGTCCATTCGGTGATCATCGCATATTCGTCCGGCGTCCCCTCTGCCGGACCGCCGATCACAACCCGCGCACAGCCCGCGAATTTGGTCACAGACCCCTGCGCAACCGTCTGGAACAGCGGTTCGAACTCATCCCGCAGTTCGGGATGAATGCGCACGCGGTAGATGCGCGTGATCATCCCGCCAGCTCCGCCTGCACGTCTTTACCCCAGCCCAGCCACATCTTGTCGCCCTCTTCGATCAAGGGGCGCTTCATCAGGGTCGGATGCTCGGCGATCAGGTCCAGCGGCGGACGGGCGCGCTGATCCTCGTCCAACTGGCGCCAGGTTGTGCTGGATTTGTTAACCAATTTCTCTCCGAATTGGGCAAATGCCCGCTCCAAAACCTCTGGCGCAACCCCATCCTTGCGCACATCGACGTATTCGGCATCGGGCAGCGCTTTGACCGCTTTGCGGCAAGTATCACAGGTCTTTAGCCCATAGAGGATCATTCGCTTCTCCTATTTTTTTGCCACTTTCGAGAAAGTGACGGCGAATACAACTGTGTTTTGCTTGATTTTTACGTTGGGCATGCAACGCTGGAGTTGTGACCACCTCGAAGCAGCCGAAACCTCGGAGCGAGTCGTTTGACTGTCGCGTGGAAGTTACGCCAAGGCCCCGCTGCGCGGGGAAGACGACTAGAAGGAGTAAGGGGCTATGCCCACAGGAACCGTCAAGTGGTTCAACACCACCAAAGGATATGGCTTTATCGCGCCCGATGGCGGCGGCAAGGACGTGTTCGTACACATCTCTGCAGTAGAGCGGTCGGGTCTGACCGGTCTGGCTGACAACCAGAAAGTGGGCTACGAGCTGAAAGAAGGCCGTGATGGCCGCCAGATGGCAGGCGATCTGACCCTCCTCTGACTTCGAGGCATTCTACCCATTGAATTTATAATCCGAGGCGCCCTCCGTGCCTCGGTTTTTCTTTGGCTGACCAACTTGGGTATTTCACCAAGATGAAGGGGCAAAGTTCCGACGTTACCCGCGGCGCAGAAGTTCACGCACAGCGCAGCGGGGCGCTTCGGTCCGCAACAGGGTCGTGCCGATCAGCCGCCAGTCCGCATCCAAGACTTCGGGAAAGTGGGTGTCCGGCGCAGTCACTTCGGTGTCCACTTCGGTGATCAGCAAGCGGTCTGCATAGGCCAGCATTTCGCGGTAAATGCCCGCGCCGCCGATGCCGTAGACGCGTCGGTGGCCTGCAGCGTGCGCCATATCGATCGCGTCCTGAACCGAGGCAGCGGTATGTTCGGCGCTGACCTCTTGCGAGGTCACGACGATATTCATGCGATTTTTCAGAGGCTTGAACGGCAGGCTATCCCACGTATTCCGGCCCATGATAATCGCCGCCCCGCTGGTTTCGCGCTGAAAGAACTTCAGGTCTTCGGGCGCTTCCCACGGGATGGTGTTGTCTTTGCCAATCGCGCCGTTTTTGTCGCGCGCTACTATCAAGGAAATCATACGGCCACCGGTGCTTTGATTGCTGGATCGGGGTCGTAGCCGACCACCTCGAAGTCTTCGTATTTGAAGTCAAACAGGGACTGCACATCGCGGGTGATGTTCAGCTGCGGCAGCGCTTTGGGGGTGCGCGACAGCTGCAAGTTCACCTGCTCCATGTGGTTGGAATAGATATGTGCGTCGCCGATGGCGTGGACGAAATCGCCGGCCTCGTAGCCCGTGACATGCGCCAGCATCTTTAGCAGCAGCGCATAAGAGGCGATGTTGAACGGCACCCCAAGGAACATGTCCGCCGAGCGCTGGTACAGTTGCAGGTGCATTTTGCGCCCCACAATGCGGACCTGCCACATGGTGTGGCACGGGGGCAGCGCCATGTTCGGCACGTCCACAGGATTCCACGCGGACACAATTAGGCGGCGGCTGTCGGGGCTGGTTTTGATCATCTGAAGCAGGCTCTGGATCTGGTCGACACCGCCGAAATCCCGCCACTGCTTGCCGTAGACGGGACCCAAATCGCCGTGCTCGTCCGCCCACTCGTCCCAGATCGAAACACCGTTGTCCTTGAGGTACTTGATGTTGGTATCCCCTGACAGGAACCACAGCAGTTCATGGATGATCGACCGCAGGTGCAGCTTCTTGGTGGTGACCAGCGGAAACCCGTCAGCCAAGGAATAGCGCTGCTGCATCCCGAAATAACTGATCGTGCCGGTGCCTGTGCGGTCGGTCGATTGTTCCCCATGATCGAGAATGGTCTGTAGTGCCTCGTGATATTGCTGCACGGGGGCCTCCGAGTTCGCTGCGTCGTTGCCTGATGTTCTATCGGTGCAAATCGGGAAATGCCAGTTGGCCCTTTGATCATGGCCCCACGCCACCTACGTTAGCGCCAAAGACAAAGGAGTTATTATGTCCGTTCGTTATTTGCACACCATGGTCCGCGTGCTGGATCTGGAAAAAACCATGGCTTTCTTTGAACTGCTCGGCTTGAAAGAGACCCGCCGCGTCGACAATGAAAAAGGCCGCTTCAGCCTTGTTTTCATGGCGCCCGAAGGTCAGGAAGAGTGTCCGGTCGAGCTGACCTATAACTGGGATGGCGATGATGGGCTGCCCTCGGACAGCCGCCATTTCGGACACCTGGCCTACCGCGTGCCCAATATCTACGAGATGTGCCAGCACTTGATGGACAATGGCGTGACGATCAACCGTCCGCCCCGCGATGGCCACATGGCGTTTGTCCGCTCGCCCGACAACGTGTCCATCGAACTGTTGCAAGAGGGTGACGCACTGGCCCCCGCAGAGCCTTGGGCCAGCATGGAGAACACCGGTCACTGGTAATCCACGATCCGCGACACAAGGAAAAGGGCCTCCGCAATAGCGTGAGGCCCTTTTCATTTGGCAGACAAAGCATCCCCCCGGCGTTTGTCAGTAGATGTAGCGGATCTGGTCGGTCCAGTAACGTTCCACGCGCTTTAGCGCGCCAGCGATGGTGTCCACCCCGTCCATATCCAGCACGGCCTTGGACTGAAGCCCGTCCGCATGGCGCATGAACAGGTCAGCGACCACATCCCGCACCGCGCGGCCCCGTTCGGTCAGGCGCACGCGCACGGCGCGGCGGTCCATGGCGCAGCGTTCGTGGTGCATGTAGCCCATATCCACCAGCTTCTTCAGGTTATAGCTGACGTTGCTGCCCTGATAATATCCGCGGGATTTGAGTTCGCCCGCAGTGACCTCGTGTTCACCAATATTGAACAGCAGTAGGCCCTGCACTGCATTGATCTCTAGAACGCCGACGCGTTCGAATTCGTCCTTGATGACGTCAAGCAGTAGGCGATGAAGGCGCTCTACCAAGGACAGGGTGTCAAGGTAGCGCGCCATAAAGCTTTGGTCGGCCGACTTGGCCGGAGGCGAATGAAGGACCATCTGATGTCTCCGCAGTTTTTCGATAAAACAGAGACTGACGGGATAATGCCGAATATTCGGTTAAATGCCCAAGAAGATGGCTAAAATGCGCCTTATTTCGAGAATTGCGTCAAACCGCTCGCGATATCGGTCACCAGATCTAGATACCGCGCAGGGGTTGCCCCCTGCCCGCTCACCCACTGGTACAGGTCATGGTCGTTCTCCTCGAGCAGGTCCTCGTACAGGTCCAGCTCGGCTGCTGACATCTCTGCCAGACGGCGATCCGCAAAAGATTTCAGGATCAGGTCCATTTCCTTGATGCCCCGATAGTTGGAGCGCATGTTCAGGCGCTTCAACCGGGTTTCGTGGGTTTCGGTGACGTCTGTCACTGCTCGATCTCCTTCAGGGTCAGGCGCAGCTTTTTCTCAAGCCGAGCCAGGCGGTCCGCCCCCTGCTGCATCTGGATCTTCATCTCGCGCATTTCGCGCATGATGTCCGTGATGGCGACGGGAACGGCGTTATCCTCTACCGGACCTTCTACGCCATCACCCTCACCGTTCAAGAGCCACATGATCGAAACGTTCAGCAAACCGGCCAACATTTGCAGTTTATTCGCCCGCGGCTCGGCTGTGTCGTCCTCCCAGCCTTGCAGCGTACCCAGTTTCACACCCAGCCGTTTGGCCAGTTGCACCTGAGTCATGCTGGCGGCTTCGCGGGCAGCTGCCACGCGATCGCCAAAAGTTGCAGCATCGGGGCTGTACCAGTTCTCTCCCATCAGACTCCCTTTCTCGGATCTGTCTTGATTGGTCATCGCGCCGAGACTAGGACAGGCCAGAGCGCTTTTCAAATGACCGAGGTTAAAGAATGTCTTTCCTGTCTACCGCCCTTGACCGAGTGAAACCGTCGCCCACCATCGCCGTCACGCAAAAGGCACGGGAACTGGCGGCATTGGGACGGGATGTGATCAGCCTCGGGGCTGGTGAGCCTGACTTTGACACGCCCGATCACATCAAGGACGCAGCGAAAGCGGCAATCGACGCGGGCAAAACGAAGTATACGGCCCCCGATGGCATCCTCGAACTCAAGCAGGCGATCTGCGCTAAATTCGCCCGCGACAACAATCTGGGTTACACGCCCGCACAGGTCATCGTCTGCACCGGCGGCAAGCAGGTTCTGTACAACGCGCTGATGGCGACCCTGAATCCCGGCGACGAGGTGATCATCCCCGCGCCCTACTGGGTCAGCTACCCCGACATGGTCCTGCTGGCGGGCGGCGAGCCCGTGACCGTCGAATGCGGCATCGAGACCGGCTTCAAAATGACGCCAGAGCAACTCGAAGCTGCGATTACACCCAAGACCAAGTGGTTCATCTTCAACTCGCCCTCGAACCCCACCGGCGCGGGCTACACCGCCGAGGAACTCAAGGGCCTGACCGACGTGCTGCTGCGCCATCCCCACGTGTGGGTGATGACCGACGACATGTACGAACACCTTGCCTTTGACGGCTTCGAATTCGCGACCCCTGCGCAGGTCGAGCCCCAGCTTTATGACCGCACCCTGACCGTGAATGGCGTGTCCAAAGCCTATGCCATGACCGGCTGGCGCATCGGCTATGCCGCAGGCCCCGAACAGCTAATCGGTGCCATGCGCAAGATCCAGAGCCAGTCGACCTCGAATCCCTGCTCGGTCAGCCAATATGCGGCCCTAGAGGCGCTGAACGGCCCGCAGGACTTCATCGAGCCTAACAACGACATGTTCAAACGCCGCCGCGATCTGGTCGTCGAAGGGCTGAACGCCGCTGACGGCATCACCTGCCCCGTGCCCAACGGCGCGTTTTACGTCTACCCCAACATCGCGGGCTGCATCGGCAAAACCAGCGCAGGCGGGACCAAGATCGAAAATGACGAAGATTTCGCCACCGCCCTTCTCGAAGAAGAAAACGTAGCTGTCGTATTTGGCGCAGCGTTCGGCTTGTCTCCGAACTTCCGCATCAGCTACGCTACCTCTGACGAGGCCCTCGCAGAGGCTTGCACCCGCATCCAGCGGTTCTGCGCAAATTTGAAATAAGCCCATAGACGAGAGCGATTTATGTCGACCGAACTGCCCCCATACTATTTTCGTGTCCGAGAAAACGGGGCCTTTGTGTTCCGTGTGGACACTGAAAACCGCATGCGCCGGATTGAAATGGACCAGATCGCCGTTGTGAACATCCGCAACGGCGAGGTCAAACCCCACGGCGACCGTGCCCTCACTGACGAAGACCTGACCGTCATCCGTGCTTGGATGAAAGAGCGCATCGAAACTGTGTCACAGCGCCAGATCGACGACATCCTGCGCACGGTGGATCACTTGAACCTGACCACCCACTGGGCCCAGACCAAAGCAACCGACGATCAGCTCGAACAGATTTCGGATTCGCTGCTGCTTGCCATGCACGACCTGCGCAGCGTTCTGACCCGCAAAAAATCCGAGCGCGTTCTGGCCGCCCAAGCCGCCGCCGGAAAGACAGAGGACTAGGCCGCCTCGGCCTCTTGCGCCGCTTCGGCAGCGCGAATCTTTGGCATGCTGACCAGCCAGAAGCGGCCCATCAACAACACAGCCGCACTCGCCAAGCCCAGCACCAGCCCCAGCCACACGCCCTGCGCGCCCCAGTCCAGCCAGAAGCCAAACGCCAGACCCGCCGGCGCGCCAATGCCCCAGTAGCTGAACGCCGCGAACCACATGGGCAGCGTTGTGTCCTGCAGCCCACGCAGCAAACCGATGGCCAGCACCTGCGCCGCGTCCACAAACTGGAACGCCGCCGCCATCGCCATCAGGGTCACACCGACCGCCAGAATAGCCTCGATCTGGACCTCGTCCTTGCGCATGAACAGCATGATCATCTTTTCGGGGAAAGCCAGCATCAGGATCACCGCAATCACCGACACGCCAAAGGACAGCGTCATCGCCGCAATGCCTCCGCGCGCCAGATTGACCGCATCCTTGCGCCCATAGGCCGTGCCTGCGCGCACCGTCGCCGCGTTGGACAGCCCCACGTGGACCATAAACGTGGCCGTCGCCACCTGCAGCACGATCCCGTGCGCGGCCAAGGGCACAGCCCCCAGCCAGCCCATCACAACCGCTGCAAAGGCGAACAACGTCACCTCGCTCAGGGCAGTGACACCGATCGGCACGCCCAGCTTCAGCACCGTCAGGAACACGTCCCAATCGGGGCGCCACATCCGCTGGAACAGCGCATGTTCGGGCAGCACCCGCATGGCATACCACACGCAGCCAATCAGCGACACAACTTGCACCGTGACCGAGGCCAAGGCCGCCCCGCGCACGCCCATTTCAGGCGCGCCCCAGTTCCCGAAAATCAGCGCGTAGTTCACAATGGCATTCGCCACCGCCGCCGCGATCGTGATCCACAGCACCACCGCCGTCCGCTCTAGCGCGGCCAGATAGCTCTTCATCACGTTCACGAACAGGCCGGGCAACATGCCCCACCCTGCAATCCGCAGATAATCCTGCGCCAACTGGGCCAGATCCTCTTCTTGCCCCATCAGAACGAGCAGCGGCTTGGACCAGATGAAAAACGGCAGACACAGCAGGCTAAACAGAAAACTCAGCCACAGCCCCATCCGCGTCTGGCGGCGTACAGCGACCTCGTCCCCTTCGGCCTGCGAGGCCGCGACCAGCGGCATCACCGCCCACGCGAACCCCGACCCAAGGATGAACAGCGTCATAAACACCGAGGTGGCCAGAACCACCGCCGCCAATTCTTCGACCCCGTAGCGCCCCAGCATCAGCGTGTCGGTCGCCCACACGACAAACTGCGCCAGATGCCCGCCGATCAGCGGCAGGCCCAGCAGCAGCGTGGCGCGGAAATGGGTGGAATACGGGAGTGCTACATTTTTGACCATGCGGTCGGCATAGAGCGCCCCCACCATCCGGGCAAGATGTTTCCCCTGCCCGAATGCACACATATTCTTGCGTTTTTATGCCCGCAGAAATGCAGCCTTACGCATCGTCCCCAGTGCGCCGCGTATCGGGGTGCAGCGCGGTCCCCAGAATATGCTCTGACTTGTGGATTACATGGCTCGCGCCCCCCACGATCAAGGGGTCGGGCGCCTTCACGATCCGATGATCCTTGTCCGGATAATCGAGGGTGCTCAGGAAGTGGCGCATACAGTTGATCCGTGCCCGCTTCTTGTCATCGGACTTCACAATCGTCCAAGGCGCATCCGCTGTGTCGGTGTAAAAGAACATCGCCTCCTTGGCCTCGGTATAGTCGTCCCATTTGCTCAGGCTGGCTTTGTCGATCGGCGACAGCTTCCAACGCTTCAAGGGGTCTGTCTCGCGGGCCTTGAACCGGCGACGCTGCTCTTCCTGCGTGACCGAGAACCAGTATTTATACAGCTTGATCCCAGACCGCACCAGCATCCGCTCCAGATCGGGGGCCTGCCGCATGAACTCCAGATATTCACTGGGCTCACAGAACCCCATCACCCGCTCAACCCCAGCGCGGTTGTACCAAGAGCGGTCATACAGAACCATTTCGCCGACGGTGGGCAGTTCTTTGACATAGCGCTGGAAATACCACTGGCCCTTCTCTTCCCATGTGGGCTTGTTCAGGGCCACCACGCGCGCCGCCCGCGGGTTCAGATGCTCCATGAACCGCTTAATCGTGCCGCCCTTGCCCGCCGCATCACGGCCTTCGAACAGCATCACGAACCGCTGCCCCGTCTCTTGCGCCCACAGTTGCACCTTCAGCAGTTCAGCCTGCAGCTTTGCCTTTTCCCGCTCATAGGCGCGGCGCGACATCTTGGTGTCGTACGGGTACTCGCCGGTTTCAAAGGCGCGGCGCACCTCCTCTGGCGTGGCCGCATGGGGCCGCCGCACTGTCTCTTTGGTCAGCGCAGGCGGCGCGTCTTGCGGCGCAGCAGGCACCGCATCCACTGGCGCGTCGACCACATCCGCCAGACCATTCTCTTCGTTCAGGGACCCCATTGCCTCTTCCATCCTGCGCTCCTTTTTCAACATGACAGAACTATGACAGCACGGGCCCGCCCTCGCCTTGCGATGGGTCAAACAAAGCCCCTCAATTCCCTCAGCCCTCTTGCACCGCAGACGCATAGCGCACCCAACAGGCAGGACAGAGCTTTGCACCATCCGGCGGCCCGATTTTTCGCGCAGCGCCTCTTTCTTTCTGCTTTGCCTAAATACTCACGGCACCACGGCACAGCCCGCAGGCCCTATCCGTTTCACTCTATGCCCTCCGCTTGCAGCGGCCCCACAAGGTGCTGTATCTCTAGCGCTCAAAGCTACCAAGGAAAGCGAGCAGCATGGCCGACGATCTTCTCAAAGGGACCGAAGCGGAAACCTATGACGCCTCCTCGATCGAGGTGCTCGAAGGTCTGGAGCCCGTGCGCAAACGCCCCGGCATGTATATCGGCGGCACGGACGAACGCGCCCTGCACCACATGGTGGCAGAAATCCTCGACAACTCCATGGACGAGGCTGTCGCTGGCCACGCCAACCGCATCGAAGTCGAATTCCACGAGGATTACGCAATCTCGGTCCGCGACAACGGCCGCGGCATTCCGATCGACCCCCACCCCAAATTCCCGGGCAAATCCGCGCTCGAGGTCATCCTCTGCACCCTCCACGCAGGCGGCAAATTCTCGAACAAGGCCTACTCGACCTCCGGCGGCCTGAACGGCGTGGGCTCCTCGGTCGTGAACGCCCTCTCCGATTCGATGGTCGTACAGGTCGCCAAAAACAAAGAGCTCTTTGAACAGCGCTTCTCGCGCGGCGTCCCCCAAGGCCCCGTGGAAAAAATCGGCGCCGCCCCGAACCGCCGCGGCACCACGGTGACCTTCCACGCGGACCCCGAAATCTTTGGCTCGCTCAAACTCAAACCCGCCCGCCTCTACAAGATGGTCCAGTCCAAGGCCTATCTCTTCTCGGGCGTGGAAATCCGCTGGAAATCCGCCATCGACGATGGCCAAACCCCGCCCGAGGCGACATTCCACTTCCCCAACGGACTCTCGGACTTCCTGAACGAAACGCTCAAGGACGCCTCCACCTACGCCGACCGCCCCTTCGCGGGCAAAGTCTCGTTCGAGGACAAATTCAACGTCCCCGGCTCGGTCGAATGGGCGATCAACTGGACCCCGAGCCGTGACGGCTTCATCCAGTCCTACACCAACACCGTCCCCACCCCCGAGGGCGGCACCCACGAATCCGGCTTCTGGGCCGCGATCCTCAAGGGCATCCGCGCCTACGGCGAACTGGTAAACAACAAAAAGGCCGCCCAAATCACCCGCGAGGATCTGACCACCGGCGGCTGCGCCCTCCTGTCGATCTTCATCCGCGAACCCTCCTTCGTCGGCCAGACCAAGGACCGCCTCTCCACCGAAGAGGCCGCCAAATGGGTGGAAAACTCGGTCCGCGACCACTTTGACAACTGGCTCGCCAACGACACCAAATCCGCAGGCGCCATCCTCGACTACCTCGTCCTGCGCGCCGAAGAGCGCCTGCGCCGCCGCGCCGAGAAGGAAACAGCCCGCAAAACCGCCACCAAGAAGCTGCGCCTGCCGGGCAAGCTGGTGGACTGCTCGGCCTCCAACCGCGCCGGCACCGAACTTTTTCTGGTCGAGGGCGACTCGGCGGGCGGCTCGGCCAAAATGGCCCGCGACCGCAAGACCCAAGCCCTCCTGCCCCTGCGCGGTAAAATCCTGAACGTCCTAGGCGCGGCCAGCTCCAAACTCGGCTCGAACCAGGAAATCAACGACCTGACCCAAGCCCTCGGCGTCGGCCTCGGCACCCGCTTCCGCGTGGACGACCTGCGCTACGACAAGATCATCATCATGACCGATGCGGACGTGGACGGCGCCCACATCGCCGCGCTCCTGATGACCTTCTTCTTCACCCAGATGCGCCCCATGATTGACCACGGCCACCTCTATCTGGCCTGCCCGCCCCTTTACCGCCTGACCCAAGGCGCAAAACGCGTCTACTGTCAGGACGAGGCAGAGCGTGATGAATGGCTGAAAAAAGGCCTCGGCGGCCGCGGCAAGATCGACGTCAGCCGCTTCAAGGGTCTGGGTGAAATGGACGCCAAGGACCTGAAGGACACCACCATGAACCCCGCGACACGGCAACTCATCCGCGTGTCCATCGACGAAGACCTACCCGGCGAAACCGGAGACCTCGTCGAACGCCTCATGGGCAAAAAGCCCGAATTGCGCTTTGAATACATCCAAGAGAACGCGAAGTTCGTCGAGGATGTGGATGTGTGAGATATGTTTGCGCTTCTTTTAGAACATGGCGACATTAAATCCGCGAAGCGCGCGCTGATACTGTCCAGTTGCTTTCAAATCCTAGTTCACATGTTACAAATAGAAGGAGAATTTTTCGCGATTGGAGGGATGCGCTTATCGCTCTCCGAAGTGGAACCTACTAAGCTCTCCCAGACGGTCGTAATTTATTTCTTAGTATTTTTTTCTCTATTTTCGTTTTTGAAGGTTCAAGAAGACGCTTCGGTCGCATTGAAAGCTCGCAACGAAGCAAAAAGGCAAGCAGCGAAGAACACTCTAGATCAATACTGCAAGACGCCGGAAGAAATCGAAGAAGAAGAGCGAGATGACCTTTATGAACCAGAGACATGGGAAAAGGCTTATTCGGACGAGTTAGAACGAATATCCAAGACTGAAGCCCGTTTTGAAAAGATCAGATCCATCACAACCTACTCGATCCCACTAATTATCGAAATATTATTCCCAATCGCTTTGGGGCTGTCCGTCGTATTTTTCCCCCAACAAATCGCAAATATTTTTAATTGATTTAGAGGCCTTCTTGGGAACACTCTCTCAGCCAGAGATACCCCAATATCAATGTCATATAGCGCCCGTACCCGAGGGAGGGCGCACATGCGCCCGCCCTGGGGGGCGGGTCGGGCGCAGCGTTCGGGCTGGCCCGAACGCAGGGTTTGACCTCATAGCACAGCACGTCAAACCAAGAGCCCCCACGGTCAACGCTCGGTGTCTAGGTCAACAATCAGCCACCCAGCGCCTAGCCGTCAAACACCCCGCGCCCAGTCCCCTCTTTCTGCTTTGAAAAAATACTCACCGGCACGCCCGCTCCGCCGCCGCACAGCCCCAAAACCGCGCGCCCAGCCCTTCGGCCAGCCCAAGCCAGACCGCCAACCCCACAGCGCCACCCACAGGCGTCTTTTTGCCAAAAATACCCAAGGTCGAGCGGCCAGCCACAACCACGCCCACCAGCCACCTCTGACCCAGTCCAGAGCCGCCCAGCGCGCAGTCTGACCCAAGTCCTTAACCATCCGCAAATTCACGCCGCCAAAACGCACGTCAGGCGCAACGTCATGACGCAAGCCATACGTCAGCCAGACGTGATCCAGACCAGACATTTCCGCAGCGTACCCCGTCAACACTCTCAAAATTTGCAATCGGGCAAAAAAATACCCAGAGCAAAAGCCCTGGGCGAAAGTTCGAGTTCTGGAGGCGAAACTAACGAGTTTCGCAAGTCAAACGCCGCGACCACTACCGGGATTATCTAAGTGGTTTAAGGCGCTCTTCCTAAGTCATTGATACCAACGCCCCCGCCGTGCCACCACATGCCCGATGGGCCAATCGGCGCTCTCTTTGGGCGACATGCCCTACCCCCTCGGATACCCAAGAGCTCAGCGCAGAAGCCCGTCTGACAACGTCACCGTCCGGTCCATTTTCCCAGCCAATTCAGGGTTATGCGTGGCAATCAGCGCCGCCAAACCGGTCTCGCGCACCAGATCCATAAGCGCATTAAACACCCGCTCACTGGTCCCCGGATCAAGGTTGCCCGTCGGCTCGTCCGCCAGCAAAACCTTGGGCCCATTCGCCAGCGCCCGCGCGATCGCAACCCGCTGCTGTTCCCCGCCCGAAAGCGCCGCCGGACGGTGCGTCATCCGCCCTTCTAAGCCCATGTGAGTCAGAAGGTTCTTTGCCTTTTCTTCAGCAACCTTGGCGCCCACGCCGTTTGCAAGCTGCGGCAAAACCACGTTCTCCAGCGCCGAAAACTCCGGCAGCAAATGGTGGAACTGGTACACAAAACCCAAGTCCCCCCGCCGCACCCGCGTCCGCTGCCGGTCACTGGCGCCAGTCACATCCTGACCGCCCACAACGACCTGCCCCGCATCGGGGGTATCCAAGAGCCCCGCGATGTGCAGCAAGGTCGATTTTCCTGCCCCGGACGGCGCGACCAAAGCCACGACCTCACCCGCGTCCAACGTCAACTCTGCCCCGCGCAAAACGGCCACTTCGCCGGGCTCGCCCCGCTTGTAGACTTTCTCGATCGCGCTTAGTTCCAGTGCCTTACTCATAGCGCAGCGCCTCCACTGGGTTCATCCGCGCCGCGCGTCGGGCCGGGAAAATCGTCACGACAAAGCTCAGGCCCAAGGACAGGAACACCGCGCTCAGCACATCCGCCAATTCAAGTTTGGCAGGCAGGTTATACAAACCGCGAATTTGAGGATCCCATACCCCACCGCCCGCAACGTAGTTAACGAGCGAAAAGATCGGGTCGATGTAAATCGCGAAGAGACATCCAAGGATCACGCCGGCGATCGTCCCCAGTACGCCCGTGAACGCCCCACACAGGAAAAATACCCGCAGAACGGCACCTTCGGTCAGGCCCATTGTGCGCAGAATCCCAATGTCACGACCTTTGTTTTTCACAAGCATAATCAAGCCGCTGGTGATGTTCATCGCCGCGATCAGCACGAGGATCGAGAGGATGACAAACATTACGTTGTCCTCAACCTCCAGAGCCTGCAAAAAGGCCCCGCTGGCATCGCGCCAAGTCCAGATCATTGCTCGGTCCCCGGCGGCTTGAAACACAGGCAAAACCATCGCTTCGACATCCGAGGGCGTGTCGAGCATAACTTCGATCTCGTCAGCGGCTTCAGGAGAGTTGAAATACGCTTGAGCTTCGGCAAACGGGAGGTAGGCGCGCGTGCGGTCCACGTCATATCGACCCGCCGTGAAAATGTAGACGACCTCGTAGGCTTTGACTCGAGGACTAGTGCCAAAGGCGGTTTTCACACCATTCGGCGAGATGAGCTGCACTTTATCCCCAACAAACAAGCCCAACTCCCGCGCAACTCCGGAGCCGATCGCGATGCCGTCTTCGAACCGGTCCAATGTGCCGACGGCCTCTTGAGGGTTGGCGATACGAGGGATGCCTTGCAGATCGGCCGCGCTGATACCAAAGACCTCGACCCCTGCATTCCGGCCCCGCGCGCTCGCCATCACCTGCCCCTTCACCAAGGGGGCCGCGTGCACAACGCCAGGCACTGCGGCAATGCGCTCTGCCATCTCAATGTAATCTTCAATCTTGCGACTGGTTGCGCCGGTCTCAGAGACCTGCATGTCCTGATAGACCGTGATATGCGCATTTGCCCCTAGGATCGTATCCACAAACTCTTCGCGGAAACCGGAGCGTACGGCCAACGTCGCAATCAAAGCAAAGACCGCCAGCGTGATCCCCAGCAAAGAGATCCATGTCATGACACTTACGCCCCCTTCGGCGCGTTTGGCGCGCAAGTACCGCCAAGCAATCATGAATTCAAAAGGAGCAAAGGGAGGTGTGGTATGGGCCATGAGGTTCCTCGACAGTTCGCGCGTAGATGCGCAAATCGCGCCTCGCGGGTCAAGTCACGCCGCCGTGGGTTTCTTTCGTTTCCGCCAAGGTCGGAAAAGCTTGCCGATGACCGATGCTGCGCTCGCCCCAGATAATGCACCAAAGATCGCGAAGAGCCCGCCCTCGATCGTCAAGGGAACCGCGGGTTGATAGTCCTCCCACGTGCCTGCCAGAATCTTTTCATCGAACATAAAATGTAGATCGTAGAATCGCGTGAAAGGGCCGGCGTACCGCAGTGCGCTATAGGCATCGTTCAGCTCTTCGTATCGCGAGATTGTCCGCCGCAAATCTGCCTGCCGCCGTTGCAAAAACGGCGATCCATTCATCTCGTCCAAGGCTTTGTGGCGGGACATGCCAAAGGTCGCCGCCGAACGGTCAAAGTCGCGCACCACAGTCGACAACTCTTCGACCGCGCCGCCTAATCGCTGGAGGTATTGTTGCGAAAACTCGGGAAATTGCGAAAACCCTGCTCCCGAAACAATACCAAGACTGACCACAAAAGCCCTTAAAAACATGACCCGTTCGCGTTTGAAACTGACCCGTAGGCATATCGGATCGTATCCAAAAATGCGACCAGAGAATTATGCAAAACCGACGATGTCAGCGCTCTTGGTACCGATTTGGCGGAAATTTGCGATGCGTTCGGCGGGGGGCCGGCCTAGTCCGTAGCTTTGCGAATCAGTGGGGCATGAAAAAAGGCTCCGGCAGAGCACCGGAGCCTTTGACTGCATTCGATAACAGACCTTACAGGCCCTTGGGATCGGGATGTTTCGCGTAGATCTCTTTGATTTTTTCAACCGCGGCTTCGGGTGACAGCTCTTCGCTCTCGCCAGTACGGCGGCTGGTCAGTTCGACAACACCGTTTTTCAGGCCACGCGGACCGATGGTGATGCGCCAAGGCAGACCGATTAGATCCATCGTTGCGAATTTCGCACCCGCGCGTTCTTTGCGGTCGTCATACAGAGGCTCCAGACCGGCTGCTCCGAGCGCCGCGTAGAGGCTTTCGCAAGCGCCGTCGGTCTCTTCGTCACCTTGCTTTAGGTTCACGATGCCCACGTGGAACGGGGTTACGCCCTCGGGCCAAATGATGCCGTTTTCGTCGTGGCTGGCTTCGATGATCGCACCCAGCAAGCGGCTGACGCCGATGCCGTGGCTGCCCATGTGAACGGGAACCTTGTTGCCCTCGGCGTCCTGAACGGTCGCACCCATGGCGTCCGAATACTTGGTGCCGAAGTAGAAAATCTGGCCAACTTCGATCCCACGCGCAACGCGGCGGCGCTCTTCGGGGATTTCGTTGTAGACGGCTTCGTCGTGGGTCTCGTCCGTGCGCGCGTAGCGGCTGGTAAACTCTTCCAGTACGGCCTGGCACTGCTCTTTGTCCGCGAAATCGATCTCGCGGTCGCCAAAGGTCAGATCGGTGATCTCGGCATCGTAGAAGACTTCGGATTCGCCGGTGTCCGCCAGAACAAGGAATTCGTGGGTGTTATCGCCGCCAATCGGGCCGGAATCAGCACGCATCGGAATCGCCTGCAGGCCCATGCGCTCGTAGGTGCGCAGGTAGCTAACAAGGTGACGGTTGTAGGCGTGCAGCGCGTCCTCTTTGGTCAGGTCGAAGTTGTAGCCGTCCTTCATGTAGAATTCGCGGCCACGCATCACGCCGAAACGCGGGCGGACTTCGTCGCGGAATTTCCACTGGATTTGATAGAGCGTCAGCGGCAGATCTTTGTAGCTGCGCACGTAGCTGCGGAAGACGTCGGTGAACAGCTCTTCTGCGGTAGGCGAGAACAGCATGTCACGGTCGTGACGGTCCTTCATCCGCAGCATTTCCTGACCATAGCCGTCATAGCGACCGGACTCGCGCCACAGATCCGCCGACTGAAGGGTGGGCATCTGCATGGGGATGTGGCCGGCCTTGATCTGCTCGTCATGGACGATGTTTTCGATCTTGCGCAGGACTTTGAAACCCAGCGGCAGCCAGGAATAGATACCGGCGCTGGTTTGCTTGATCATACCGGCCCGCAGCATCAGGCGGTGGCTGACGATCTGCGCGTCGGCAGGCGTCTCCTTGAGCACGGGCAGGAAGTAGCGGGACAGGCGCATGGAACCCTCGGAACAGTGATTTCGTTTTGCAGGGGTTTAAAGCGCCAAACGCCCCTTGGAAACAGCTAAGTCGGGCCGGACCCCGCCAAACCGGCGCTGCGCTTGCATAATCACGCCGCTTCGGCGAAAACCTGAATGATCGATCGGAGGATGACCCATGGCTCTACCTGCAAAGCAACAGGCAAAATACTGGGGAATCGCCGCCGTCGTTTTCTTTGCCATTCTTTGGGTGCTTGGGGACACGCTGTTGCCGTTCTTTGTGGGCGCGGCTGTCGCCTATTTCCTAGATCCAGTTGCCGACTGGCTCGAAGAACGCGGGTTGACGCGCGCGATGGCAACTGTGGTCATCACTTTGGTCGCTATTTTGGTGTTTGCAGCGGCAGCGTTGGTCATCATCCCGACCATGGCCGAGCAAGCCGTAAACCTGTTCAAAACCGCGCCAGAGATTATGGACCGCCTGAAGTCGAGCCTGACGTCGCGCTTCCCAGAGCTGATCGCCAGCGGCAGCCCCGTGCACAACGCGCTGACCGCCGCAGGGCAGACCATTCAGGAAAAAGGCGGCACGCTGCTCCAAGGCGCCCTCTCCTCTGCTGCATCCCTGCTGAACATCGCTATGTTCTTTGTCGTGGTGCCAGTGGTGTCGTTCTATCTTCTTTTGGACTGGGACAACATGATCGCCAAGATTGACGACCTGTTGCCCCGCGACCATGCACCCATTGTGCGCAAGATCTTCAACGACATTGACGCGACACTCGCTAGTTTTGTCCGCGGCCAAGGCACAGTCTGCCTGATCCTTGGCGCATATTATGCGATTTCGCTGATGATCGTGGGCCTGAACTTTGGCCTCGTCGTGGGATTCATCGCGGGCATTGTCAGCTTTATCCCCTATGTGGGCGCAATCGTGGGCGGCGTCTTGTCCATCGGTCTGGCGCTATTCCAGTTTTGGGGGGACTGGTGGATGATCGCCGCGGTCTTTGCCGTGTTCCAGGTTGGCCAGATCCTAGAGGGCAACGTGCTGACTCCCATGCTCATCGGCAATTCGGTGGGTTTGCACCCAGTCTGGCTCATCCTTGCCCTGTCTGTCTTTGGCTCGATTTTCGGTTTCATCGGCCTTCTGGTTGCTGTACCGCTGGCGGCCTCTCTTGGGGTGGTGATCCGTTACATCGCCGCACAATACAAAGACAGCCGCCTGTATCGCGGCCTGACCGGCAGGGACGCACCGTAACCGATGGCACGCCAGCTTAGCTTTGATCTGCCAGTGCGCCCCGCTTTGGGCCGAGAGGACTTCTTTGTCTCGCCCGGCAACGCGATGGCGGTTGCCCTGCTGGATGGCTGGCGCAATTGGGCGGGTGGCAAGCTGGTGCTGTATGGCCCCGAGGGCTCTGGCAAAACCCACTTGGCGCATGTGTGGGCCGAAACAACCAACGCCACGATCCTGAACAGCCGCGATCTGGCGGGGCTCGACATTCCGTCGCTGGCAAAAAACCACGTCGCGATCGAGGACATCTCGGCGATTGCGGGTGACCGCGCGGCCGAAGAGCTACTGTTCCACCTGCACAATCTGGTCCTGGCCGAGGGCAATCGCCTGCTGTTGACCGACACCCGCCCCGCGCAGGTCTGGGGCCTGACGCTGCCCGATCTACAGAGCCGGATGCAGGGCGCGCAGTCCATCGGCCTAGAGGCCCCCGATGACGCTCTGCTGACCGCCGTCCTGACCAAGCTGTTTGCTGACCGCCAACTGTTCCCCAGCCCCGACACGATCACCTATTTGCTCCGGCATATGGACCGCTCTTTTTCCAGCGCGATCAAAGTGGTCGCCGCCATCGACAAAACCGGTCTGGAACAGAACCGCGCGGTCAATCGCAAGCTTGCGTCAGAGGTGCTGGACAAGCTACGAAACAGGTAATTTGATTAGGCCATAACACCCCAAGAGGACTTCTGATCGTGGACGTAGTTGATTTCTTGCACGCAGGCTTTTCAGAGCCTATCGAGCTGCCCGCCGAAGAGATCGAAGGCCCCAAGCGCCTCTATAACCGCGAACTGAGCTGGCTGGGGTTCAACATGCGCGTTCTCGAAGAGGCCGAGAACCCGCGCGTGCCGCTCTTGGAACGGCTGCGTTTCCTGTCGATTTCCGCCACCAACCTCGATGAATTCTACACCGTCCGCGTCGCTGGTCTGCGCGAACTGAAACGCGAGGGCAACACCACACCAGCCCAAGACGGCCTGACCCCGTCCCAGCAATTGAAGCTGATCGATGCGGACGCCCGCGACCTGATGGACCGCCAACAAAGCGCGTGGCGGACCCTGCGGGCCGAGATGGAAGAAAACAATTTGACCATCTACGACCGCGCCTCGTTGACCGAAGAGGACGAAGACTATCTGGCAGACGTCTTCCTCAATCAGGTCTTCGCGGTTCTTTCCCCTTTGGCAATTGACCCTGCCCACCCCTTCCCCTTCATCCCGAACACCGGCTTTTCGCTGGCACTGCAACTGGAACGCAGCCGCGATGGCAAAATCCTGCACGCCCTGCTGCCTATTCCCGCGCAGGTCCCCCGTTTCACCCGCCTGCCCTCCGAGCCTGACCAGTTCCGCTACATCCCGCTCGAAGAGCTGCTACTGCTCCATCTGAACCAGCTGTTCCCAGGCTACCGGCTCAAGGGGCATTGTACCTTCCGCGTGCTGCGCGACAGCGATCTGGAAGTCGAAGAAGAAGCCGAAGATCTGGTGCGCGAATTCGAAAGCGCCCTAAAGCGTCGCCGCCGTGGCGAGGTGATCCGCATGAAAGTCTCTGCCGGTGCGCCCAAGAACCTGCTCGACATCATCATGCGCGAACTCCACCTGAGCGACGAAGAGGTCATCGAAGTGGACGGCGTGATCGGCGTCTCTGACCTCAAGGAACTGGTGATCGACGACCTGCCACATCTGTTGTGGCCCAGTTTCACCCCCCGCGTTCCCGAACGTGTGACCGACCACGACGGCGACATCTTCAAGGCGATCCGCCAGAAGGACATGCTGCTCCACCACCCTTACGAGACGTTTGATATGGTGGTGCGTTTCCTCCAGCAGGCCGCGCGCGACCCGAATGTGGTGGCGATCAAGCAGACCCTTTACCGCACGTCCAAGGACAGCCCCATTGTCGAAGCGCTGTGCGAGGCTGCTGAGGATGGCAAATCCGTCACCGCCTTGGTCGAGCTCAAAGCCCGCTTTGACGAGGCTGCCAACATCCGTCAGTCACGCCGTTTGGAACGCGCGGGCGCCCACGTGGTGTATGGCTTTGTGGACCAGAAAACCCACGCCAAGATCAGCACCGTGGTCCGCCGCGAGGGCGACCAGCTGGTCACCTACAGCCACTTTGGCACTGGCAACTACCACCCGATTACGGCCAAGATTTATACCGACCTTAGCCTTTTCACATGCAACCCCTCTGTCGGGCGCGACGCGGTCAAGGTGTTCAACTACCTGTCCGGCTACGCCATGCCCGAGCACCTAGAAAACCTGTCGATCAGCCCCACCAACATGAAGGCCGACCTGATCCGCATGATCGGAGAGGAAGCAGAGAACGCCCGTGCCGGGCGTCCTTCGGGTATTTGGGCCAAGATGAATTCGCTGATCGAGCCTGACGTGATCGACGCTCTGTATGGTGCATCTCAGGCTGGTGTTCCCGTGTCGCTGGTCATCCGAGGCATATGCGGGTTGCGTCCGGGCATCAAAGGTATGTCAGAAAATATCCGCGTGAAATCCATCGTGGGCCGGTTCCTTGAGCATTCGCGGATCGCCTGCTTTGGCAACGGTCATGCTCTGCCCTCTCGGCAGGCGCGGGTGTTCATGTCCTCGGCCGACTGGATGGGCCGCAACCTGAACCGCCGGGTGGAAACCTTGATCGAGATCGAGAACCCCACCGTGAAGGCACAGATCGTCGATCAGATCATGGCCGCCAACATGGCCGACGTCGCCCAAAGCTGGGTCATGGGCCCAGATGGCAAGTTCCAGCGCGCCCACCTCGAGGAAGGGAAGTTCGCCTTCAGCTGCCATCGCTTCTTTATGGAAAACCCTTCGCTCTCTGGTCGCGGGTCCGCCGGCGCCGCAGATGTTCCCAAACTGACGCACACAGAAGATTGACCTCTGCGGGCGCTTTCCCCAAGGTGCCTCGGATAAGACCTGTTAACTATTTAGGTTCCGACTAATGACGACCAGCCAACCCATGTTTGGCGACCACGCGGTTTTCGCGCGGCCGTTGATCATCGATCCCCAAGCCCGTGCAATGTCCAAGGTCGGGGTCGTGGACATCGGGTCGAACTCGGTCCGTTTGGTGATTTTTGACGGTGCGGCCCGCAGTCCTGCCTATTTCTTTAACGAGAAGGTCATGTGCGGCTTGGGCAAAGGATTGCTGGAAACCGGCATGCTGAACCCCGAAGGCAAGGTCAAAGCACGCGCGACTCTCCACCGGTTTCAAGCGTTGGCCCGCAGCATTGGCTGCGCACCATTGCATGTGGTCGCGACCGCCGCCATGCGAGAGGCCATAGACGGCCCCGAATTCAAAGAGCAGATCGAATCCGAAACCGGCATGACCATCCATGTGGTCGACGGCACCGAAGAAGCGCGCTTGTCCGCACAGGGTGTGCTGCTGGGATGGCCCGGTGCCTATGGTCTGGTGTGTGACATTGGCGGCTCGTCGATGGAGTTGGCCGAAATCAGCAAGGGCAAGATCGGGAAATGCGTGACCTCGCCCCTTGCTCCGCTGAAGTTGCAGGACATTGAGGGCGGCGTCAAAGCACGCCGCGCCCATATCGAAGAGACTCTGGATCAACTGCTCGAAGAGCTCGGGCCCCAGCACGACCGACTGTTCCTCGTCGGCGGGAGCTGGCGCGCCATCGGGCGCATCAACATGGAGCGGATGAACTACCCGTTGCACGTGCTGCACGAATACCGGATGACCTGCCCCGAACTGATGGAGACCCTGGACTTCATCAAGGATCACAAAGACCTAGAGGGTCTGCGCAAGGCCTGTGGTATTTCTAGCGCACGTATGGCTTTGGTACCTTTGGCCGCCGAAGTTCTGGAAGCCGTGGTCAAACGCCTCGATCCCCATGACATTGCGATCTCTAGCTACGGCATCCGCGAAGGGCTGCTGTACGAACAAATGCCGCAGGACCTGCGCGACCGTGATCCTTTGATCGAGGCCTGCCGGTTTTCGGAAATCAAAGATGCTCGGATGCCCGGCTTCGGGAAGGTTCTGTTCAGCTTCATCTCACCGCTGTTTCCGCAAATGACGCCGGAAAAAGCGCGGATCATCAAGGCAGCTTGCTTGCTGCACGACGTCACGTGGCGCGCGCACCCTGATTATCGCGCCGAAATCTGTTTCGACAATTCGACACGCGCGAACCTTGGCGGTCTGTCCCACAGTGAACGTATCTATATCGGCCTTTCGCTGCTGTACCGCTACAAGAACAAGCCAAGCGCCAGCCAATTTGATGTGCTCGCCCCCCTGCTGAGCGAAGAGGACACCCGAGAGGCGGAAGTTCTGGGCAAAGCCATGCGGTTCGGCGCGATGCTCTGGATGCACAAGGACCGTGCACCTGGGAAATTCAAATGGGATCCTCAGGCAAAAGAGCTCAAGATTATCCTGCACAAAGACGCCGTTGATCTTTACTCCGAAGTGGCGGCCGCGCGTCTGGATTCGCTAGCGAAGTCACTAGACGCCACACACGAAGTCGTCATCCAAGATTAAATGTCGGTCGGCCCCATTGGCGCAGCCTGTGGGGCATCTGGCGCGTCAGGCATCGGCTCTTTTCGGCGCAGGATAATGTCACCGTTCGGCAGCTTTTCCGGTGCGTGGTAGTCGTTCAAATCCCCGATCTTATCCGCCAGATCACGTAGAGCAGGCCCCATCGCCATGACCCAATCGCGCATCTCCGGCGCCATTTCGCGCGCTTTGTCCTTTAGGCTTTCCACGGTCGGATCAACCTCTTCGCGAAGGCCGTCAAAGATCATCCCAAAGCCGCGCTGCATCCGTTCGAACCCGCTTTCGGGTTCGGCAGGGTCAGCTACACTCTGGTCTTGCGCCAGTGCCGAAAACGGCAAAAGCATCAGGGTCGCAACAATCAATGTCTGTTTCATGCCCTAAAATATAGGCACCGCCCAACATCATTCCTAGTGCGTCAGAGTCCGCGTTCTGCGCGGATCGTTTCCCATGCGCGGTTGATCGCCTGCATACGGCCCTCGGCCAGCTTGATCGCCTCTGGCGGAACGCCGCGCGCCATCATTTGATCGGGGTGCGCCTCTCGGACAGCTGCGCGCCACGCGGCCCGCACCTCTGCATTTTGCGCATCATGCGGAACATCCAATACGTCATAGGGGTCCGCCTCTGCCCCCGGCACAAATCGTGACTTGAGCGACGTGAACCGGCGCTCATCCAGCCCCAGAATTTCTGCGACACGGCGCAGGAAAGCATCCTCGGCAGGGTGGTAGGTGCCGTCCGCCATCGCAATGTGGAACAGCCCCTCCATCAAATCGCAAAGAGCGCTGGATTCGGAATCGAACATCGCCCGAATGCGTTGTGCATATTCCTCGAACCCGGCGACATCTTGGCGTGCCAGATTGAATAGCCGCGCCGCGTTGGCCTCTTCAGACGGATCGATGTGGAACACCTCGCGAAAGGCCGTCACTTCATCGCGCGTCACCAGACCGTCTGCCTTCGCCATCTTGGCCGACAGAGCGATCACCGCGATCGTAAAACCCACCGTCCGCTCAGGCGGCGTGCGCAAATGTTCGAAAACAGCAGAAAGCCCCTCCCCCTTGGCAAGGGAGGCCAGTGCTTCGGAGATGCGGGTCCAGATCGACATGGCGGGCAGACTACCTTTGAACGCAGAACTTGTCAGGCCGCATTCACAGGAATTTCTGCATCAGCACAAGGTCCATCCACCGATCAAATTTGCGCCCCACCTGCGGCAACCGCGCGACCTCGGTAAATCCAATCGCTTTGTGAAACGCCACGCCTTCGTTGTTTTCACCGCTCACACCCGCAAACATCGAATGGCACCCTTCGCTCTTGGCCACCGCCATCAAGGTGTCCATCAACGCGCGCCCCACACCCTGTCCGCGCGCAGGCTCTGCCAACATTACAGAGTGCTCTTTGGTGTGCGCGTAACCGGGCCCGCCGCGAAAGGCGAAACAGGTCGCAAAACCCAAGAGCGCTCCGTCCGCCTCGGCCACGACAAAACAAGGCCCTCGCGCCGCAATATCAGCCGCGATGCCGTCTTCTGTCTTTTCCAATGTGGTAAATGTCACTGCCGTGTCGCGGATAAATCCGTTCCACAATTCGGCAATGGACGCTGCATCAGCCGCGCATGCCTGCCGCACCGAAAATTGCATACCGCCAACCGGTCTCTTTCTTGGGCAAAATACCCTCGGGGGTGAATTGGCGCAGGATGCGCCAAGAGGGGGCAGACAGCCCCCTCTCAGCAACGCTAGCCTCAGGCGCGCGCCTCTTCAATTAGGCGCAGAATATCCTGAGCTGCTGTCGGAATATTCGTGCCGGGACCGAAAATGGCCTTCACACCTGCCGCCTTTAGGAAGTCATAGTCCTGCTGGGGGATCACACCGCCGCAGATGACGATGATGTCACCGGCGCCCTGCTCTTCGAGCACCTTGATCAGCGCGGGGGCGAGTGTCTTGTGACCCGCCGCTTGCGAGGAAATCCCGATCACGTGCACATCGTTGTCGATCGCGTCCTGAGCGGCCTCTTCCGGGGTCTGGAACAGCGGACCTACGTCCACGTCGAACCCAATATCGGCAAAGGCAGTGGCGATGACCTTGGCACCACGGTCGTGACCGTCCTGCCCCATCTTCACCACCAGCATACGGGGGCGGCGGCCTTCCTTCTCGGCGAAATCCTCGACCGATTTCTGGATCGCTGCGAACCCTTCGTCACCCTCGTAGGCCGCGCCATAAACGCCAGCCAAGGTCTTCACTTCGGCACGGTGGCGGCCAAACTCTTTCTCCATTGCCATGCTGATCTCTCCGACAGAGGCACGAGCACGGGCTGCTTCCACAGCCGCCTCGAGCAGGTTGCCGCCCTCTTTGGCGCGGCGGGTCAGTTCTTCCAGCGCGGCTTGGCAAGCTGCCTCGTCACGCGATGCGCGGATGCGCTCCAGACGCGCGACCTGAGCTTCGCGCACCTTAGTGTTGTCGATCTCCAGAATGTCGATCGGGTCTTCTTTGTCTTTGCGGTACTTGTTCACGCCGACGATCACCTCGTCGCCGCGATCGATGTCCGCCTGACGGCGGGCTGCGGTCTCTTCGATGCGCAGCTTGGGCATGCCCGACGCAACCGCCTTGGTCATACCGCCCATCTCTTCGACTTCCTCGATCAGCGCCCAAGCCTTCTCGGCCAGTTCATTGGTCAGGCTTTCAACATAGTAGCTACCCGCCAGCGGATCGACGACGTTGGTGACACCAGTCTCTTCCTGCAGGATCAACTGGGTGTTCCGCGCGATGCGGGCGCTGAATTCAGTGGGCAGCGCAATAGCTTCGTCCAGCGCGTTGGTGTGCAGCGACTGGGTACCCCCCAGAACCGCCGACATCGCCTCGTAGGCGGTACGGATCACGTTGTTATAGGGATCCTGTTCCTGCAGCGACACGCCAGAGGTCTGGCAGTGGGTGCGCAGCATTTTCGAACGGGGGTTCTTTGGCTCGAATTCATCCATGATACGCGACCAAAGCAGACGCGCCGCGCGCAGCTTGGCAGCTTCCATGAAGAAGTTCATGCCAATCGCAAAGAAGAACGACAGACGGCCCGCGAACTTGTCCACGTCCATGCCACGCTCAATCGCAGCGCGCACGTATTCGCGGCCATCGGCCAGCGTGTAGGCCAGCTCTTGGACAAGGTTCGCGCCCGCTTCCTGCATGTGGTAGCCGGAGATCGAGATGCTGTTGAACTTGGGCATCTCGTTCGAGGTGTACTCGATGATGTCCGCGATGATCTGCATCGAAGGTTCAGGCGGATAGATGTAGGTGTTGCGGACCATGAATTCCTTCAGAATGTCGTTCTGAATAGTTCCCGCCAGAACCGACTTATCGTGGCCCTGCTCTTCGCCCGCGACGATGAAGTTCGCTAGGATCGGGATCACCGCGCCGTTCATAGTCATCGACACCGACACCTTGTCCAGCGGGATGCCGTCGAACAGGATTTTCATGTCCTCGACACTGTCGATGGCCACACCGGCCTTGCCAACGTCACCCACCACACGGGGGTGATCCGAGTCGTAGCCGCGGTGGGTCGCAAGGTCGAAAGCCACCGACACACCCTGCTGACCAGCCGCAAGGTTCTTGCGATAGAACGCGTTCGATTCTTCGGCCGTCGAGAAACCCGCATACTGGCGGATCGTCCAAGGACGGCCTGCATACATGGTCGCTTTCACACCACGGGTGAAGGGCGCGAAACCGGGGGTGCCGCCCATGTGAGGCAGATCGGCCGTGTCCTCTTCGGTGTACAGCGGCTTGACCTCAATCCCTTCCAGCGTTTGCCAGTTCAGGTCATCAAGGGGGCGTCCGCGCAGTTCCTTTTCGGCCAGTGCGCGCCAGGCGTCTTTATCTTGGGTCATCTGTCCGTTCCTCCAATCGACGCGGGCCAGTCACAATCGGATCATCCCGCGGAAAAAAGCTTCGTAATCGGGGACATCGCCCCTATCTCTACAGCGACAGGAGGTGCCATGACCCGACTTGCCGCTTTATTCGCAATGTTATTGTCAATGACCGCCCCGCACGCGTGGGCGCAGGAGACCGATATGACAGAGGCCGTGATCCTTGACGGTCGGACCGCCGATCTGGCCGCGTTCAAGTGGACGCACCGCCCGCTGATCGTGTTCGCCGACAGCCCGTTTGACCCTGCCTTTGTGCAGCAGATGGAGCTGATCGAAGAAGAACTCGACGGTCTGGTCGAGCGGGACGTCATCGTTCTGGTCGACACCGACCCCGACGCCCGATCCGCCCTGCGCCAAGCGCTGCATCCGCGAGGCTTTGGCTTTGTGCTGATCGGCATGGACGGCGGCATCAAGCTGCGTAAACCGTCCCCGTGGACCGTGCGGGAAATCTCGCGGACGATCGACAAAATGCCGATGCGCCAGCGAGAAATGCGCGACAGCCGCTGATTACCCCGCGAGTTGCGCGATATGCCAGCGGCCAACGCCATGGCTTATTCGAACTCCATGATCACTTCGTCGACGGCAAGGCTGTCGCCCGCGCCCGCGTTGATCTTGGTGACGACCGACTTCTTCTCGGCCCGCAAGATGTTCTCCATCTTCATTGCCTCGATGGTGCAGAGCGCCTGCCCCTCTTGGACCTCGTCGCCAACTTCGACGTTCATCTTCACCAGAACGCCGGGCATCGGGCAGAGCAACATCTTCGAGGTATCGGGCGGCAGCTTCTCGGGCATCAAGGTTGCCAGTTCCGCCTGTCGGGGGCTGTAGACATGTACCTTCAGGTCCGCGCCGCGGCTGCGGATGCGGAAGCCGTTGGTGATCTTGCCCGTTTTCAGCACCAGCGGGCTGCCACCGACCGACAGTTTCGCCAGCTGATCACCTGGGGTCCAATCGCTTTCGACACGCAGGGTGGTGTCGTCGGCAAAGGTCACGTCCGAGCCCTTGGGGTCCGCAGCAACGGTCACAGCGAACTCTGCGCCACCCAGACGCACGACCCAGTCGTCACCGACCTTGCGCTCGTGGTTGTCCATGGTACCCGAAATTCGAGTGCGACGGATTTCGGCAACGCGGTTCATGGCAGCACAGGCCGCTGCGATGCGCTGCAAATCCGCTTCGGGCAGATCGACGCCAGCGAAACCCTCGGGGTATTCTTCGGCGATGAACGCGGTGGTGATATCGCCGCTGACAAATTTCTCGTGGTCCATCACAGCCGCTAGGAACGGCAGGTTGTGACCGATGCCTTCTACCTCGAAGCTGTCCAGCGCGACGCGCATCTCTTCGATGGCTTCCAGACGAGTCGGCGCCCATGTGCACAGCTTTGCAATCATGGGGTCGTAGTACATGCTGATCTCGCCGCCCTCATAGACGCCGGTGTCGTTTCGGACAGCGCGTGTGTCTTCGGCGATCTCGGCGGGGGGACGGTAGCGGGTCAGACGGCCAATCGACGGCAGGAAGTTCCGATAGGGATCTTCTGCGTAGAGGCGGCTCTCCATCGCCCAACCGTTCAGGGCGATGTCTTCCTGCTTCAGCGACAGCTCTTCGCCGTTCGCCACGCGGATCATTTGCTCCACAAGGTCGACACCGGTGATCAGCTCGGTCACAGGATGTTCCACCTGCAGACGAGTGTTCATTTCGAGGAAGTAGAAATTCTTGTCGCCATCAACGATGAATTCTACGGTACCTGCGCTGGCGTAGCCCACGGCTTTGGCCAATGCGCAAGCCTGCTCACCCATCGCTTTGCGGGTGGTTTCGTCCAGGAAAGGCGACGGCGCTTCTTCGATGACCTTCTGGTTACGGCGTTGAATCGAACACTCGCGTTCACCAAGGTAGATGCAGTTGCCGTGCTTGTCGGCGAGCACCTGAATTTCGATGTGGCGCGGCTGAGTGACGAATTTCTCGATGAAAATACGGTCGTCGCCAAAGCTGTTGGCCGCCTCGTTCTTGGAGGACTGGAAGCCTTCGCGGGCCTCTTCATCGTTCCAAGCGATCCGCATCCCCTTACCGCCGCCGCCAGCGGAAGCTTTGATCATGACGGGGTAACCGATGTCGTTGCTGATTTTCACAGCTTCTTCGGCGTCCTCAATCAGCCCCATATAGCCGGGAACGGTTGAAACGCCCGCTTCCTGAGCGATTTTCTTCGAGGTGATCTTGTCGCCCATCGACTCGATCGCACCTTTGGGCGGGCCAACGAACGCGACGCCTTCGGCTTCCAGAGCCTCGGCGAATTTGGAGTTTTCCGACAGGAAGCCATAACCGGGATGCACACCATTGGCGCCAGTCTGACGGATCGCATCCATCACCTTGTCGATAACGATGTACGACTGGTTCGCGGGCGGAGGACCGATGTGGACCGCCTCATCTGCCATGCTCACATGCAGAGCGTTCTTGTCTGCGTCCGAATAGATGGCCACCGTTTTGATGCCCATCTTCTGCGCCGTCTTGATCACGCGGCATGCGATCTCGCCACGGTTGGCAATGAGGATCTTGTCGATCATTTGTCTCCGTCCCTTTCGTCTTATCAGAGTGTGCCTCGGCCGGTCATCCCGGCCGTTGGGCAAAAGAAAAGGCCACCGGACAGACGAGGTCCGGTGGCCAAAAAGCCATAAGAATGGATAAGCGCGTTGCCGCGCGGCTGCTTAGTTACAGCGCGAGGGGTAAGTGCGGCAGTACGCGACGTTGCCTGCGCCACCGACGACGGCACCAGTGACCATGTCACCACCGGTGACAGCACCTGCTGCTGCGCCTGCGCCTGCACCCAGCAGAGCCTGCTCGCCAAGCGTGTCACCACACGCGGCCAGACCAAGCAGAGCAACCGAAGCAACGATCCAAGTTTTCTTAAGCATTGTGCAATCCTTTCAACAATCCCGTGTCCACCCACACGGGTGCGACGTTCTGATGTGTAAGCAACGTCACCCCCCTGCACCTGGTTCCCACGCCCGTTAGAAGCAGACCACACGAAACCGTGAGGCAATCCGAAAAAATGCGCGCTCAGGCCTGTAGAGCCCAGCGCGCAAGTCGGGGAAGGGGTCTCGGTAAGAGACATCGTCCGCCGCGCAATGCGCGACTTACACAGCCCTAGATTGGCTGCTTCGCCCGTGCTTGCAAGCATGGCGGCGGGCGCACGAAAAACGTGCGCCGAAATCCGCTTAACTGCCTGTATGCACTGGGCAAAGCTTAGCCGACCCATTCCGAACTCCCGTTGAAGATCTGAGGAAAGGACCGCTCTGCTTCGTCCATGTCGATGCGCAGCAGTGCGCCGTAATTCGCGGGATCAAAGGGCTCTTCTGCCGGCACGACTTCGCGCTCGAACAGCCAGTTCAGGCGTCCGGCATCAAGGTTGCCCCGCTCAAAGGTCTCTTCGCCAAAGTGAAGCCAGAGTGCGGCAAGGAAGCATTCGTCAGCTCTCTTGTCCGCAGGCTTGCGGTCAGGAAAACGGCGAATCGCCTTGATCGGCGTCACTCCGCGCGGGTTCGCGCGGCGAATTACGAATTGATAATCAGTTCCGGGCATACGGCCCGGGAAGCCACGATGTTTCAGCATACAAGCCCCCTTTGGGTGTAGGGGCGATGGTCGCGGCCTGTGAAAGCGGGCCCGACGGCCCGCCCCGGTTTCGTCAGAGTACGGTTACTTGTACTTGCCGGTGTAAGTGGGTTCCACCGAAATGGGTTCGGGCTGAACGACCACGAATTCTTCTTCTGCGGGCTTCTTCGCGCAGCCTGCAACCGATGCAACAACTGCGAGCGCAGCAAAGGTGATGACGACTTTCGACATGCGTGTCTCCTGTATGTACTTGTATTGTTATCTGCCGGGACGGACCCTTGGCCCTTCCCCGACCACTGCTTCGAGGTATGGGGGTCTTGGGATACTCCCAGCGCAACGATAACGCGAATCTCTACCGATTGATACGGGGCAGATTCTGCATGTTCAGCCTGTGGCTCAAAATCACCATAAGCCTGTGTACAAAGGGGAAAACGGTTCAGAGAGGCTCTCATTAATAGACCTCCCAGATGCACGCACCCTGATCGATTCGAAAGCTCTCGACGAACTGCACCGCGTCAGGTGCAGCCTCGCCAAAGGGAATGGGCCGGTCTGCGTAGCTCAGGACAATCATCGCAGGATGGGCGCCCCGAGAATCAAGCTCGGGCAAGGCATAGCCCGCGCAGATTGCGGGAAAGTCCCCGGCGACCCGATCGAAGTCCTCTTGCTTGAGATCCGGTGCCACAAAACGGTATCGGGCCCAGATCTGACCATCGGGCTGATCCTCAAGAATCAGCTCGTACAAAGTCAGATCCAGGCCCGAGGGCACGGCGGGGGCCCCCTCCTGCCCCCGAACCGTGGTCGCCACTGCCAGGAGGGCGACGAAACTGTAGCTTACAAGACGAGTCATCACTTTGCCCGCCCTGCGTGCATGATCCAACGTGCACGGCGTTTCGGATCATGAAGAATTTGTGAAACTAAACCCTGAACATAGGCTAAAGGCAAGCTTCCTTGAACAGCGCCCCCTGCACGAATGTACATTTGGTTGCCATCCTTAACGATCTCTACCACAGGGAGAAATCCGCGCAACCCTTGTAATGCGCGCCACATGTCCTGCCGCACCTGATGGGCGAGCCGGACAGGGTGACACGCCGGCACTGTCGCTGCGACCGCAAAGTCGAAACGGGCGGGAAGTTGGCGAGACAAAGTGATGCCCCCCTGCCCGTCCTTGACGATATGCCAGCGTGTTTTTGCCATTTGAATGGTTATCCAGCCTTAGAGAGGAATGTTGTCGTGCTTCTTCCACGGCATGCTGCGCTTCTTCTGGCGCAGCGCCGCAAAGGCGCGGGACACACGGCGGCGGGTGCTGTGCGGCATGATCACTTCGTCGATGAACCCACGCTCTGCCGCGACAAAGGGATTCGCGAATCGCTCTTCGTATTCTGCGGTGCGGGCTGCGATCTTTTCGGGATCTCCCAACTCGCTGCGATACAGAATTTCGGTCGCGCCCTTGGCGCCCATCACCGCGATTTCCGCGGTCGGCCATGCGTAGTTGAAGTCCGAGCGCAGGTGCTTGGACGCCATAACGTCATACGCGCCGCCGTACGCCTTGCGGGTGATCACGGTCACTTTGGGAACGGTCGCTTCGCCGTAAGCAAACAGCAGCTTCGCACCGTGCTTGATAACACCGTTATATTCTTGGCTGGTACCGGGCAGGAAGCCAGGAACGTCGACCAGAGTCAGGATCGGGATTTCGAAGCAGTCGCAGAAGCGCACAAAACGCGCGGCCTTGCGGCTGGAGTCGATGTCCAGACAGCCCGCCAGAACCATCGGCTGGTTCGCAACAACACCAACGGTCTGACCCTCAAGGCGGATGAAGCCGGTGATCATGTTCTTGGCGTATTCGGCCTGAATTTCGTAGAAATCACCCTCGTCCGCGATCTTGTTGATCAGCTCTTTCATATCGTAGGGCGTGTTCGCGTTCTCGGGGATCAGCGTATCAAGGCTGTTCTCCACACGGTCCGGCGCGTCAAAGAACGGACGCACAGGGGCCTTTTCACGGTTAGACAGCGGCAGGAAGTCCACCAGACGGCGCACTTCGGTCAAAGCCTCGACATCGTTCTCGAACGCGCCATCAGCGACCGAGCTTTTTTTGGTGTGCGTGATCGCGCCACCCAGTTCCTCGGCGGTAACCTGTTCGTTGGTCACGGTTTTCACCACATCAGGACCGGTCACAAACATGTAGGAGCTGTCCTTCACCATAAAGATGAAGTCGGTCATCGCAGGCGAGTACACCGCGCCACCGGCACAGGGGCCCATGATCACACTGATCTGCGGGATCACGCCCGACGCTTCGATGTTGCGCTGGAACACTTCGGCATAACCGGCCAGCGAGGCAACGCCCTCTTGGATACGCGCGCCGCCAGAGTCGTTGATGCCGATCACAGGCGCGCCATTCTGCATCGCCATATCCATGATCTTGCAGATCTTCTGCGCGTGGGTTTCCGACAACGAACCACCAAACACGGTGAAGTCCTGAGAGAACACATAGACCATGCGGCCGTTGATGGTGCCCCAACCGGTGACAACGCCGTCGCCATAGGGACGGTTTTCCTGCATCCCGAATTCGGTGCAGCGGTGCGCCACGAACATGTCGAACTCTTCAAAGCTGTCTTCGTCCAGCAGCAATTCGATGCGCTCGCGTGCTGTCAGCTTGCCTTTGGCGTGCTGCGAGTCGATGCGTTTCTGACCGCCACCGGCACGCGCCAGTTCGCGACGATCTTCGAGTTCTTGCAGGATATCTTTCATCTGTGCCCTCCGCTTTGACGCGACCATAGGGTGCGTTTCTGCGCCCGCAAAGCAATCATTGGCAAATTTGCAAATTCCTCGCAGCAACTCCGATTGAAAATGCAAATCTGCTAAATCACTAATCGGAATTGGACATCAGAGCCCCCGACCCCGTAGCGTCAGGCCTACGTCCAGATCCGAGATGGCTTTTAAAATGCTCAACAAGAATACTGCGCCGCACATCGCGACCTTGATTATGCTCGCAGGACTCGCCGCCCTTTCGATGAACATTTTTCTACCATCGCTGCCGGGGATGACGACGTATTTTCAGACGAACTACCGGCTGATGCAGCTATCCGTCGCACTCTATTTAGGCGTGAATGCGGTGCTGCAGCTGTTTATCGGGCCGATCGCGGACCGCTATGGGCGCAGACCGGTTCTGCTTTGGGGAATTGCGCTGTTTTTGGTGGCCACTCTGGGCTGTCTGTTCGCGCCAACTGCCGGACTTTTCTTGGTATTCAGGATGAGCCAAGCCGTCATCGTCACTGGCATGGTCCTGTCCCGCGCCATCGTCCGCGACGTCCATGACCAAGACTCTGCGGCCAGTATGATCGGGTATGTGACCATGGGCATGGCCTTGGTCCCGATGATCAGCCCCGCCATTGGCGGCGTGCTAGATGCGGCCTTTGGGTGGAAGGCAAACTTCTGGGGACTGTTCCTACTGGGCTGCGTGATGCTCTGGCTCACATGGGCCGACTTGGGGGAGACTGGCCGCCCGCGCGACATCTCGCTCTTTCGCCAATTCGGAGAGTATCCCGTACTCCTGACCTCGCGCCGGTTTTGGGCATATGCGCTGGCTGCGGCGGCTGCCTCGGGGGCCTTCTTTGCTTATCTCGGCGGCGCACCCTTTGTGGGCAGCGAAATCTACAAGCTCCCGCCCGAGACTTTGGGCTTCTACTTTAGTGCCCCTGCCATCGGCTATTTCGCCGGAAACTTCATGTCAGGCAAGTTTTCGCGCCGTTGGGGAATCAACCGGATGATTCTGTGGGGATCGGTCGTGAATGCTGTGGGCGTCGGGATTTCCCTGCTCATCCACCTGAGCGGTGCTGGCTCTGTCTTGGTGTTCTTTGGTTTCATGACAGCCGTGGGCTTTGGCAACGGAATGGTGATTCCTAACGCCACCTCGGGCTCCTTGTCTGTGGTCCCGCATCTTGCGGGCACAGCGTCCGGTTTAGGCGGTGCGATCATGATCGGGGGCGGCGCGGCATTGTCGGCCCTTGCCGGATCGCTCCTGACGCTCGAAACCGGTGCAGTGCCACTTTTACTGATCATGTTCGCCAGCGCGGTGGCCGCGATTCTGGCCATCTTCTACGTCTACCACCGAGAGCGACAACTGGTCCGTTGAGGCTGTAATTTGCAAATGGTATGATCTGCATTAGCAAACCCGCAAAGGCACCCAGATGGCACCCCAGAAACTCTATGCAGGCGTGAAACTGCGCGAACTGCGCTCGCGGCTTGGCCTGACCCAGAAGGAATTCGCCGCCAAGCTTGGCGTCTCCCTGCCCTATCTGAACCAGATGGAGAACAACAATCGCCCCGTCAGTACCTCGGTCGTGTTGGCTCTGGCGTCGGAGTTCGGGTTCGATGTGACAGAGCTATCAGCGGGCGACAGCGAGCGGCTCGTGTCTGACATGCGTGAAGCCCTTGCAGACCCAGTGTTCACTGACCAACCGCCGCCTTTGGCCGACCTACGACTGGCAGCCAGCAACGCCCCTGCGCTGGCACGCGCCTTCCTGCATTTACATCGCGCCTATCGGCAATCCCACGAACGACTGGCTTCCTTGGACGAAGCCTTGGGCCGCGAGGATGCCCGCGTACAGCCCTCGCCTTGGGAAGAGGTGCGCGACTTCTTCCACTACTGCGACAACTACATCGACGCGGTCGACCGCGCCGCCGAACACTTTGCCGAGAAGTTCGCAGGCCCTATGGGCGCAGAGCACGCCCTGAATGACAACGGCATTACCCTGCGTTTGACCGAAGGCGCGCGCCTGCGCCATTTCGATTCCGAAAACATGGTGCTGTCGATTTCGAACCGCGCTGCGCCCGAGACGCGTCGCTTCCAGATCCTGCTGCAACTCGCGCTGATCACCCAGAACAAGCTGCTGGACGCCACGCTCGACCTCGCCCGCTTCCACTCGAACGAAGCACGATCCATCGCCAAGATCGGCCTCGCCAACTATTTCGCGGGCGCGGCGCTCATGCCCTACACCCGCTTTCTCGAGGCAGCGAAGAAATACCGGCATGACCTAGAACTTCTGGCCACCCGTTTCGGCGCGTCGATCGAACAGGTCGCGCATCGCCTCTCGACCCTCCAGCGGCCGGGAAACAAGGGCATCCCCTTCTTCTTCGTTCGCGTAGACCAAGCTGGCACGATCACCAAACGCCATTCGGCCACACGCTTGCAATTCGCTCGCTTCGGCGGCGCCTGCCCCCTCTGGAACGTGCACCGCGCCTTCGAAACGCCCGCGCAGTTCCTGCGCCAGCTGGCCGAAACGCCCGATGGCGTGCGTTATCTCTGCCTTGCGCGCGACGTGTCAAAACCGGGGGGTGCATTCGGAGCGCCGACCCGTCGTTACGCGATTTGTCTTGGGTGCGAGGTCCGCCACGCTGGTGATCTGGTCTATGCGGACAGCTTGGACGTGACCAATTCAGCGGCCTTCGAACCCATCGGCATATCCTGCCGCATTTGCGAGCGCACGGATTGCCATCAACGCTCCGTCCCACCGCTGGAGCGTCGCCTGACCATCACCCCCGACGAGCGCGGCGTGCTGCCCTACCGCGTAGACAAATAAAAAGGGCCGGAGCGCCCCCTCCGGCACTCCGACCCCAAGTTCTCTAGCAGCGTTATTCAGGCAGAAACTGCCGACAGCGCCGACCAGATCTGGTCCTTGAGCAGAGAACGTTCCTTGCGCAGTTGTTCTTCGGCCAGCTGCTCCATGGGTTGGACGTTGCTTTCAGCCAGATACACACGCTGGTTCACCTCGTTATAGGTGTCGACCAGCTTGGCAAAGTGAGCGTCCTCGGCCTTTAGGCGCGCGATCGCGTCAACATGCTGCGGGAATTCTTCTGTCAGCTGGTGCGGTGTGTGAGACATTCTCGGCTCCTTACTCTTGAAGTTCACAGTCAGAGTAACCGCACAGAAAAAAGGCGACTTTGATACGCATCAAACTCGCCTCTTTCTTTGCTTTATCGCTGGGACGTTTGCCAGTCGGGGTTGATCCACGGCTCGCTTTCATCCCGCGACAGCTTGCGGCCCAGAATGTGGTCCGCAGCCTTTTCGCCGGTCATGATCGACGGGCCATTCAGGTTACCGTTGGTGATTTGCGGAAAGATCGAGCTGTCCGCGACACGCAAACCATCCACTCCAATCACGCGACACTCTTCGTCAACGACAGCCATCGGATCATTGCGGTCGCCCATCTTGCAGGTGCCGCAGGGATGATAGGCGCTTTCGACGTGCTCGCTGATGAAGGCGTTCAATTCTTCGTCGCTTTGTACGTCCGCACCCGGCTGGATCTCGTGTTTGTAGTAGGGTTTGAACGCGTCCTGCTCAAAGATTTCACGGGTCAGGCGGATACAGGTGCGGAAATCTTCCCAATCCTGTTCGCTGGACATGTAGTTGAACAGGATTTTAGGCGCGGCTTTGGGGTCGCTCGACGCCAGCGTGACATGCCCGCGCGAGGGGCTGCGCATGGGGCCGACATGAGCTTGGAACCCGTGCCCTTCGGCGGCGGCTTGGCCATCGTAGCGCACTGCGATGGGCAGGAAGTGGTACTGGATGTCGGGATATTCCACCCCAGCTTTGGACCGGATGAACGCGGCGCTTTCAAACTGGTTCGACGCCCCCAGACCCTTTTTGGTGAACAGCCACTGGGCCCCGATCAGCGCCTTGCCCCAGAGGTTCCAGTACTTGAACAGTGTGATCGGCTGCTTGCACGCGACCTGAAGATACAGCTCTAGGTGATCCTGCAAGTTTTGCCCCACACCGGGGCGATCCGCGATGACGTCAATCCCGTGCTCGGCCAGATGTTCAGCGGGGCCGATGCCGGACAGCATCAGCAGCTTGGGCGAATTGATCGAAGATGCCGAGATGATGACCTCGTTGGTGGCCTTGATGATCTGCTTGTCGCCACCTTTCTCGATTTCAATTCCGCGGGCCCGCCCCTCTTCGATGACGATGCGGCAAGCCAGCCCGCGCACGACCTCGACTTTGCCGGTCTTGATCGCGGGCTTCAGATAGGCATTCGCGGCAGACCAGCGTCGGCCCTTGTAGACCGTCTGTTCCATCGGGCCAAAGCCCTCTTGCTGCTCGCCGTTGTAATCGCCTGTGACCGGATAGCCAGCTTGCTTGCCCGCCTGAACAAAGGCGTCAAACAGCGGGTTTTCGCGGGCACCGCGCGTCACGTGCAGCGGGCCGTCCTTGCCGCGCCATTCCTTGTCGCCACCATGGCCGCCGTCGTCCCACTGCTCCATCCGCTTGAAGTACGGCAGGACGTCCGCATAGCTCCAACCGCGTGCGCCCGATTGGGCCCAATGGTCGTAGTCGCGCGCGTGACCACGCACATATACCATCCCGTTGATCGAGGACGATCCGCCGACCACTTTGCCACGCGGAGTCGCCAGACGGCGTCCGCCCAGATGGGGTTCGGGCTCTGACTGGAAGCCCCAGTCATAAATCGGCATGTTCATCGGGTAGCTCAGAGCGGCGGGCATCTGAATGAACGGGCCTGCATCCGTACCACCATGCTCGATGACGATCACGGATTTCCCCGCCTCTGCCAGACGATAGGCAATGGCACAACCGGCGCTGCCCGCGCCTACGATGACGTAATCGGCTTGCATCGGGGCCTCCTTAGAACGGCGCTTCGGTGTCACCCATGGCGACGTAAACAGTTTTCAACTCGGAATAATGCTCGATCGCAGCACGACCGTTTTCTCGGCCCACCCCGGACATCTTCGAGCCACCAAAAGGCACTTCGACCGGCGTCAGGTTGTAGGTGTTGATCCAAGTCGTACCTGCTTCGAACGCGGCGGCGACACGGTGGCCGCGCGACAGATCGTTGGTGAACACGCCTGCAGCCAGACCAAATTCGGTCGCATTGGCGCGGGTGATCGCCTCTTCCTCGGTCTCGAAGTCCAGAACAGACATGACGGGGCCAAAGATCTCTTCCTTGGCGATGGTCATGTCGTCGGTGACGTCGGCGTAAACGGTCGGTTCCATCCAATAGCCAGGGCCGTCCAGACGTTTGCCGCCTGCAATCAGACGCGCACCTTCCGCCTGTGCTTTCGCCTGATAGCCTTCGACGATGCTGATCTGCTGTTCGCTGACCATAGGGCCAAAGTTGACCTCTTCGTCCATCGGATCGCCCATCTTCACGCCCTTCAGCCGTTCGGCCAGACGCGACAGGAACGCCTCTTTGATGCCCTTTTGGACGAAAACGCGGGTGCCATTCGAGCAAATCTGACCAGAGCTATAGAAATTCGCGTTGATCGCTGCGCTTACGGCATTCTCGATATTGGCGTCGTCAAAAATGACCAGCGGGGACTTTCCGCCAAGCTCCATGGTTACGTGGCGCAGGCCCTCGGCGGCGGCGGCGTAAACCTTGCGGCCTGTCGGAACCGAACCGGTCAGCGACACCTTGGCCACATCGGGGTGCGTGACCAAGCGCGAGCCGACAGCGCCCTTGCCTTGCACGACATTAAAGACGCCCGCAGGGGCGCCCGCTTCGATCAGGATCTCCGCCAGTTTCAACGCCGACAATGGCGTGGTTTCCGACGGCTTAAAGACCATGGTGTTGCCGCACGCCAGCGCAGGCGCGGCCTTCCAGCTGGCGATCTGAATCGGGTAGTTCCATGCACCTATACCAACGCAAACCCCCAAAGCCTCGCGGCGGGTATAGCAGAAATCATCCCCAAGCTGGATGTGTTCACCGCCCAAAGAGGCAGCTAATCCGCCAAAGTATTCAAGAGCCTCTGCCCCGCTGGCAGCGTCTGCGACCAGCGTTTCCTGCAGGGGTTTACCGGTGTCCATGGTTTCAATCTCGGACAGCTCGCGGTTACGCTCGCGCATGATATCGGCGGCGCGGCGCAGAATGCGGCCGCGTTCGACGCCAGACATGGCGGCCCAAGTGGGCTGTGCGGCTTTGGCTGCGGCAACCGCTTGATCCACCAGCGCATCGTCGGCAAGTTTCAGTGTCGCGACAGCTTCGCCGGTGTAGGGGTAGATAACGGGCAGATCCTCGGTGCCACCTTCGACATATTCACCGTTGATGAAATGGCTGGCGGTCGGCTTTACGTCGATCGTCATTCGGAGCGTTCCTTCTGTGCAATCAGGCTGAGTGTGGCCGCAGGGCGCTGTGCCCCGCAGCGAGCCAATTCGTTTTCAAGTGTGCCGAGAACCAATTCCGACGCGGTGGCCGGATTTGCGGGTTCGTTTCGCAAGCTTTGCCGCAGGTAGACACCATCGATCAGCGCCTCGATACGGCGGGCAATGATGACCGCCTCGTCCCCGACCAAGGGGCGCAGGTCGTGTACCAAGTTGGAATGGAGACGGTGGTAATAGACCGTCAGCAGGCGCCGCGCTTCTTCGACATTCTGGGCCAACACGTAGAAGTTCATCCACGCGCTCACCACTTCCTCGCGGAAGTTCGAGGGGGCGAAGTTCGCATCGACCAAGGCGCGCAAGCGTTCCTCGTGGGTCTTGGCCTTTTTCAGGCGGCGCCGCACCTCGAGCCCGTATTGGGACAGAATGTGCCGCATGGCCGCCATGAAAATCTGCGTTTTGCCGCCAAAGTAATGGTGGGCCAGCGCGCTGGACATACCTGCGCGTTTGGCGATCTGACTGACCGTCACGTCCAGAGTCCCCGCCCGACCAATCTCGTGGATCGTGGCTTCGACAAGCGCTTTGCGGCGCACCGGTTCCATTCCGACTTTGGGCATAGCTTTCCTCTCGGCTTGGCCCTTAGTAAGTAGTTTTTTTATTGACTAGTCAATCAACAAAAATGGAAAACCGCGCGAGATCTCGTGTGTCGGTGCGCCGGACACGGACGAAGTGACCAAAAATTATTCAGGAAAATCAATCGGGCCTGCGACCATCTGTCAGCGCGAGCCCGTTCTGGCTCAGCGCTTGGGCATGTGCAAAAGCGTCCAATGATGGACATAGCCAACCTCGACCCCACCTTCGGCGATCCGGTCTGCAATTGCGTCTTGCTCGGTACGTGGGCAGCCGACCAGCAGCTTGGAGTCGTCGTAGAAATCGCGCGACACCAGATTGTAGCCGATCTCTTTGCAGATGCTATTCTGGAAAGGATAGGGCCGGATCTCCTTGAGGCCCGATTGCCATGGCGGAGAATAGTACCCCATCACTGCCTTTTCTTCGTGGTTGGTAGAGCTACACCCTGCGGCGAGCAGGGCAAACGCCAGCGCCTTTGTGCCTGTATTCATGGAATCGTCCTGTGGTCGTCTGTGCTGCCGGATCGACTCATTCTAACCGAACCGCTCGCACGTACAGGCACAATTTGGTGAACAGGCTCAGAACCGCATAGTGGCACCAAACACGCGCTTTGTCGGCTTTCGAACGTTCAGGCCGAAAGACGCCAACATTCCGCCGGCTTATCTAGCGGCAGTCGACCCCGTCCTCTCGGGCGGGGCCATAACATTGCGCCCAATCGCAGCCCTAAATCAGAAAGACCCACCGGGCGTGCCAGGAAAGCGAACAACGACATCTTCGTCGCGGGCAATGAACTGGCAGGCCAGACGGTAGCGCGGCGGCGTGTCATTGACTTCGGCGTTCTGAATTTCCGCGTCTGACAGCTTTTGCAGCTCTTTCAGGCGTGCCTTCTCCTTTTCTGTCAAAGCCATGCTCATACGGGGCTTTTCTTCCAGCGACTTCACCTCGATCAGGCAGGACCCACAGTTGCCATCGCCACACTCGAAGGGGATCGGAATGCTAAATTCCTTTGCGAGGGCAAGGATAGTGCGTGTATTGCCAGCGACGGCATAGACGGTCTTGTCACGGGTCATAATGGGGGATTGAAAGGTAATATTGGCCATAATCGTTCTCCTGAGGATGCGCGTTCACACAGATCGCAGCAACCCATGGGCCATCGGCTAGAACAGCGCGCGAAAGACCGACGAAGCACACGAGCGTCGTGCAAACTCAGGCGGAAAATTGCGGTTTCGCACGAACTGCGGCGGCATTGCGACTTGCTCTTGGTCCAGCATGGGCCTACGGACAGGCCATGAAACTAATGTTCCTCGGCGATGTTGTGGGCCGCGCAGGACGCGCAGCCATCCAAGAGCACCTGCCCCGCTTGAAAGAAGAGTGGGCGCTGGATTTTGTGGTCGTGAATGGTGAGAACACCTCGAACGGCATGGGCCTGAGCGCAGAGCACGCAAACCTGATCTTTCAGGCTGGCGCGGACTGCATCACCCTTGGCGATCACGCATTCGATCAGAAGGACATGCTCCAGCATATCGAGAGCGACAGCCGGATCATCCGCCCGATCAACTTTGCCAAGACCGCGCCGGGTCGCGGTTTCCGCATCTTTAACGCCCCGGGCGGGCGCAAGGTGCTGGTGGCGCAGATCCTTGGTCAGGTGTTTATGAAGCGCCCGTTTGATGATCCGTTCTCAGCGATTGACCAAGTGCTAAAGACGCACAAGTTGGGCGCAACCGTAAATGCTGCGATCGTGGACGTCCACGCCGAAGCAACCAGTGAAAAGATGGGCCTTGGGCACTGGATGGACGGCAAGGCCAGTCTTGTGGTCGGCACGCACACCCACGTCCCCACCGGCGACACCCAGATCATGTCCGGCGGCACAGCCTACATGACCGATGCAGGCATGTGCGGTGACTACAACAGTGTGATCGGCATGGACAAAGCAGAACCCCTGCGCCGATTCGTGACCGGCATGTCCAAGGGCCGCTATACCCCCGCCAATGGCGAGGCGACCTTGTCTGGCGTCTACGTCGAAACCGACGACCGCACGGGACTGGCAAAAACAGTGTGCATGGTGCGTCAGGGCGGACGACTTCAGGCTTCGGGACCAGTTGCGTCCTGAGAGGATGCCTAATGCGCTAACATTCTTCGTAGTTCAAAGCGATGTTCGAGCACAGCGTGCTTGCTCTATAGTTGCACATGCGAAAGAATGCCTCTGCTGTGCCCTAGGGAGCGGAGACTGATTTAAGTGTTTGCACTACCAGACGCCTATGAGGCGATCCTCGCGTTGATCATCGTGATCGGCATGTTCGTTCTGTTCATGCGCGAGACCTATCCCACTGAAGTTGTGGGCATTTGTGGCGCAGCGCTCATGATGGCCTTGGGGATTTTGCCTTATCAGGGGGCGCTCGAAATTTTGTCGAACCCGGCCCCGTGGACCATCGGCGCTCTGTTCATTGTAATGGGCGCTTTGGTGCGGACTGGGGCATTGGCGGCCTTTACCCAATTTGCCGATTTCAAGGCGAAGCAGAATCCCAAGCTGGCTTTGATGGGGTTGATGATCGCGGTTGTTGTCTTTTCGGCATTTGTTTCGAACACGCCAGTGGTCGTTGTGATGATTCCCGTGTTCATTCAGCTATCTCGCACGCTGAACATGATGCCTTCGCAGTTGCTGATTCCGCTGAGCTTCGCGACGATCCTAGGCGGTACGACCACCCTGATCGGGACCTCGACCAACCTGTTGGTGGACGGTGTCGCCCGCCATCAAGGAATGGAACCATTTACCATCTTCGAGGTCACACCTTTGGGCATCGTCCTCGTCGCATGGGGCGCGATCTACATGGTGTTTATCGGCAGCCGCCTGCTACCCAAGCGCGACAGCCTTGCTGGTATGGTCGGCAACCGCTCAAAAATGAAGTTCTTTACCGAGGTTGCGGTCCCCGAAGACAGTGCCCTGATTGGTCAGGATGTGGTGTCCATTGACCTGTTCAAGCGCGACGGTGTCCGCCTGATCGACGTACTTCGCGGGGACGCGTCGCTCCGCCGCGATCTAACGACTGTCGTCCTACAAGCGGGCGACCGCGTGGTTCTACGCACCGAGATGACCGAACTTCTCGGCCTACAGCAATCCAAAGACCTGAAGATGGTCGACAAGCTGTCCTCGGTTGAAACGCAGACTGTCGAAGTCCTGATCACCCCCGGATGCAAGATGGTTGGCCGCAGCCTAGGCTCTATGCGTCTGCGTCGTCGCTACGGCGTCTATCCCTTGGCCGTCCATCGCCGAAACCAGAACATCGGCCGCCAGTTAGACGATCTGGTGGTCCGCGTCGGTGACACGCTGCTGCTCGAGGGCTCTCCGGCGGACATCCAACGTCTCGCCCTCGACATGGAGCTGGTCGATATCGCGCAGCCGACCGAGCGAGCGTATCGCCGCAAGCAGGCTCCCATCGCGATCATCGCCCTGTTCGCGATCGTTTTTCTCTCCGCAATCGGTGTCGCGCCCATCCTCATGCTCTCGGTCTTTTCGGTGGCGATCGTGCTGGTCACGCGCTGCATTGATGCCGACGAGGCGTTCGAGTTTGTCGAAGGACGACTGCTCGCACTTATCTTCTCGATGCTCGCGATCGGAGCGGGCTTGCAGAACTCGGGCGCGGTCGACCTGATCGTGTCCGGCGTGGCCCCCGTGCTGGAAACCATGCCGCCGTTCATCATCATCTGGTCGATCTTCTTGCTGACCTCAGTGCTGACGGAGTTGGTGACCAACAACGCGGTGGCTGTGGTGGTGACGCCGATCGCCATCGGCCTTGGGGCAGCCATCGGCGCAGACCCGAGGCCGCTGGTTGTTGCGGTCATGGTTGCGGCGTCTGCCAGCTTCTCGACCCCGATTGGCTATCAGACCAACACGCTGGTTTACGGACCCGGCGGATACAAGTTCACCGACTTTATGCGCGTCGGCATTCCCTTGAACCTGAGCATCGGCTTGATCTCTGCGGCGCTTATTCCGATGATTTGGCCTCTTTATAACTAAGCTTGGCCAGATTTGTGCACACGGGGGCGCTTGCAGCCCACCGCGTGCCTACCTTATAGAGGCACAAAGCTGAGAATTAGGTAATCGGAGGCACCCATGGCCGGCCACTCTAAATGGGCTAACATCCAGCACCGCAAAGGTCGTCAGGACGCGGCTCGCTCCAAACTGTTTTCGAAACTCGCGAAAGAGATCACCGTCGCTGCAAAGATGGGTGACCCAGATCCGGACAAGAACCCGCGCCTGCGTTTGGCCGTGAAGGAAGCCAAGTCGAACTCTGTGCCCAAGGACGTGATCGACCGCGCCATCAAAAAATCGCAGGCGGGCGAAGGCGACGATTACGAAGAAATCCGCTACGAGGGATACGGTCCCAACGGCGTGGCCGTGATCGTCGAAGCGATGACCGACAACCGCAACCGCACCGCATCGACCGTGCGTTCGACCTTTAGCAAGAATGGCGGTAACTTGGGCGAAACCGGCTCTGTCGGCTTTATGTTCGAACGCAAGGGCGAGATCACCTATCCCGCGTCGGTCGGCGATGCTGACGACGTCATGATGGCCGCGATCGAAGCGGGCGCCGAAGACGTCGAGTCGTCCGAAGATGGTCACACCATCTACACAGCGGACACCGATCTGGCCGAAGTGTCGAACGCACTGGAAGCGGACCTTGGCGAGTCGGAATCCACGAAGCTGATCTGGAAGCCCACCACCACCTCCGAGCTGGATCTGGAAGGCATGCAGAAGCTGATGAAGCTGATTGACGCGCTCGAAGATGATGATGACGTGCAGCGCGTCACTACCAACTTTGAAGCCAGCGACGAGGTCATGGCGCAGCTCTGATCTGCTGTCATCTCTGCAAAGCATCAAGGGCGCGACCGGTCAAACCGGCGCGCCCTTTTGAGTATTTAAGGCAAAAAGAAGCAGTGGTGTTTTCTGCTGCAGGGATGGGGCTGCGTTTCTAGGGGCTTGCGCACGCACGGATTTCGGGTGTGATAGCGCTATGGAAGACACACGCGCACATCGTCCCGGTCGGGGCATTTTCTGGATGGTTCTGACCGGCTTCCAGTTCGTCGGGATGACGGCTCTGGTAAAATCACTGGGGACGGCGATCCCGGTCTATCAAAGCGCGTTTCTTCGGTTCGCTTTGGGGCTGGTGTTTTTTATCCCGTTGGTGCCGTCGCTGATGCGTGCTTTGCCTACCGGCCGACAAGTGCGGTTGATCGCGGCGCGCGGCGTCGCGCACACCATCGGCGTGTCTCTTTGGTTCTATGCGATGGTGCGCATTCCCTTGGCGGATGTCACTGCGCTGAATTACCTGAATCCAATTTACGTGACCTTGGGCGCGAGCCTGTTTCTAGGGGAACGGCTCGCGCTGCGCAGATTGATCGCGGTGGGGATTGCACTGCTTGGCGCGGTTGTCATTTTGCGGCCCGGGTTTCGAGAACTGGATCCAGGTCACATTGCGATGCTCGGAACATCGCTTGGGCTGGCCACGAGCTACTTGATCGCCAAGCAGCTGAGCACGCAGATGAATTCGGCGCATGTGGTGGCATGGCTTTCTATCGCAGTCACCATTGGTCTGATGCCGATGGCGGTGACCCATTGGGTGTGAACGGCGGAGCAATACTCGGCCACGGTAGCGACGGCATAGTGTTGTCGCGGGCGGCGTAAAAGTCGTCCACTTTTGCCCTTTCGGATTTCGGGAGGGCTTGGGGATATACACCGTGGACTTGTATTTGAAGG
>NZ_JBGFGN010000039.1:0-360 GCF_041224595.1 Donghicola sp. XS_ASV15 | reverse complement strand
TTAAGGGTGAGGAAATTGACACGCAAACACCTTTTAAGGGTGAGGAAATTGACACGCAAACACCTTTTAAGGGTGAGGAAATTGACACGCAAATCCACAGCTTAAGGTGATAGTGTTGACACAACTCCTCACCTTATAATAAGGTGAGATATTCAAATTAAACATAACCCAAAGAACAATGAGTAATCTATCAGTTACCAAGTCAAACGCTCTTATCGATGCCAGCTACAAGCTCAATGTTCAGGCTCAGAAGCTTGTCCTCGCTTGCCTTGCTAAGGTAGATCCTAGAAATGATATACCTAAAGAAATGTCACTAAGCGCCTCTGAATTTGGCGAGCTTATGGGTATTAAAAATAATGC
>NZ_JBGFGN010000070.1:0-1708 GCF_041224595.1 Donghicola sp. XS_ASV15 | reverse complement strand
ACCTCACAGAATTGGCCTGACGGCCAATGCGCCTTGGACCGGGCTTGCTATATGAGGGCCGCACGCTCCAAGGCGCTCGCCCCAAACTGGCCGACTTTTGCTCCGCCACAATGGCCGAATTTTACTCCGCCGTTGACACCGTGAGGGTGGCGCTTGTGACAAAAACGACCGTTTTGCCACATCGGTTCTGTCAGAGGGTTTATGCCCGGTGTGCGGACAGAACCGGACACGTGAGATAGAATTCGAGATGCCCGGTTCTCGACGCAGCACGTTTAGTCGCGCCCCGTTGTATCCCACCAATGCGAGTGCATGAACTGAGGGATAGCGAGTGTCGGACCACTCAGCTTAGCGATCGAACCTTCGGTCAGCTCGAGTGCCATCCATGCCTCAGCAATCGTCAGCAAGTCTGGGTATGGCGTTTGTTTGTCGGTCGGGGCAAACCCATACCGTGGGTAGAAGGTTGGAACACCTAATACGAAAACAGCATCCGTTCCGATGGATCTGAGATGTTCAATGCTGTCCTCCATGATTTCTCTCCCGACGCCATGCCCCTGATACTCGGGCAGGACGCCACAAGGGGCGAGCAGGTAGCATTTTGTATCCGGGTGATCTGCGAAGACAAACGGGGTGAACAGGACATTACCCGCGATTGTCCCGTCTCGTTCGGCGCTGATCGAGATGGTGTTAGGATGGCCGAGGATGTCTCTCGCAAGCTGCGAGATTTCGGGGCCTTCGTCGTCGCCAAAAGCCTGCAGGTGAACGTTGGAGATCGCGTCGATATCGTTGTGTTTCATTGGGTTTCCTTAAGTCTGGCTCATTTGGGCACGCACGGATGTGTTGCCCAGTTTCGTGATGCGGTAGGGACCGCCTTTGATGGATTTGATGAAGCGTTTTTCCTTGAGCCGCGTGAATACGTCCAAGGTGCAAGCCGTGAAAACGAAGCCGTCGCGTGTAAAACACTGCACGGATTTGATTTTGCCGTTGTCGGCGCGCACGAATTTGATCTCGCCGCCTAAGGCGAGTTCATGCAAAACACGTTGTTCGTGCTTTGAGATGTTCATTGGGATGTCTCGATTTTACGAAAGTACAACAAAAAGGACACTCAGCATCGCGCGTGAGTGTTCCTATCAATGTTGGTGTTCCTGCATTTGCGTCGCCAGGAACGGGCGTTAGGCCCGGGTCTCTTTCATAAAATCTCCATTGAGTGAGGCCGCTGCCTCAGTCGTCGCAAGCACATAGGCGTTCAACTGAGTCAGGTCAATATGGGCATGCACTATTACATCATCTGCCGATCCTTTCGGACCTTCTCCGTATCGTAGGACGTACCAAAACTCGTACGTTTCTGTCCTCGGCGATAATAACCGTTACTGCCCGGCTTGGTTTCTCGACTGCGGAGCTTGGCGCGGCCGTAGAGAATTGGCGCTTTGTCCGCTGTGCCAACCTTCACCTTCCGAAAATGCTGCACGCCCTCTCGAAAGTCCTCTGTGGGTGGCTCCTGCATTGCAAGTGTTTTCTGGTGATTTCTGCGGTCATTTTCGTCAGTACCGTCGTCTGTCCGGCCTGTTTTTGTTTTGGCATTGCCTCCACTGGCCCTGATGAGTTCCGCAAGCGAGGTTCCAATCGGCTTATCGACCTCAAGGGGCCGCTGCCATTCCCGGAGTGTCCTTGCTTTTGGTTGACTTAATTCCGCATCATCACTTCAACGTCT
>NZ_JBGFGN010000068.1:0-491 GCF_041224595.1 Donghicola sp. XS_ASV15 | reverse complement strand
GTCTCGACTGTTCGTCAGACCTTCTGGCGCATATCTCGCCCCTCGGATGGGCGCATATCCTGCTCACAGGCGAATACAGGTGGAAAACCAGGTGATCTCCGGTCTTAGGGTGTCATTCTGCACTCAGCCGGAGCAGACCCCTGGGTGCCACATGTGCGCCGGTTGCGCCCCGACTTGGCCTGGGAAGACGTTGTGCGCATCATCAACGGCCCCCTGCCCGAGGCGCGTCGCTGGACCCAAAGCCGTCTCTTGCGCGCTGTGAAGGCCTATGTCCGCGACGGCTTCCTGCCTACCGAGGTGCTGGCCCGCGCCGGGCGCCGCGAAACGGACGATCGCCTGCCCGCCATTATTGGGGTCGAGTGCGGCTGAGTGCGGAATCCCCCTTTAAGCGGCTTGGTTGGTGCTTATCCTCCATCGATATTCGCCAGTGAGCACGATATGTGCCCACCCCAAAGGTGAGATGTGGGCGAGGAGGTTTGGCGGACAGTCGA
>NZ_JBGFGN010000066.1:0-317 GCF_041224595.1 Donghicola sp. XS_ASV15 | reverse complement strand
CTTCTCTCTCCTTTTCTCCTTTCCTTCCTTCCCTCTTCCTCTTCTCCTCTTCTTCTCCTTCTTCTCCCCTTCTTTTTTCTCTCCCTCCTCTTTTCTCCTCCCCTCTTCCCTCCTCTCTTCTCCTTCCCTCTCCCCCTTCTCTCTCTTTTCTTCTCTTCTTCTCTCCTCTTTCTTCTTCTTTTTTTTTCTTCCCTCCTCCCTCCCTCTCCCTTTCCTTCTTCTTTCCTTTTTTCCCTCTCTTCTTCCCTCTTTTTCTCCTCTCTCCCTTCCCCCTCTTTTTTTTCTTTTCCTCCCCTTCTCCCCCCCTCTCTTCCCCT
>NZ_JBGFGN010000065.1:0-22970 GCF_041224595.1 Donghicola sp. XS_ASV15 | reverse complement strand
GAGACTATTCCATCAGTGATCTGGCCGAGTTGTTCTCAGTCTCACGCCCAACGGTCTACAGGACACTCGAGCGAAATCGATGAATTTGTATCAATCAGAGCCTTAAAGGGGGATTCCGCACTCAGCCGCACTCGACCCCTTTTGGTGTTATCGGGACGCTGCCTTCAGCCCGCGCGAACGATATGTGCATTGCTGTGTTCACGGAGGCCTGAACGGGTATCGGTACAGGATTCTTTGGATCTTCCGGGGCGTTCAAGGCCTCATCCCAAGACGCCGTTGCATCGCCTTGCGGGTCATGTTCTGTTATGCGATCCGCTAGAATAGGAACAAGTACACGATTGATGGACTCCCTAGGGTTCTCCTGTGCTCTGTCGATCCCCGCTCCTGCTTGCGATATCCGGTACAGAACTTCTCCAAGCTCCTTACCAAAGTCAGCTGTCGGTCTTTTTTCCAACGGTACCAAATCAACGATGGACCTTAGGACAGCTCCCGCTGCGACTGCGACATCAGTTTCCCAACTCAGTAGCGCCTTCATTTGAGGGCTTTGGGTCATCCGATCTCTGATATCGGTTTGCAGTTTGTTTGGCTCTTTGATTGTCCCGTCATTCGTATCGATATAGTCGCCCTTTTGAAGTGCGGCGAAGAATACAGGAAGGTAACGTGCATCGTCTCCATTGAAGCGTTCAAAAAGGTTTGCTTTCAAGCTTTCCAGATCAGGTTCTTCAGCCCACAACACCAAGCCATATGGACCGCTATCTGGGCTGATAATCTTCGTTATTACATCCTGAATTGCAGTAAATGCGACTTTGTTATCAGCAGTGCCGAATGTCGCTCCAGTGACCAAGTTTTGATCCAGAAAGAGGATACGGGGGAGCTATGCGGGATTTTGGGTGACGGGGCCTGATCAGGCGGCGCGGTTTTCGGCGACGCTCTTGGCGATACCGTCGGTGAATGTGACGCCTTCGATGACCAAAGGCAACTTGTTGGCCCCCTTGAGGCGGCGCCACGTCTTGGCAGCGGTCTGAACGAGCTTGAAGACCATCAGCTTCGCTGTCTTCTGCGAGAGCGCGCCCTTGGTCCGGACCGTGCGGTGGCGGACGGTCGCGAAGACGCTCTCGATCGGGTTGCCCGTGCGCAGGTGATCCCAGTGTTCGCCCGGGAAGTCGTAGAAGGCGAGCAGCGCCTCGCGGTCCTTGGTGAGGCACGAGACCGCCTTTTCGTACTTGGCGCCATATTTCTCGGCGAAGGTGTCCATGGCGGTTTCGGCAGCGGCGCGGGTTTCGGCCTGCCAGACTTCCCGCAGGTCAGCCTTCACCGCCGTCTGCATGGATTTGGGGAACTTGTTAAGGACGTTAGCGATCTTGTGAACCCAACACCGCTGACGCCTCGTGCCCGGGAAGACCTCGTCGAGCGCCTTCCAGAACCCCATGGCCCCATCGCCAACGGCGATCTCCGGCGCAACCGCGAGGCCGCGCGCCTTGATGTCGACCAAGAGTTCCCGCCAGCTCTGGGCGCTCTCGCGCAGGCCGACCTGGAAGCCGACAAGTTCCTTCTTCCCCTCGGGCGTGGCCCCGAGAATGACCAGCATGCATTCGGCCTGCGGCTCCATCCGGGCCTGCAGGTACACGCCATCCGCCCAGATATAGACGTATCGACGGGCAGAGAGGTCGCGGCGCTGCCAGCGGTCATAGTCCTGCTGCCACTCCCCGGTCAGCCGCGTGATCACGCTCGGCGACAGGTTCGGCGCATCCTTCCCCAGGATCGCGGCCAGCGCCTCCTGGAAGTCGCCCGTCGAGATCCCGCGCAGATACAGGACCGGTAACAGCGCATCGAGGCTACGTGAGCGGCGCGCCCATTTCGGCAGGATCGCTGAGGTGAACCGGATCTTCTGGTCGGCCGGCACGTCGGTGGCCCGGTCGCGTACCTTCGGGCGCTGGACGTCGAGCGCCCCGATCCCGGTCTGGATGCTGCGCTCGGGCCCGTATCCGTGCCGGACAACCCGCTGGCGGCCGTCCGGCAGGACCTCTTCAGCATACTCGGCAACGAAGGCGTCGGCCTCCGCCCGCAGCGCGGCAGCCAGCATGCGGCGCGCCCCATCGCGGGCGATCTCGGTCAGAGGGTCATCGACAGATTCCGGCTGACGAAGGGGGATGATGTCTGTAGTCTTCTCCATGGCGTATCGTTCCTCTTGGAAGTTCTGGCAGGCTTGATCACCCGCCACGATACGCCGCCCTCTCAAACCACGTCACCCAGTTTCACGCATAGCTCGGATACGGGTTCCCGGTAGAGGCTCCCAGTCGCCAACGCTTTCATCGTCGTACAGCTTAGAATGGCAGTCGAGCCTAAGAGCGTCCAAGGTCTGTTTTATGCCATTCAGGTGATGCTCTTTGTCGTCCACAACGACAAATCTGGAATGTAAGAACATCCATCAATCCTTAAGTTCTGCAAACTGAAGCGCGACAACTGCCCCACCAAAATCATTTGGGACGTCGACTTCCGAGTGATCTGGGAAGACAAGCGCGCCGTCGTTGAGTTCCATCACCATATTTGCGTAGTACAGCCCCATGCCCATGCCCTCTGGCCTTCTTGTGTAAACTCATATCCCCCATAACCAGCACCCCTATGAGGGGAGCGCGCCGCATGTGCAGGTCGTCGCGAACTTTCGCGTCAATCTCCCCGTGGCAATCGAGGAAAGGCTGTTCGACTGATGTGGTTCGATTTGACACTGGAAGCGCGTGACGGCAGCCGCCATCACGTGCGCTACAACCCGCACACCTCCGAATGTGAGGGGCTGCCGCTGCCGGTCGAACCTGGCATCTTCGCGCCAGTGCCGCGCGTGGCCAAGGACAAGCCCCTCGGAAAATCTCGCGCACCCCGCGTTTTGAAAATCCAGCTTGGGCTCTCCTGCAACTATTCCTGCAGCTACTGCAGTCAGGCCTTCCAGATCGCCGATGCCACGGTCTCCAAGCTGGCCGATGTCGAGCACTTCCTGACCCAGCTCGACAGTTGGATCACCGACGCCCCGGAAAAGATCGAGCTCTGGGGCGGTGAACCCTTCCTTTACTGGGCCAAGATCAAGCGGTTGATCCCGGCGCTGGCAGAGCGCTTTCCGGCGGCGCGCTTCTCGATCGTCACGAACGGCTCGCTCCTCTCCCGCGAAAAGCTGGATTTCATCGCGCAATACGACATTGAAATCACGATCTCACACGACGGGCCTGGTCAGCATCTGCGCGGGCCGGATCCGTTCGACGATCCTGACCAGAGCCACTGGATCCAAACCCTGCTGGCCGAGCGCCCCGAAAAGACCGGGTTTAACGCGGTTCTGACGCGCCAGCATCATGACCTTCGGGCCCTCAAGGCATGGTTCGCCGAAAAAGTCGGGCCGGACATCTTCGTCGGGCTCGAGGGCGTCGTAAATGTCTATGACGCAGCGACCGCCATCGGGACGGGGCGGTTCGAGCCTGCCGAACTGAACAGCCTGACGCGGTCGATCTTCGAGGCGCTGGCAGAGGACCCCAACGCCTTTGGCCTCGGCGAGCGCATCAACGAATTCTATTCTTCGATTCAGCGTCGGCGGCCCATCGAAGCGCTTGGCCAAAAATGCGGGATGGACAGCCCCGACGCCATTGCCGTCGACCTGCGCGGGAACGTCATGACTTGTCAAAACACCGGTGCGAAGGGGGCGCACAAGATTGGCCATGTTGCCGACTTTGACGCCATCGCGCTCGATACCGCGACGCATTTTGCCTTCCGGGACGAATGCATGTCATGCCCCGTCGTTCAGCTCTGCAAAGGGTCCTGCATGTTCCTCGAAGGCGAGTTCTTCAAGCAGAGTTGCGCCAACGAGTTTGCCTTCAACATGGGGGTCATGATGGCGGCGGTCTGGCATTTGACGGGGATGAGGGTGGTTGGGGTGGAAGGGATTGCCGGTTGCGGCGCTGCTGATCATTGACTGGTTGGTCCAGCGGATTCTCCCCTTATCGCAGCCCTGAGCACAAACGTGACGTTGGCGGCTCAATCCGCTTGAAGCATAAGGAGGGTGCGGCGTTTGACATCGCCATGGCGAACCACGACCCAGTGGCCTTCGAGGCCGCGGCGCGCGAGGTCGGGTTCCTCGGCTTCGGCTTCTATCCGCGCTCGGGGTTCATCCATGTGGACCTCGGCCCCGCACGCCAGTGGGGCGAGCGTTTCCCGGTCCGAGCGACCGCATTCGCAGCCGAGGCGCCGCCCGCCCGCGAGGTGCTGGCCGACAGCCGCACGATGAAGGGTGGTGGCACGGCGGGCGTGGCGACGCTGGGCGCGGCGGGCGTCGAGGTGGCACAGGGCGTCCTGGCCGAGACGCAATCCGCCATCCTGCCGCTGGTGCCGTATCTCGACACTCTGCGCTGGGTGTTCATCGCGGTGGCACTCTGTGGCATCGCAGTCACCATCTATGCCCGCCTCGACGACTGGCGCCGGGGGCGGCGGTGACTGCCGTCCTCCTAGGCAGGATCACGGCCAGCCCGTGGGTGTGGGGGGGCGCTGCGCTACGGAGCCTTCCTTCTCGCCGGGCTCATGTTCCTGCTCGCGCGCCGGCGGTCCGGCGCGCGAAGCACGATCTCCCCCATAAGGAGTTGGATCGGCAAGTTCTGCGGCAAGGGATTTCCCGCGAATTCCTGCGTATTTACCCTTGATTAGCCGGGGTCAGGGGCGGATCAAAGCCCGAAACGCTGTGGCCGGACCGCAGCGATATCGCGGCAAGGTGTTCGCCCGGCCAGAACATCCGCCACAAGCATGGCCGTGATGGGGGCAAGTGTCAGCCCGATATGGCCATGACCAAAGGCATGGATCACATCGGCCCCGCCGCGTGACGGCCCGATGACCGGAAGGCTGTCGGGCAAACTGGGACGGAACCCCATCCAATCGCGCGACGGTTCGGGCAGATCGGGAAACAGGGCGCGCGCGCCTTCGACCAACCGGGCCACCCGATGGGGCGAGGGTGGTGCGGTCAACCCGCCCAATTCGACCGTGCCTGCGACCCGCAAGCGACCGGACATCGGGCACAGATAGAAACCGCGTGTGGTCGGGCAGGTTGGACGGGTTAGCCGGGGCACATCCATATCCCATTCGACGTGATACCCCCGTTCGGTGTCCAGCGGAATGCGGTCCCCGGCCTGCCGCGCCAGATCGCGTGCATGTGCTCCAGCGGCCAGCACAACCTTACGTGCCTTCAACTGGAAGTCGCCGCCAGCCAGTTCAACCCCGCCTGCCACGCGGCGCAGTTGGGTGATGCGGTGCGGCAGCACTGGGGCCGCCACCGCACGCGCCAATCGGCCCACCATCTCACCCGGATCGGACATGAAGACGGCATTGGGAAAAAACGCGGCGCCGCCCTCAACCTCGGGCAGGCCCGGTTCCAGTTGCCGCAAGTCATTTGGGCCGATCAGATCAACCGATATGCCCAGACTGCGCCGAAAGGCCATGTCTGCCTTGGCGGATTGAAAGGCCCGGCGCGTTTCATAGGCGTAAAGGCAGCCCCGCTTTTGCAAGATGTCCTGCCCACCAATACGGTCGGCCAATCCTGCCCATAACCCGGCCGCATCTGCCAGCAAGTCGGCAATGGCCGCAGCGTTGCGCCGCGCGGGCCCCGGCAGGGATTGAAAGGCAAAGCGGATCAGCCAAGGGGCAAGGCTGGGAAGGGCGGCGCGACGGATCGACAGGGGGGAATTCCGGTCAAACAGCAGCGATGGCAGGTTGCGCAACACATCGGGCGTGCCAACCGGAAGCACTGCATAATCAGCGATGGTGCCGGCATTTCCATAGGATGCACCAGACCCGGCGGGATTTGGGTCGATCAAGACGACCTCATGCCCTTCGCTGACCAGCCGTTCCGCTATGGCAAGGCCAACAACGCCTGCGCCGATGATGGCGATTTCGGTCTGCATGACCATCAGGTCACACCGACCCAACAGGGGCTGCGCGACAGAACATGGTCAGGACGGTAACTGCGTGTCATCGATGAGCCTTGTAAACCGACATTCCCCAAGTGGCCTGCCGCTTGACTTCAAGATCGCCTGATTTTGCTCGCTGGGCAAGCGTTTTTCGCCCCGAGCGGTGTCTGTCGTCGCGCAAACGGCCGAAGTCGGGTGGATCAAGCCTCGAACCCGCAGCATTCTGGCCCGGCAGAGCCGCTTTTCCGCGCGGCAGACGGACCTGTCCTGCCGCTTTCGTTCAGCTTGGGCATGGATCGTGGTCATGCGCATGACGGAGGCGTTCGAAGACGGCGGATGGCGGCAAGGACGGCCCGCACCATCGGGCCGGTGACGGCGACCTCGGCCAACTGGAAGGTAATGGCGCGGGCGTGGCGGACGACGCGGGCGCCGATCTTGATCAGCTTGAGTTGCAGGCTGGTCAACGACCAGTCCGCCATGGCCTCGGGCAGTTCGATGCAGCGCAGGAAGGTTGCCAGGTTGTAGGCCAGCGCGTGCAGTTGCAGCCGCACCTCGTTGTGCCGGAACTTCCGGCATGACAGCCGCGTCCAGCGAAAGGCATATTTGCCTTCCTTGATGTGCTGCTCTGCGGTGCCGCGCTGGTTGTAGAACCTCACCACCCAGTCTGGCTCCATCGGCAGGTTGGTGACGATGAAGCCGACTTTGGGGAACAGCTCGCCCGGATGCCATTCGATCTTGGCGATGACGCGGCGCGGCTTGTCCCAGGACGCCGCCTGATACTCGAAGTCCTCGAAGAACCGTTTGACCTTGGTCAGCGAAGGCCGTCCCACGGGCCGTGTCAGCCGATGCGCGATCTTCTCGCGCAAGACGGCGTTGGCGGGCAGACGGATGGCGTAGAAGAACCTGGCTTCTTCCAGCCGCATATAGATCGCGGGGATCGCGTAGGCAGCGTCGGCCCGGAAGAAGCGTCCACCAAGGTCGCGGCCAGCATATCGGGCAATGACGGGATCAAGGACATCCCGCCAGCCATCGGCGCTGTGGACATTGCCGTTACGCAGGGCGCAGCGCTCCAGCATGCCAAACTGGTTGAACAAGAAGATGGGGTGATAGCAGGTGCAGTCGAAATGCCCGTTCCAGGCAGCACCTTCCTGATCGCCGTGGGTGGGGCTGACCGAGCTGTCCATGTCCAGCACGATGTATTTCAACCCGTTGCGGTCATGAAACCGGTCGATCCATTGGCCGTTCAGATCGGCCAGCGCCGCCCGGTTCGCGGCCAGAGCCAGCGTCTCGGTCTCGAACCGTCCCATCTGCGATGCCGAAGCAGCTTGCGCCTCGACGGCCCTGCCGCCAACGACCTGACGCATCACGGGATCGAGGGCCAAGCGGTCGGCATCGTTCACATCCTCGTATCCGGCCAGTCGTCCGAACACCGATTGCCGGAACAATCCGTCAAGCCGATGGAGCGTGTTCTTCCCGGTGCGGCTGTCTCGCAGCGCCTCCGACGCCAGATTGGACAGGCCGAGCACGTCATCAAGCTCGCGCATCACCAGCAGGCCACCGTCTGAACTGATCTGCGCACCACGGAACTCCAGACGCACACGGCGGTCGAAATCAACCCGATCTCCCCGCGCCAAGCCCGCACCCTCCAGGTGATCCATGAAACGCGCCCCTCGCAGCCGTCAACGCCATGATTTATATGCGAAATATCACGATTACGACAGCGAAATCAGCGACTTACTTGGAGAATGTGGGGTAAAAAGGGCGAACAAGTTCGGAAGGTAGGTCGCGGAAGCCAGGGCCCGTATCAGAAATGATGATGGCGGGTCCATTGTCAAAGTCTTCATCGATGCCGATGTAGAGCGAGCGCCCCGTATCGTCCTCATTCGGCCACTTCGCACGCATCCAATAGATAGCGTTGTCGATTATGTTGGTTATGGCCCCTAGTGTTAGTCCGAATGAACAGGAAACCATAACTTCGGGAGCGTCATCTTCAACGGCGGGGCAAATTAACTTCACATTATGATGCCTAAACCGCATCTTGTTCAGATCGCGCGCCCTTCGTATGAGCTTCTTGAGATCGGTTGGCTTACGGTCTTTCTTACGCAACAGGTCGGAAAAACCGTCGAGTAGCTTCATCATCTCTTCCACTTGAGACGCTATGCTTTCCAGTTCAGGATGGTTTTCCATATTCTTATAAAGCGACCGCACCCCTTGCTCGATCTCGTGGAAAACCACGGCTAGGCTAGTACCTGATATGCCGGTTGATAGAAGCCGATTCTTCATTTCAACGTATTCGTACTCAATACGGTCCAGCAATGGGTCAATTTTACCAGACAGATTGTTCTTACTGGCAATAACGCGAATCTTTGAGACGGGCTCCATAATACTTCGGACTTCTGGGTCTTGTGCCTCTCCTAAGAGTTCCCGAATAGCTTTCCTGTCGACCTCACGCTCTCTTTGAAGTGGATCGATAGCTCCCAGAACCAGTTTCCTAAATCTTTCATAAGCTTCGTTCTCGATGAAGCCTTCACGGTTGGATTTTTCAACTAAGCTGGAGCTACTGTCTTGGTTGATGGAAATATGTCCTACAACGATATTGCGACTAAGTCCGCGTGTTGGATTATTGACGCGCTTCAAATCAAGCCCGAGCCAATCATTGCTCCGCTCACCATAATCGTAAACGCGGATGCCATCGCGGTAGACCCGTATCCCCCCATTTTCGTCCAAAAAGTCTTTGATGAGCTTTGTCTCACCCATTTGCTTTGCAATACGTGGAGTCAGGTCAAACACGTAAAACTCGCCAGATATCGGACCAATCCCTTCGATTGACTTCATATCAGCGATCACTTTGCGTAGACTTGTGGATTGTGCTTTCCCGCTGAAAAGAGGATCGTCATCCTCAGCTTCTGGCGGAGGCACCAAGAGAGACACTTGTCGCTCTTCAACGTCTCTTGCCTGCCGCTGGATGCCAGGAATGCCTCTAAAGCTGTAATGGTAGCAGAAACTCTCGCCATCAAACTCGAACGTGTATTTCCATGGTGCTCGCTTCAGAAGCTCTGTTGGTTCAGGTAGCCGCTCGATCCATTGCGGAACATCAGGGACCTGCAGGATAGCCTGGAAGTCGTCTCGGCCAACCTGTCCGAATGGCGAGGAGATCGATGTTATTTGCCGATACAAACGACGGACCTCACCACGCGTCCAGCGCTTGTCGCGAAGCTCCATAATTTGAAGTTCGGTACCTGTTAGCTCTCCTGTAAAGACTTCTGGATCGCGTAGTTCGATATCAACTTCGGCATCAGACAAGAACTCATGCTCGATCATCTTATTCCAGTCGATATCTACAACGACCTCATGCTCGTGCTTCGCACGGGTAATCATGCGGATCTTGTTGCCAAGCTTGTGAACCGACAATCTACCCAGCCCCTTAGACCCGAGAGGCAAGCGCCCTTTTTCTGTCCGTTTTTTCTTGGAGAGCTGTTTCTCTTTGTGATCGTGGGCAATGACCAGCCAAATATCCTGGACTGTATCCACCGACATACCTGAGCCATCATCGGTTACTCTGATGGTGGGATCGTCTGATCCTATGCCGGCGATTTCTACAACTACTTGGGATGCATCCGCGTCGTAGGCATTCTTGACAAGTTCGAAAACAGCAAGCCGTGGAGTGCCTATCAACTGATCTCCTAGATGCTGAAGAATTCGAGCTCTAGGGCGAAAACGTCGGTCTATGTCTGTTTGCATGTGGTGTAGAACCTTGGATTTATCAGACGTAAAACAGTCCCGACGGTGACAAAATTGTATGCCACCTTAGCGGCTTAACATGGGTGGCAAAAGCTTACTTACATTATCGTCGGTTATGCTGCAGCCGAATAGAGTTGTCACTGGTTGTGCAAAGCTCAAATGTCCGAATGCTCAAACCAATTGCTCCTGCCGACTGGTTCGATAAAGTCCAAAAAGTCCGTTGTGTTTCACCCGAAACTGGCTTCGCCGCTTGGTCACTGGAGCAGGCGTGTCTGCTTTCTCCATCTTGATCCCAGGATCATAGTACACCGCGCCTGAGGCCAGCGCCTGCAACAGAAGCAGGACATCCGTTCCCTCACAAAGCTCGACGCGCGAACCGTAGCTGTATTCCGGTGGCGGCACCCGCATCAGGGATGGCACATAGACAGCCTTGGCATGTTTTCTGTTCCAGTGACCAATCACGCCTTTGAAGCCCCAAGATGCAGCCACCACATCTTCCCGGTCAATCAGGGCGATCTTCCCATCCACGTTGGTGATCTGGCCCTTGTCGGGATCGAACCCCTCTAAGACCAGCTTCAGGCCCGTATCAGCGTGAAAATCACGCCCGCTGGCATAGACGCCCCCAAAATTTATCCGGCCCTCCTTGCCTGACTTGTCGGGGTAGCCATACCGGCGCAAGAAAGCCTCGACACCATCATCCCGGTACAGCCCGCCGGTCGGTTCCGGCGTCATCAACGTGACCGGGCTTTTCGCAAGATACTTCACGAAATCCCGCACACCGTACTGTTTGACCTCCCAGCCCAGATAATCCGGCTCCGCGTATCCATTGGGTGAGATGCCAAGTTCCGCCTCAAGGGTGTATCCGCCGCCATTCCGCGCGTTGTAGGGGGCAGCCACGCCGTTCTTGCCCATCTTCTGTGAAGGCACCCAGCCTTTGGCGTGGATACGGCGCAGGGCATCGAGCAGCATCTGGCGGGAGCTTGTCCCCTTCTGCCGAAGCGACTGCAGATCAAGGAAGACTCCCGAGGCTTCCAGCGTGTCCACTTTGTCAGTCAGAGACGCCGCTTCTGGTGTCTCGCTACCGACAACATGGCCGATAACCCGCCCGTCCGGGCAAACCCCGAAAAACAGCACCCGCCCTTCATCGCGTGAGCGCATCAGCAGTGCTGGCGCACGCGCAGCGCCGCGCAGAAAGCCGGACATGCGCACTTCGGGGTATTTGGGATACAGGATCAACTGAGCATCCGGCGCTGGCGCTATGCCCTGTTCGTCCATCCACCAGAAATCCACAGGCGCTTTTGCACGATCCCGCACAGACCCTGCGACCTGACTGCCGTCCTCTTCGATCTCACCATGCGGGATGATGTTCAGCGCGCCAAACCCGCCACCGAGATAGACTTGGTTCTTGGAGTTATCATTCGGAGCGAGCTGCTTAGCGTAGAAACGCGTCGCTCCATGAGCTGCCATCTGATCGAGAATACGAATAAGGGGGTCAGTCAATCCATTGGCCTTCAACACAAAACTGCTTTGAGTCAGAGGACAGCCAGAGGGAAAGAGAGTCAATCACTTCAGGCAAAGGCCGCTTGCTGCGCCCCTTGAGGGCGCATTCCCATACGATGCCCACTCTCCAGCCCGCATCGAGAAGACGACCAAGAGCTTCAGTATCGCGCCCGGCATTGCCGTTGATCTTTTCACGCCAGAATTCCTGCCGGGTTTGCGGCCAGCGGAACAATGGGCAGTTATGCCGGTGCCAGAAACAACCATGCACGAAGATCACGGCGTGATGTTTTGGCAGAACAAGGTCAGGTCTGCCGGGAAGGCCCCTGCCCTGTAATCTGTAGCGAAATCCTTTGGCGTGCAGCCCGCGCCGGATCATCAGCTCCGGCTTTGTGTCCTTCCCCCGGATCGCCGCCATGTTGCGGCGGCGCGCGTCGGCAGAATGAACGTCAGCCAACCTTTTGCAGCCGGGGCTGATCCATCAGCTTCAGGACGTGCGGCTGCATCAGCCGGGCGACTTCCGCAAAGACCGGTACGGCCACGGAGTTGCCAAACTGCTTGTAGGCCTGAGTATCCGAAACCGGAATCCTGAAACTGTCATCAAATCCCATCAGCCTTGCGCATTCACGGGGGGTCAGACGGCGTGGGTTCTTGCCTTCACCGCGACTGACAAGGATTTCCGAGCCGTCCTTGTAATAGCGTGCCGACAGCGTCCTGGCGATGCTGTCACCGTCAATAAGGCCAAACCCGAACCCGTTGCCTTTGGCCCGGTGCTTTGCCGCGTAGTCCTGCAGGTAGGTCCAGAGCTTGTCTGAGAGCGTGTACTTGTCACTAACCTTTGCATCCGGCCCACCCGTGAAATGCCCCTCAGGGGCTTCAGTCCCGTTCTCCGGATGCAGGATATCCCGCATACCCCTGCCCTGCCGACCCGGCAAATGCAGCCCTTCAAAGCTGAAATCTGTTTTCTCCCGGAAACCGACCATAACGATCCGTTCCCGGTGCTGCGGGACGAAGTTGGCCGCATCGATGATCTGCGTGTGCAGCGTATAGCCCAGCTCTTCAGTCAGCGCGCGCCGGATCACTTCGAATGTCTTACCTTTGTCATGGCTTTTCAGGTTCTTGACGTTCTCCAGCATGAAGGCTGCCGGACGGTGGTGCATCAGGATGCGCAATACGTCGAAGAAAAGCGTGCCCTGGGTTTCATCGAGAAAGCCATGCGCGCGTCCAAGTGCGTTTTTCTTGGATACCCCCGCGATCGAGAACGGCTGGCACGGGAACCCCGCCACAAGAACATCGTGATCCGGAATATCGTGAGGGTCTACTTCGCGGATATCACCTGCGATGGGGCGATTGTCCGGGAAGTTGGCGTGATAGGTCTGTTGAGCGAAACGGTCCCATTCAGACGTGAAGACACAACGCCCCCCTGCCCCTTCCATGGCTTTGCGCAGTCCGCCGATCCCCGCAAAGAGATCAATGAAAGAGAATGATGCGTTGCTGTCCTGGCGTTGCCTTGAGCGCACTTCCATTCGAAGCAGTTTCATTACAGCTTCGCGCGGCACTTCCTCACCCCGCTTCCAGCGGTAGAGGTGGCCTTCAGAATATCCCAGAGCTTTGGCGGCTTCAGGCATGGACCAGCCGCTCTGCGTCAGCAGCATCTCAAATTCTGTCATGTCAGGTCCGTTCCGCTCTGTTCTTATCTGGGAATTTTTCTGACACTCTGCGGTTAATATTCCCTAAAGGCAAGAACATTTAGAGAATATTATAGCAAGAGCCACGTCGCAGCATTGGTCAGTGGATCACGCGACTGACGATTTCAGCCTCGGTATGCCGCCCACATGCGCTCAATGAGTTGTCCCTGTGTAATTCCGAGAGCTTCAGCTTCGGACGCTATCGCATCACCCACTTCAGGGAGCACCTTGGGGTGCAACTGATGTGTGCGAGGGCTAGGTTTGCGGCCAGGCTTCTTGCGGGGTGTCCTGTCGAGGAACCCCCTCGCTTCTCCAACCTCATCCACACGCCTGACTTCTTCAACAGTCGTGTCCTTCGGGCGTGCCTTGAGGCCTGCAAGTCTATTTGAGCCGCTCATAAACAGCCTCCGCGAATGCTTGGGCGTTGATCAACGCCTTATCCACTTTACCGCCTGTCATCATCTCAGGATCATTCATCATCGCGGTCAGATCGCCGCCATAGGCAAACAGTTCCGAGAAAGCTGCGCGTGCTACCAAGGATGGCTCAATCACGTCGATCCCTGCCCCTCTGAGCTGCTCTTCCAGCTCCTTCTGGACGCGGCTTTTGACTGCTGCACTTGTCTTGGTCAAAACCACAGCATGTCGGATCGAACGCCCGAGCGCCTCTTCCTCCTCTCGCACCAATGCCAGTGCTTCGGAGCCGATCTCTGCATCGAGGGCCGTTGGCTGCATCGGTACGATCACCAAGTCGGCTTGGGAAATCGCCCGACTTACTAGCTGAGAGGCAACCCCTTCTAGGTCCACGATAACGATGTTACCATCGCCGTCCGCGCTCCGAATTGTTGGAACAATCTCTGAGCGGCCAATCTCGCTCTTGAGGGTCACGCCTGTGGGGATGCCGTGTGATGCCCACCTGGTCAGAGATTTGTTTGGGTCGCAGTCCAACACTGTGACATCCGCTCCCATGCGGGCGAATTCAGACGCCAGAAGTACAGCGCAAGTTGATTTCCCAACCCCGCCCTTGGGGCTTGCCATGACGATAACGGGCATTGCTCAATCCTGCCGTTTTGTTGTTACCGGATTTATATCCTGTACCGGTAAAATATCCAACACCTGATTTAAATCTTTAACCGGAATTATTTCTATTACCGGTTTTTAATCCTACGGCCTCCCTCGCTTCTCGAACCATTTCCGGCAAAACCCGACAAAAGCCCGATCAGCATTGCGAGGGGGCTCTACGCACCAGCTGCGCCATTCCTGTTCAAGAAAACGTACATCCCATCCAGGAGCCGCATGGCGCGCTTCTTCGTAGGTGTCATACTGCAAAGGCGGAATGCTGCCCTCCACAAGCGAGGTGGGTGACATCGTGCCACGATTGGTGAAAACCACCATGTCGGCGTCATCCTCAAAGGTAACGTGGTAATCCGGCAAGTGGTCATGCTCTACGAGCTGCCGGATCATCTGCCGGAAGCGCTTCTGAGGGCTTTGAGAACCAGTCTTGAGAAGCAGTTTGGCCAGCGTGATACGCCAAGACTTCTGTTGGCCACAGTGCTTTCGAGCAATTTCGTACACCCGCCGTTCTATGGGCTTACGCAGACGGAAGTAGTCCCTATGCAGGGTCAGAACTTCTTCGTTTCGGATCGCGTTGAAGACCCAATCCGACAGCTTCACCTCACACCAGAGCAGTCGACCATCGAGACCATGCTTGCGACGGATTGAGGAAGCGTCGATCAGGCCGAATCCATCGACCTGTTCTTCGTCTCCGGTCACAATGTTCGTCCTGATACGGGTTCCTTCAAGACGGTCCAAGGCATCGAGAAGGGACTGATACTCCCGGCCACTTGTACCGCGATTTGTGAAGATAAGCAGCTCTCTGGAATTGATCCGAACACGGGGCGAAACAGGAAGGCCTTCCTTCAATTTCGCCATGATCTGGCTGATGCAGTAGATCAAAATGTCTTTGTCGTAGATCGTTGCTAGGCCCTTCACGCTGGGCGTGATCTGCAGCCACTTATTGCCATTCTCGTATCGCTTGACCGTAGTTTCCGGCTTCTTTGAAAGCGAGTAGAACGGATGCTCCATATGTTGCATCACGTCCTTCAACACGGCGTCAGCGACATCGCAGATGAAAAGGTCGTGCTGCGGGTGACGATCAGGAAGGAGCGGGGCGAGGGCGTTCGTGTTATCAGTTACCATCGGTACACATTCGTGGTTTTAGTTACCACAGTCAAGATTCGTGTTATCAGTTACCTAAAGCAGGATTTTAGTTACCAAGATTCGTGCTATTAGTTACCGAGCATCATAAAAAGTTGTTAAGTTCCAAGTGATTACGAGTAATCTACTCACCCGTAACACAGATTCTAACACATATATAACACCCAGCCTGTCAGGCTCAGTCGATCACCGACAGCGCTTCACCCATTACCGCCGGTAGAACACGCACGCATCAACACCCGTGGTTGTCGTGGTCCAGGAGGCACCGAGGACACCGCATGTGGAAGCGTTGCTGGCCAAGAAACGAGGAAGCGTCACCGTCAGCACCAAGGCTAGAACCAATGCACCCAGACCTAACCAGGGGAGGCGGCTTTTGAGGCGATCCGCTTTTTGTTCCCGTTCGAACACCGCTCGATAGGCTGTGGACCTGTCATCTTCCGATTTGGCCAAGGCTCCGATGGTCTTGTCCGTCTGGACGCCAAGGCGTCTGACAATTTCGGTCATCGCGTCTGCGGTTGCGCCCAGATGGCTGTCGAGGGTCTGACCCAGAAGGTCCCCGTATTTTTTCGGATTGGTTTGGTCCCGTGCGGCGAAGGCCGCGATCCGCGCTTCCGTCGCAACCTTAATCTGCTTGTCCGCCACGGCGGTCAGATCGTCGATCCTGTCGGACATGCTGGCGACAGCAGTTGCCATGAGATCGAGCGTTTCGCGCAGATCATCGTCGGAGAGGGCGGGTTGGTCTGGCATCGGGAGGCGTCCTTCGGATTACTGGTCCTGCGGGACGAACAGCCCCTTGAACTCGGGATCGGTGTAGTAGCGCAGCTTCTGCGCCACGGCGGTGGCTTGGCCCTGCACGCGCAGGAGCTGGTTTTCCGGGCGGAGCTGCATGATTTCATCAGGGGTCAGCAGATCGCGGCCTGTGAGGTTGTTGCTGAAGCTGGGACCGTCGCCGGGCTTGAAGCTGTCGGTCTGGAACCCGGCAGTTTCCTGGCCGATCATCTGGCTCAGCCATTTGGCCGTCTCGAAGTCATTGACCCCGAAGACCTGTTGCACCCCGGCATTGGCAATGAAGGTGCCAGCACGTTCGCCATAGAGGTCCTTGAGCTGGCTCATGTCCTGCAGGATCGGCCAGAGCTGAAGTCCGTATCCCGCCATCAGCCCCATGGCGCGCTCTACGGCCTGCAGACGGCCCAGGGCGGCAAACTCGTCCAGGAGGAACAGCGTGGGCGTCCTGAGGCGCTGTGTGCCCCCCTGAGCGTCTGCAGGGCCACTCAGGGGTCTCACGGACGCCTCAGCGTCCCGTGCAATGTCCTGAAGAGCCTGAGACACCAGAAGGCGCAGCCAGCGGCTGTAGGCGTCCATCCGGTTCGGGGGCAGCACCAGAAACACCGAAGCGATCCGGTGGCGCAGGTCCGAGAAGTGGAAATCCGACCGCGACAGGACTTTGGCAATGCGCGGGCTGTCCAGGAAATGCGTGTGGCGCTGTGCGTTGGATAGCACCGAGGCGGCTTCCCGATCCGCCTTGCCGAGGAAGCGATTGGCGGCGCGGGCGATCAGCCCGCCCGCCGCATCACTGTCCTGCATCAGCTCCAGCAGCGCGCGCAGCTTTTCTGGGGGCAGAGTGAGATATTCCCGGACGGTGGCAAGCGTCCGGCGGTCGCGGTCTTCGTGGCAGACGCAGAACATGATCAGACCGCCAAGGATGGCCTTGGCCTCCTCGTTCCAATGCGCTTCCGTCACCTGCCCCGGCGGGTCCATGACCAGCGCTTCTGTCAGGGAGGCCGCATCCTCGCCCAGATCGAGGCTGTCCGGTGTCAGCCGGTCGAGCGGATTGTAGGCGGCAGAGGGCATCCCGGAGACTTCGAAGGGATCGAGGACATGGACCGTTCCGAACCGCCGCCGGGCTTCCCCAGCGATCCGGGCATTCTCGCCCTTGGGGTCGATGACCAGAACCGAGCGTTCCGCTGCCAGTAGGTTCGGGATCACGGTGCCGACGCCTTTCCCGGCCCGCGTCGGGGCGAGCGTGATCAGATGGGCGGGACCGTCATAGCGCAGCAGCCGACCTGTATGCGGGTTGCGCCCGATCAGAAGGCCGTCTTCCCGCTGGAGTTTCTTCAGCTCCTTGCGGTTGGCGAAGCGGGCTGAGCCGTGGCTGTCGCCGGTCAGCCCGAAAAAGGCGTCCGCGCCCGAAGCCATGCGCCAATACTGGAACCCGAAGATAGCGCCTATGAGCATGAAGGGACCGAAGACGAGCCACTGCCATGCGCTTGCGCCGGGCGGCTGGTCGAAGAAGGCAAAGACGAATGGTGTCGCCACCAGTGACCCGATCATCGCGCCGAACAGGACAGCGCCGGTCATCCAGCCCAACAGGATGGGCGTGAATATCAGCCGACCGAAGAACCGGAACAGCCCCCCGAAGACGTGCATCACGCTCCGCATCAGGACGGTGTTTCCGGATCAGAGCTGGGTGGGAGAGGGGAGGGCGATCCGGTAGGAGCCACCCAGTCCGCGAAAGCCTTGCGATCCTGTTCACGGGGCAGGTTGCGGATCAACCGGTCGAGCATCGCAGCGGCCCCGGAATCCCGATCCGCCAGATCCATGAGCGCCCCGCCCAGGATCACCTTGCGCCGGGTATCCAGCTTGCGCTGCCTGGTGGCTTCCCGGTTCCTCAAAGCCTGAAGCCGGGCCTTGGCCTGGGCATATCGCTTTTCTGCTTTCTCCAGCTCGGTCTCTGCCAACTGCCCGCTCCACTCAAATAACTACCTGTAGTTGAATATTGTGTTGCCAGATTAACTGCAAGCGATTACCCATAGGCCTGTAAAGGACAAGGGCGCACTTATGCAAACTCTCCACCTGCGGTTCCGAGATTTGCGTGCGATCTCTCTGGGGCAAGGCCCCGGCCGATGGCCATCCCCTTCGCCGCGTGCCGCCGCGACATGGAAGGGCGCGCTGCCCCTTCCAAACCATCCCAGCCCAACCTCAGCGGTTGGATCGCGTCCCGCAAGGTCGCGCCAGCGTCTCGCCCGATGCCCCACGGTGGGGGCTGGTCTGCCGCTGGCATCTTCCTTGCGGGAGGTTCGTGTCGTCGGACCTGACGGTGCCGACACGAACCGGGTTTGCCCCCGGCAAACCGCCAGTGATCTACCCCCATATCCCGCCCCCCATGAGGCTGGGGATCTGGGGGTAGATCACTGGCAAGCCCGCGCGTCGGAGAGCCGTTGGCTTGCCTCAAGCGGGCTGTCTTTTCCCCTCGGACCGCGCCGGTTCCGGGCGCACTCTTGTGGAGAAAAGACGGGTGATCCGATTGCCAATGTCAGGACATCGGCACGGATCAGCTCCGGCGCGTGGGCGCATTTGCATCACAGGCGAGGGGAGGGCGCATGGCCAGCTACCACCTCTCCGTGAAGACGATCAAACGCAGCGCCGGGCGCTCCGCCACGGCGGCGGCAGCCTACCGTGTCGGGGAGCGCATCGAGTGCCAGCGCGAAGGCCGTGTCCACGATTACACCCGCAAGCAGGGCATCGAGGAGACCTTCATCCTGACCCCGAAGGACGCCCCGGACTGGGCCTCGGACCGGTCCCGCCTCTGGAACGAGGCCGAGGCCAGCGAGACTCGCCGCAACTCCGTCACCGCCCGCGAATGGGAGCTGGCCCTGCCCTCCGAGATCAGCGCCGAGGCTCGGTCGCAGATCACCCGCGACTTCGCCCAGGAGCTGGTCAGCCGCTATGGCGTGGCCGTCGATGTTGCGATCCATGCGCCGCACCGGGAAGGCGATCAGCGCAACCACCACGCTCATGTTTTGACCTCCACTCGTAAGCTGGAAGCCGGGGGCTTCACCACCAAAACCCGCGTGCTCGACTCCGCCAAGACTGGCGGCGTCGAGATCGAGCAGATGCGTGGTCTATGGGCCGAATTGCAGAACCGCGCGCTGGAGCGTGTCGGAGAGGTCGAGCGTGTCGATCACCGGTCGCTTGAGAAGCAGCGCGAGACGGCGCTGGATCGTGGCGACAAGCTGTCCGCCGAGGAGCTGGACCGCGACCCCGAGCTGAAGCTGGGGCCAGCGGCCAATTCCATGGAGCGGCGGGCGAAGGCCATGGCCGAGCGTCAGGGCCGGGAATACATCCCTGTCACCGAGCGCGGGGCCGTGGTCCATGCCGCCCGCCAGGCGCGCGCCGCCTTCCGCGAAATGCGCGAACGCCTGGACATCGCGCGGGAGACCTATGGCATCGAGCGCGAGGCGGGGCAGGGGCGAGTCTCTGCCGGTCTGGCCGCACTCAGGGCTGCGACTTCGAAAGAACGCGGCGAACGCAACCCGGAGGATTTCCGGGAGCGTCTGGCGCGCGTCGTGGACCGGTCACGGGACCAGGACGACACGCCGAAGCCGGAAGGCCGCAATTATGCGCGAGAGCGGCTGAAAGAGATTATGGAAAAGGACGCGGGGCGTGACGGCCAGGCAGCCGTTCACAAGCTGGACGGGTACAGCGAAAATGACCTCGGGGAGGAGGCTGTAAGACCCTCGCGGACCCCGGCCCAGCGTCAAAGGCAGGACCGTTCCGAGGACATCGGTCGCGAGGATCGCAAGCCGTCTGTCAACGACCGCCTGAAGGACGTTTTGAACAAGCCGCGTGAGCGGCTGGAACCGGATAACGACCGCGCGCAGGAGCGCGATGACAACGAGAATGAAAACACGCGGGACAGGGATCGTGGCGACGGCCACAGCCTATGACGTGATCTGACAGAGCAAATAAAGGAGACCGAAAGATGTATGAAGTGTTCAACGTGGGTAAAACGTTGTTGCTGGATGGGCAGCCCATGTCCTTGGTGACGCCCGCAGGTGTCGAGGCCTGGATCGATCAAGGCATCGGCTATAGCTACCGCTACGATCAGGTGTGCGATCCACTCGACGGCCAGATGAATATCGCTGCATCTACGAGAAAGATGGGGCTGATGTGCCGTTCGTGCTGGTCAACAGCCCTAGCAGCGGCGACGGGCGGGTGATCCTGTTCGATCAGAAGCCGGACGCGTAGCCTCTGACTCTGTGATCGGGGGCCACTGATACCCCCGACCGGAAGCGCAGCCCTCACCCTGTTGACATCATCGGTGGTAACCTCTATCGAACCTGTCGAAAGGTGGTCTGATGCATCAATCGATCCTTAAGCGCTGAACCTCAGTGACTCACTGAGCAACCTCGCTGATAGCGAGGTCTTCGGCATGCTTTTAAGGATCAAAGTGATGAAAACCTTGGACACTTTCTCTAGCCTCGACGGATGGCCATCTGCTGCTGCTGCATTCGCGGGCGACTTTCGAACAGGAGATCGCATTCAGACCGCTCCTTGGGGTGGCTACGCGATACTCGGTCACGCGGAGCTTCTATCCCTATCCCGCAACCCTGCTGCTGACGGAATGGCGACCGATACCAACGCGATGTCGGCCGCGCCTGTCCTCGGGCGCATTTTGGACCGTGCGCTGTTCACGCAATCGGGCCCGGTGCATCGGTTGGAGCGTGGCGCGATGATCGCTGCCTTCGCTTCGCTTCCACTTCAGGCATTAACTGACGAAGCTGTGCGCGGCGTTGTGCAAGCTGCGCCTGGAAGAGCCGATCTGCGGGTCGACTTGGTCGAGCGCATTGTCCGCGCTAGCTGGGCAGCCCTTCTCGGGCTTTCTCCGGAGGATGCCCAACGGTGCGAGGCTGCGGTCAAGAAAATGGCTTACCTGCTGTCTCCCAACCCGCGTTCAGACAAGGCCGATTTGGCAGAAGTGGGCGCAATAGATCTCAATGAACTCTGCAAGATCGCCTTGCGTGGTCCGTCTCCATTTGTCGCGTCCCTTCAATCGAGCCTGGGCGCTGACAGAACGGTCGAGCTACTTGCCGGAATCGCCTTCGACGGGATCGAGACAATCGCCGTTGGAATTGACGCCGCGATGCGTGTAGCATTTGCCAACAGCAAAGCCGTTCGTCCGACCTCACGCTGTGCGGACGAGTGCCTGCGCTTGGCAAGTCCGACGCCGTTGACGATGAGGTACACTACCGATGTCATAGAGGTTTGTGACATCGTCATCGAGCCGGGGACACCTCTTGCTATGGTCTGGGCAGCCGGGAACCATGACCCGGATGCGTTTCCCGACCCAGAGCAATTCAACTCCGAGCGATCCTCCCGCCCGCTAACCTTCGGTATGGGAAACCATGCTTGTCTCGGCCATGCCCTTTCCCGGTCGCTCTTGGTACGTCTACTGATGGAGATAGAGCGCCTTCAGCCGGAGAAGGCACCGTTACCGGAGCGCTGGCGCCCTCTCGCAGGCGACTGGTTGTTTCCACTACGGGTTGCAGTGATATAGAAAACGCTTCGAGGAAACGGCGCTAAAGCGGCTGTCTCATCCAGAGGAGCCTGATCGTCTTTTCGACTGGCTTCGAAAGTGTCCTACCGCTGCGACCGGAGCGGTAGGGCGCAGAACAGGCATGAGCTGAGGCGAGACGTAAGTCGAATGTGCCGAAGTTTCGTTTTGTCCGCTCACTGGACAGAAATCCCCTGCCAGAATCCATGGGCAAAAAACGGTCCTTTGCGCAACATACGACACGCCCTACCTTGGCTGTTGCAAAATTATGTTGCGAATTATCTTGATTGAGCAACAAGAAAGCGCAACAGTATTTGTATGAACTTTGGCTATGCCCGCGTATCGACCGACGAACAAGCTACCGCCGCACAACTCGATGCGCTTTCCTCGGGCGGATGTGAACGTGTGTTTGAGGAACGTGCGTCCGGAGGCCGTTGGGATCGGCCAGAGCTGCATCGGATGCTCGATCAGCTCCGCCAAGGCGACGTTGTGGTCGTTTGGAAGCTGGATCGGCTCTCACGGTCTTTGAAAGACCTTTTGTCTATCATGGAGAAGATCGACGCAGCTGGGGCCGGATTCCGGTCACTTACAGAGGCCATCGACACGACCACGCCCGCAGGGCGGATGATGATGCAAATGGTTGGCGTCTTCGCCGAGTTTGAACGCGAGATAATCCGGGAGCGCACCCATGCCGGTCTGGAGCGCGCGCGCAAGAAAGGACGTTACCCGGGGCGCAAGCCGAAGCTCTCTGACGACCAACGACAGGAAATCCGCGACATGGTGCGCTCTGGCAAGCGCACGGAGGCCGAGGCCGCGCGTATCTTTGGCGTTCACCGATCTACAATCAGCCGTATTATGCGTGAGGCGCTATCAGACCCGATAACTTGATGTTTTCGGCCGATCTCTACAGCGTTACAATTCCAGGACGAGAAATGTAACGCGCATAATCTTGTGTCAGTTGAGAAACTAGTTCCTCTCGAAACCTGTAGACCGTTTTCAGTTTTTCGGCCTCTGCCGGAGGTAGTCCTATAGAAAGATTCTTGAAGACTGAAATCTTCCCACCTTGCGGCAAATCTCCGATCTTAAGGACCGGCGATTGCCATTCGAGCTCTTTTGGCTTCCTACCTGAGTCATAAGAAAGGTTCTTCTTTGGATCACCTCCCTTGACGCCTTTTGCCTTAAGGCCATCAGCGTTGGCGAATGGCCACTCAACAGCAAAGAGATACAACAGAGGTCCAGGTTTTGGTTGCGCAGCGTCACATGCGGCCCCAACTTGAATGAGCCTTGGAGTACAGTCCTGCCACTCTTCTTCAGTTATCTTGAAGAGTTCCTGCAAAAACTTTGCGCGGTCGAATCCAAAGTGTCCTTGGAGAAATCCATCCAGATCGCCTTCGGGCAGTTCAACTACAGCCCCCAGCTCTTTTGGGGGTCGAGTGCGGCTGAGTGCGGAATCCCCCTTTAAGCGGCTTGGTTGGTGCTTATCCTCCATCGATATTCGCCAGTGAGCACGATATGTGCCCACCCCAAAGGTGAGATGTGGGCGAGGAGGTTTGGCGGACAGTCGAG
>NZ_JBGFGN010000025.1:0-893 GCF_041224595.1 Donghicola sp. XS_ASV15 | reverse complement strand
TGGCCAAGGATGTTTTTCAGGTTCACGGCATTTCGGAGAATGGTCGGGTCATTTTCAATAGGGCCATAAAGCGGGAGAAGCTGCTTGCCTTCTTTGAGAGGCTGCCGCCCTGTTTGGTCGGTATGGAAGCGTGTGGATCGTCCCACCATTGGGGTCGCCAGCTGCGCAAATTGGGACACGACGTAAAGCTCATGCCCGCCGGTTACGTCAAACCCTACGTGAAGCGCGGCAAGTCGGATGCTGTTGATGCCGAGGCAATCTGTGAAGCGGTTCGGCGCCCGACGATGCGCTTTGTCGAGATCAAGACGGAGGACCAGCAGGCCATCCTCGCAATCCACCGCACACGCGATCTGGCGGTCCGGCAGCGCACCCAGTTGGCCAACATGATCCGCAGTCTCTTGCGCGAGTTCGGGCATATCTTGCCCATCGGGATCGAAGCGGTGGCCGCCTTCGCAAAGCGCCACCTGGACGGCGATCATCCTGACATGCCGGAGATCGCAAACGGCCTTCTCGGCGTCCAGTGCTACCAGTTTCTCGGCCTGAATGAACGCATTTCCGGCTACTCAAAGATGATTGAGCAACATGCCATGTTGAGTGCGGATGCCCGCCGATTGATGCGCATGCCTGGGATCGGACCGATCACGGCTTCGGCGATTGTCGCAACGATCGGCGATGCAAAACAGTTTCGGACCGGACGCGATCTGGCGGCCTGGCTGGGGTTGACCCCGCTCAACAAATCAAGTGGCGGCAAGGAACGTCTTGGAAAGATCACAAAGCAGGGGGATCGCTACATACGCAAATTGCTGGTCGTGGGCATGACGTCTCGCGCTGTGATGGCGAAACGTTCCCCGCAGAAAGTCGATCTCTGGACAGCCAAGATGGTTACCGACAAG
>NZ_JBGFGN010000014.1:0-7428 GCF_041224595.1 Donghicola sp. XS_ASV15 | reverse complement strand
TTGCGCGGGTCCCCCTCCTGCCCTCGCCGGGAGGCAGGCTTTCAGGAGAGGGCCGCTTGCAGCGGACCTCGCCAGAAACCCCGCCCCGATTTTCGGCACCAAGACCGGAAGGGGCACACCACAAGGAGGCCACAAATGGCTTATCAGATTGTCGTCACGACCGAGGAAGGCATGACCACCGTGTATCCCGATTGCATCGAGCAATGGGTCGAGGACATGGGCACCAGCATCACCGGCATTTCGTCCAACCCGCGCACCCGTTCCGAGCTTCAGGGGCACCCAAAGATCGCGGGCTTCATCGGACCCGCATGGGGTGGCACCACCGAGCAGGGCGAACCCATCATCCGCTACGAGGACAAGGAAACCTACGCGGCCCTGTCCGTCTGAGATCGGCAGCGGGGTTTCTCCCTGCCCCGCGCCGAGGCTGGCCTGTCGAGCAGGCCCAAGGGAGGGGCGGACAACGCCCCCCCTACCAACCCTCAGAAAGCCGAAAGGAGGTGAGAACAATTAGCGATGACACTTTGAAGCGCCGCATTGCCGAGGCTTGGGCGCTTCTCAGGAAGGGCGATCACTTTGGCATCGGACGCCGCTTCCTGATCCAGCACGGGGCCATCTAAGCCCCCTCGCCTCAGCCCGTAAGGGCTGGGGCACCCATAACACAAAACCGAACATCACCACAAGGAATGTCCCAATGACCAAGCAAACCACCATCACCGCAGACGAAGCCCGGTTCCCGCTTTCCAAGCTGGTCCTGTCCCCGATGAACCCGCGCCAGAACGTGCCTGCCGCCGAGGTCGAGGAACTGGCCGAAAGCATCTGGACGGCTGGCCTGATCCAGAACCTTGCCGGGATCATGGACGAGAACGGCGGCGCGGAAATCGTCGCGGGTGGCCGTCGCCTTCGCGCCCTGCAACTGCTGGCCGAGCGTCACCCTGAACTGGCCCAGGAGCGCCCCGAACTGGCAAGCCCCCGCGTTCTGATCGCGCCGGATCAAACCACGGCGCAGGCGTGGGCCGTAGCTGAAAACGCAGCCCGCCGCGACCTGCACCCCGCCGATGAAATCCGGGCCTATGGCAAAATGGAGCGCAGCGGGGCAACCCCTGCCGTCATCGCCCGCGCCTTCGCGGTCACGGAAAAGAGCGTCTATCGCCGCCTTGCGCTGGCGGGCCTGCCCGAACCCGTGATCGACGCGCTTGCCGCGAATGAGATCAACCTGAGCGCCGCCGCCTGTTTCACCATCAGCGCCGACGAGGCCCGCACTCTGGAAGTGCTGGAAAAGTGCCGGGGCGAAAACTGGTCTGATTACCAGATCAAGAAGGCGTTGAAGCCCGACGCTGTGAAGGACACCGACCGCCGCGCGAAATTCGTTGGCATCGAGGCTTATCAGGCCGCAGGGGGCCGGATCGGCGGCGACCTGTTCGCAGAGGAAACCTTGCTTGATGATACCGACATTCTCGATACGGTTTTCGCGGATCGGCTGGCAGAAGTGGCAGAGAGCCACAAGCGCGACGGCTGGAAGTGGGTCGAGGTGAACCACGCCGATTATCTCGGCTGGTGGTTCGTTCAAGAGAACGGCTTTGAACGCATCTACAAGGAAGAAGGCGAGCTTTCGCCGGAGCAGGCCGAGCGGTTCGATGAACTGGCCGCACTGGCCGAGGCCGAGGCGCTGGACGAGGACGGGCAGGCAGAGCTTGCCACCCTCAATGCCATCACCGAAGGCGATTTCACCGACACGCAGCGCGCGCATTCCGGTCTTATCATCTATGTTGACCGTGAGGGCGAGGTTCAGAGCTATGAAGGTCTGATCCGCAAGGCAGACAAAGCCGAAGCGATTGCCGCAGGTGTTCTTGCGAAGTCGCAGCACAGCGCCGACGATGCGCCCAAGAGCCCGATTTCCCAGAAACTCCGCGATGATCTGGGCCGGGTCTCGCGCGGTGCCCGTCAACATGCCGCCTTGCGTGACCCTGATCTGCTGATCGACCTGCTGGCCTATCAACTCAGCCACAACCTCTATTGGTCCAAGCCGTTCGGCTTGTCGGTCGAGGACGTGCCCAACTGGCCGACGACCGAGGCCGATGGCTACGCGCTGGACGAGCGCCTGACCGAGAACCCGCCGCGCGATATGTATGGCAAGGACCTCGGCAAGAGCTTCCGCGCGTTCCGTCAGAAAGGGCCGGATCACATTCGCGGCGAACTGGTGCGCTTCCTTGCCGCGCAGCTTCGGGGCGGTGACGAGAAGTTGGCCGCGTTGATCGAGAAGGAAACGCAGCCCAACACCCGTGAAGTCTGGACCCCGACCGCCGCCAATTTCTTTGGCCGCGTGGGCGGCCCCTACATGGCGGACCTGTGGCGCGACCTTCTGGACCTGTCCGACGACCACCCGACCGCCACCGGCTTCGATAAGCTGAAAAAGGGCGAGAAGGCCGCGAAGCTCGAAGCCCTGTTCCGTGGCGATCACGAACTGCGCAGCGCCCTCGGCATTACCGACGAGCAGGCCGACAAGATCGCGGCATGGCTGCCCGAAGGCATGGAATGAAATCGAGGTCGGGGCGTTTACGCCCCGACCGCACCCCGCGCCGCCCGGATGGCCGATCACACCCTTGCCGAATTTCGATGGAGGTTCCCATGCCTGACTTCACCGCCCACCGTCACCCTGTCCTTGCCGTCCGTTGCCCGGACTGTGGCCGCGCCCCCGGCGTATGGTGCCGCCGCCCGAGCGGCCACATGGCGAACGATTTCCACATGAGCCGCAAGGTCGAAGCGGATCATGCCTTCATAGACCAGCACGGGCCGGACGCCAGTGTCGAGCGTGATGGCGAAGGCTGGATCATCGACCCGCGCGGGCGTGTCGGTATCCGTCCGCAGCCCGAGCAACTGGCCCTATTCTGAAGTCATATCATCCGCCGCGCTGGCAACGCCTGATGGCCCGTGCTAGGATGGAACCAAACCAGAACAATCAGGCCCCGAGATTTCCGCCGCCGCTCCGCAAGCCAGCGCGTTGAGCCGCGAGCATCCCGATTATCCTTGTGGTGAGGATGACACTCGGCCCCGCTTCGGCGGGGCCTTTTTTCTGTCTTCTCAGCCTCATGGTGTCCCCCCAGGTCGGGGCACAAGGCCCCGCCCTGGCAGGACTGGCGCTATCCGCGCGGGAGCCGCATTCGCGGCAGCGAGAGGGTCAGGAGAAGACTTTTTGATAGAGGTTCGGGATGAAGTCGAAGACCTTTTTGCGCAGGCGGTTTCTGTTCGAGACGAACTCCGCCGCTTCATGGACTTCCATATCTTTCAGAGGTGCGCCCCCGAACACATGCAGACCGCACCGCACACGGATTTGGTAGACCTTGACCCCGTTCGCGTCGGAAATCAGCCGCCGTTCTGGGCCGCAATCGCGCTCGCCGGGGAGATAGGCCGCTTGCAGCCTATCGTAAGCCCGCATCGCATCTTCTGAAATCGTTAGGGAAAGGACGGAGTAGACCCGCTGCGAAGTCACACCATCCTCATGCGCCCGGAACTTCGCGATAACGCTTCGGTGGTTGCCTTCTGTGATGAAGAGATCGTTGCCAATCTCTGCAAGATGCCAGCCGTCAGGGTTGCCATACTTGTTGTTGGGGTCGTTATCGAAGGCCAGCGGATCATCGTAATACTCGGGTCGCAATTCGAGAACGTCGAGCTTGGTCGAGATTTTCTTCCCGGCCCCCAAGAACTGGCGCCAGGTCATGCCCTGATTATATTTTGCATGAGACGTGCCGACGATTTTTCGCGGATCAATCGCGCAATCATCCTTCCGTTCTTCCTTCACCACGAAGTCTCTAGCTTCGCCTAAGCTGAAAGGCTGGATCTTCTTGTCGGCCCAATCGCCCGCAGTTTCGAGCCACCGCTTGCCCGTGGGTGTCGTCACCGCGTCAGTCAAAAACCTGTCCCAATCAAAGCTCATTCACACCATCCCTTTCGCTTTCCTCCCCGATAGGGCCGTGCCAGCCCTTCCGAGATCATGGTTTCGGCCACGTCTTCGCGGCCGACATAGAGCCGGGCCAAGCCCCGGTCGTATCTGTCTTTCCCCGGCTGGATGGCCAGCTCGATCAGCTCGCCCGAGGCGACCAGCTCGCGCAGCCGTCTGGTGGCTTCATCACCGAGCGCCTTTTCGTAGTCGCACCGAGGCGAATAGACTTCGGGGGTGTCAAATCCGACCAAGCGGAACCGCTGGCCGTTGAGGTCTATGGTATCGCCGTCGATGACGTAGACCGACCGAGGGTTCACAGTTTCCGCAGCTGACTTTGTGTCGATCGACAGCCAGCCCCCGGCAATCAGACCCGCCGCAAGAACCACGATCATCCGCCGGTTCCTTGTCCGTCGCCAGCTCTTGAGCTTCAGCTTTCCCCGCCGTCTCTTTCGCATGTCCTGTGGCTTCCCTCTGCCCTTTGGTTCCCCGGTGCTGACCAGATCGAGGCCCGCCGTCACCTTCGCCCATATTGAGATTATGCCTCGCCAGACACTCCACCCCAGGTTTCGAGCGTCCCCGTTATTGTCCTTGCGATTGAATCCTGTGGCACCGGGTTTTTCAACCCGATCCCTTCCTTGAGCTATGACCGCCACCGAAATTCGCGCAGATCAGGTTCGTTTGTGTCGCCTTGGGCCGTGTTTCTCAAACGGAACATTGCTTGTTCCTCTCTTTGCGACCGCGCGGCGCTAAAGCCCCGCACTTCAATCAAAAAATCGGTTTCCGCTTTGCGGACCCTCCGATTTTTGGTTTGATCGCATCGAGGACCAGCATGACCGTTCTTCATCGAAACACTCATTCCCAAGGAGACACATCATGAAAACCTTCGCCAAATACGAGATCGTCGGGCGGGTCGGTCAGCTCAAGGAAGGCAACGGCGTGCTGCGCATCACCATTGCCGCTGAATATGGCCGCAAGGACAATAACGGCGACTTCCAGTCGAAACCTTTCTGGAACGAGGTGAATATCTGGAACGAGAACGTCGCCAAATGGGCGAAGGAGAACGTCGTTCCCGGTGATCTGGTCCGCTCCGAAGGAACCATCCGCCAGGAACAGTGGGAAGACCCGACCACCGGCGAAACCCGCTACGGCGTGTCCCTCAGCTCCGAGAGCTTTGACAACTACTCGAACGCGATCCGCCGTCAGATGGCACGGCAGGCGGGCTGACCGCCCGGGCGGGCCTGACGGCCCGCCGCCCTACGGGCGCGGCGCTGCGTCCACCTTTTCCAATCGGCCGCCCTCATCGAGAGGGCGGCCGATTGCGCTTCGCAACCTGCGGCTCCGAACCGCCGACAAGCGGCGATGCGACACTGGACCCACCAGCGAAGGTGCAAGGTCTGTCTCCTTGAAAAACAGCGGCCACTCTACACGGCGCGGCGAGCCGTCAACACCAAGCCCTCCGGGGCGCTGCGCGCGTGTTGACGGCCCGCCTTTCCCGCCGTGTCACCGAGCCTCGTTTTTTCAATCAGGAGACAGACCATGAAATTCATTCGCAAGCGTTCTATCCAGCTCCGTCGCATCGCCGCTCGTCGGCTCCGTGCCATCCGCAAGCTGCTGCGCGCAATCGACCTCAGCCTCACGATTTCGATCAACCTCGGCATCCTGAAGGTAGGTGTCACCATCAAGCGCCGCCCCGAGTAGGGCGGCAGCGACGGCCAGGCCCTTCGGGCTTGGCCTTCCCGCCTTTCATCTTCCCCTCAGTATCCTCGGGGGAGCGCCGCCAGGCGCGGGGGCAGACAGCCCCCTTACTCTGTCGTCGTGCCCGTCTCCGGGCACAGCCTGCGAAGCGCCTGCATTCCTTCGGCTATCTCGGCACCTGCCGGGACACGAAGCGCGCCCAGATTTTCCGTAACAGCCTCAGCCGCCGCCAAGGCTTCATCGTCGCCTGTCTTCGCGAGACGGGCGAGGACTGCCGCCTGACTTTGCAGGGCGTTTCCCGTTGCGCGGATATTCCCGATATTGGCTTGGATCATCTGCGCCATCGCCGCTTGCACCAGGTCGCAATCGTTCGGGGTATCCTCGGCGCTGGCGGCAGTCGCCCAAAGGGCCACCGCCGCAGCCGCGAGCTGCCCGGTCATCTTGGCCGTGGTCTTCATGTGGTTCCTTTCAGGCTAGGTCGGTCTTCGCGAAATCGTTGCCCTTGTAGAGCAGAGCCGCCCGGTATCCCTTGGCGCAGGCATAGGCGAAGCAGTCCCCAAAATTCAGGTCTGCCTCGTGCCCTACGGCCTTTCCATAGGTTCGGGCCGCTTCCAATGCTCCGCTTCCAAGGGTGTCCGAGATCATTACGCTCTTGGCGCGGGCCTCGGTGAAGAACAGATCGACTGCCGCTTGCGCGGCGTCGATCTGTTCCGCATCGGGTGTCTTGTGCTTGCCCGACCGGGATCGAGCCAATCCGACAATGGCCTCGAACCGAGACAGCGGCGAGAAAAGCGGGCGTTTGTCGCTGGCCGCGAGCCGCTTGACCAGTTCGTCCGAACCCGGTTCGCGGTTCAGGATCGCGATGACAGCGGAGGCGTCGATGAACATCAAGCGTCACCCCACATCGCATCCGCATCCGCTTTCGCGTCATATTCGGCATCGACGGGACCAATCTTGTCGGCAAGAATCCGTGCAGCTTCAAGACGTTCGAGAAGCGGCACTTGATCCTTTGCGGCAGCAATGGCAGCATTCAAGGCAGCTCGCACGGCCTCGGTTTTGTTCTCTGCGCCGGTCAGCTTCATCGCTTCCACAGCCAGCGCGTTCACCGCCTCATCCCTGATGAATAGTCCGGGCATGGTGTATATCCTGTTGCGTATATCCGTATATGTCATTATGGATATACAGGCCGGTTTAGTCAACCATGCGAGGAAAAGATGCCCCATCCGAGAGAGATCGAGCTGACGCAATCGACTTGGCTGCGTGATGCAAAAACGGCGCTGATGCAGCGTGATCCGGTCGATGCTCTGAACGACGCGGAGGCGTTGGTGTCCTTTGCCCAGAAGAGGCTTGATGCTTTGTTTTCCGGGCATGGCAAATCCTGATCGTTCGTGACCTCGTGCAGTAGCGCGAGGACACGCCCGCCCAGGACCAGGCTCTACTCGTGCGCCGGCTGCACCGGCCCACTCCCCGAGCTTTCCGCGCCGCCCGTCCCTGCCCCCCAGGTGCGCCGCCCGCCGTCTCGTCCCGAGCCAGCGGATCGACGCGGGGGCATGGTCCGTTCGACGCGCAAATCTCGGCCCTTCGGGTGACGATCTTCCCTCGGTTCCCTCGGCCTTTTGCGGGGGCAGGCAGCCCCCAGGTCGCGCCCGCGGCCACTTGGTCGACAAGAGAATATCGAGATCCCCGCGCGAGCGCGGCTATCACACTGGCGGGGGGTTCGGTCAAGCCGAACGCCGCCCGCATCCTTGGGCCAGGTCGCGCAAGCGCGCCCTGTCCGTCTAGGGAACCGCCGGTTC
>NZ_JBGFGN010000069.1:0-3813 GCF_041224595.1 Donghicola sp. XS_ASV15 | reverse complement strand
GCACCTTCAAATACAAGTCCACGGTGTATATCCCCAAGCCCTCCCGAAATCCGAAAGGGCAAAAGTGGACGACTTTTACGCCGCCCGCGACAACACTATGCCGTCGCTACCGTGGCCGAGTATTGCTCCGCCGTTCACAGCGCAACCGCATCCGCGTGAATCAGCTGGATATTGGCTGGATGGCCTCGGACAAGGAGCGGGCAATCCAACTGGCAGAAAGCGGCGATCCAAATTGGGAAGCCAAAGCCGGTGCGGGATTGCCTTTGGGCCGACTATTGGATCCGGCAGAGGTCGCCAAGGCGGTGCTGTGGATGGTGTCCGATGACAGCGGCGTTTTGACAGGCTCGGTCATTCACTATGATCAGTCGGTGTGGGGCGCCTATGACAGTCAAGCGCCCGGACCGGCGGCGCCATTGCAATGACACGTGGCGTCGCCAGATCTCTGAATGTGCGAGTTCTTGGCGGCGCATTTGCTCTAAATTCAGGTGGACACGTGACAAAAACAGACAGAAAACTCTTTGCGTGCAGGTGGTTAGTCGCGATATTTCGAGTGACATGCCTTGCAGGTCACGCCAATCTGCCGCAGCGCTGTGTCCAAATCTTCTGGCGTTGCAATCGTGCCGACGGCTGATGCAGCAGCGATCTCACTGTCATTTGCGAGCTTTTCGAATTGCTCCCACTCCGTCCATATTTCTGGCAGCGCCTCGGATTTCGGGTCGGTCGCAGGCGTAGCAAAGGTCGCAGGCACTTGGGAGGACAGCTGAGCGATCTGCCCTATAGCCGCGTTCGCGGTATTGCCATCAAAAGCGGCTTGCCCCTTGGCCATCGCCCCCACGATCTTCATTTGATCGCCGATGGATTTCATCACGTCCATGCGGGCCATAACATGCTTGTCTTCGACGCCGCTATGGGCGAGCGCGGCCGTTCCTAAAGCGAGCAGTACAATCGCAGCATATGTTTTTCTCATCTTGGGTCTCTTTTTGAATGTCGTCTTGCAAATAGCCAACCACCGTCAGGCTACTTTGATCCATGTGCACATACTAGATGCATCCTGACCGATGACGATCTCTTTACCCAGTTGGCAGCGATCCCAAGGGATGACTTGGCCAATCAGAGGCCGAGCGATCGTAGAATAAACAGTGTCTGTCCGCATTGTATTAAGAGAATGCTACCGAATTAAAGAAGCGGGATACGGGCAGCAAGATGAAGCTTGAGCGCGAGTAGCAAAGGCCGAGGCCATAGTTCAGAAATGGCGGAGAGACAGGGATTCCAACTTCTATTTCGATTTTAATTAAGTATTTGTATAAATTATATTTTTTGACAAGTTGCTCGTTGCTGTAGCGGAGAAATGTGTAGCATAATGTGTAGCAAAGCACTTCTACACTATGGCGCGAGACTGACGATCAATGGCGGGAATAATACAGCGAAACGGGCGATGGCATTTGAGGATGCGTGTCCCGCAGAGATACCGCCTTGTGGAGCCCCGTGCTGAAATCCACCGCAGTCTTCGAACTGAGAGTGCAAGAGAGGCGATGAGGCGGCTTCCTGCCGCAGAGGCTGCCATTCTTGCGGAATTGGACGCTCTACTTGTGATGGGCGCTCCCAGAGAGCCAGATGATGTTTTTAAGGCCGCTGTGGCACTGGCCGCATCGCGCGGCGTTTCCTACCGACCTGCAACTGAGCTATCAAACGGCCCTTTGAATGAGATTTTGGAGCGTCTCGATATGCTTCAAAAATCAGATAGCTCGAAGGTTGCTGATGCGCTTCTTGGTGGCGTCGATGTTCCGCAACTGAAACTCTCTGATCTCGTGGCTGAAGTCGAACGCATTTGCGCTCATGACAATAGGCTCAAGAATTCCTCTCAGATGCGTTTGTGGCGGAACCCGCGCCACCGTGCGGTCGCAAACCTGATCGAGGCACTTGGTGGAGATAAGCCTGTCCTCGAGTTGGGGGTCGCGGATGCGAAAACACACCGCAAATGGTGGCGCAAACGAATAGAGATCGAAGGACTGAAATCTGATACTGCGAATAAGGATTTCAGCAACATGGCATCGTTGCTGTCCCATTACTATGAGAGCCTTGACCTGGATGATCCGCCGCGGCCTTACTCTGGGATCTCCATTCGAGAAAAGAACGCTAAGAAAACCCGTAAACTTGAGATCCCCGTTGAGTGGATGAAAGAGAAGTGGCTTGCGCCTGGCGCCTTCGATGGCTTGAATGAGGAGGCGAGAGACATCCTTCTCATTTCAATCGAGACAGGTTGTCGCCAAGCTGAAATCCATGATTTGCCGTCTGACGCAATCGTTTTGGATGCAGAAATTCCACACCTTCGCGTCACCTTTGAAGATGGCGATGAGAAGCGCGAGATCAAGAATGGCTCATCTGTCCGCCTGGTCCCTTTGGTTGGAATTGCGCTTGCTGCAGCGAAACGTCATCCTCAGGGTTTTCCGCGATATCGTAATAAGCGGAGTTATTCGAATCTCATCAATAAGTTTCTCCGTAATCGCGGCTTGATGCCGTCTGGCAAGCACACTGCAGGCGGGACGAGGCACTCTTGGGAAAGCCGTTTGAAGTCGACCGGTTTAATCAATGATGACCGTGCAGAAATGATGGGGCACAGCGTTGGGTCAGCGAGGGGACGGGAAGTATACGGCGACGAGATGGATCTGAAGAGAAGACTGAAGCTCGCCCAGATGGTGGCTCTCGAGGTCCCCAATCACCTTAAATAGATGCAGGCATGAGAGGCGCGTGCTCTTTTGCAAGGAGGAATGAGCGTGCCAGCAAAGATTTGTAGAGCTTCACGGTATTTCCATGCCTGCAGCAAAGCCTGATCTGATTTGTGCAAGGACGTCCCGAAAAATGGATCAACTGTTCATAGGAGTGCGTTATTGGAGTGAGAAAAGCTCGCCAGTTTTTAAGAGCGACAACCTTCTCTAAGATGGCGCACATTACAGGTGTTCCTTTTTTATCGCCGACAGCCGTGACGTCATGCTACATGCGCAGAAATTTCGAGCTTAGAATGGTGCAAGTTGGGTCCAAGTCACTTGTCCGGGCCACTTGTCCGAAACTCTCAATAGGAGAAGTTGTCCGTCGTCAGGGATTTTGGGACAGATTGCAGCCTAATCTAAGAGAGGGTCTGGTTCATCTCGTTGGTCTGATTATGCGGCGGGTTTGCGGTGAAGCAAGCGCCGGGTTTCGATGGTCTTTCGTTTGATCCTTTCTCGCTGTTTCAGAATGGTCTGGCCGCGCCCGAAGTAGACGTCAGCGGGCGTGAGATTGTGCAGGCTCTCGTGGTAGCGCCGATGATTGTAGTGGTCGACGAAGGCGTCGATCTTTTGCCTGAGATCGCCCGGCAGGTAGTAGTTCTACAACAGAATGCGGTTCTTCAGGGTCTGGTGCCAACGCTCGATCTTGCCCTGAGTTTGCGGGTGATAAGGGGCACCGCGGACGTGATCCATTTTCCGGTCTTCCAGCCAGTCGGCAAGTTCCCCAGAGATATAACTGGCGCCATTGTCCGACAGGAGCCGTGGCTTGTGCAGAACCGTTGCTCTATCACAGCCGGAGGCTTGCAGGGCCAAGTCCAGCGTGTCGGTCACGTCACTGGCCTTCATCGTCGTGCAGAGCTTCCAAGCGATGATGTACCGGCTGTAATCATCGAGAATTGTCGACAGATAGAACCAACCCCAGCCGATGACCTTGAGATAGGTGAAGTCGGTCTGCCAGAGTTGGTTCGGCCGTGTGGTCTTGTCGTGGAACTCGTTGGCGGCGGACAAAACCACATAGGCCGGGCTGGTGATCAGGTCGTAGGACTTG
>NZ_JBGFGN010000064.1:0-481 GCF_041224595.1 Donghicola sp. XS_ASV15 | reverse complement strand
TCTCTTTCCCTCCCCTCTTTTTCCCTCCCCTCCCTTCCTTCTTTCTCCCTTCTCTCTTTCCCCCCCTTCCTCCCTTTCCCTCTTTTCCCTTCTTCCCCCTCCCCCTTCCTCCCTTCCCCCCTCTTTCTCCTCTCCCCTTTTTCCTCCTCTCTGCCCTCCTTTTCCTTTCTTCTTCTTCCTTCCTTCCCCCCCCCTCCCTTCCCCTCCTTTCCTTTCCTCTTCCCCTTTCTTTCTCTCCTCCTCTTTTCCCCTCTCTTTCTTCCCTCCTCCTTTCCTTCCTCCCCTTCCCTCCTCCCTCCCCCTCCCCCCCTTTCCCTTCCTTCTCCCCCCCCCTCCTTCTTCCCTCCTCTTTCTTCTCCTTCCTTTTCTCTTCCCTCTCCCCCCCTCCTCCCCCCCCCCCCTCCTCCCCTCCCCCCCCCCTCCCCCCCCCCCCCCCTCCCCCCCCCTCCCCCCCCCCCCCCCCCCCCCCCCCCCCCCCCCC
>NZ_JBGFGN010000063.1:0-375 GCF_041224595.1 Donghicola sp. XS_ASV15 | reverse complement strand
GGGGGGGGGGGGGGGGGGGGGGGGGGGGGGGGGGGGGGGGGGGGGGGGGGGGGGGGGGGGGGGGGGGGGGGGGGGGGGGGGGGGGGGGGGGGGGGGGGGGGGGGGGGGGGGGGGGGGTGGGGTGGGGGGGGGGGGGGGGGGGGGGGGGGGGGGGGGGGGGGGGGGGGGGGGGGGGGGTGGGTAGGGAGGGGGGTAAGGGAGGGGAAAGGTAGGGAAAAAAGAGTGCAGCAAAGAGCTTATGAACGTATTACCGATCAAACTTTTATGGAATTTCCAAGAGGGGAATATTGGCTTCAGAGAGTGCCTGACGTTTTACCCTATCACTGACTTCGGCTCGCTGACGGCTTTGCGCTGATCTTCCAAAGTGACCAGCTC
>NZ_JBGFGN010000037.1:0-301 GCF_041224595.1 Donghicola sp. XS_ASV15 | reverse complement strand
GCTAATAAACTTGTCTGAGCGTTCATCTCCACCTCCTTGAAACAACTCATTCCAGCGTACAATCCCTCCTGCTAGAAAATACGTGTCTGATGTGATTTCAATGATTTTTGATGCCGATATCAACCCGCTGAGTAACACTGTTTCATCTTCTAGTGAGTCGAGTAAGGTGAGCGTCATGTCGTTGCTTGCTACCATAATGTCGCGGTATCGCCACTCATTATACTGCAGCAAAACAGAGGGTTCTATTATCCAATCGTCAATAAACAAGCCATAACCAACTGAAAGTCCATAGCTTGGTGCA
>NZ_JBGFGN010000062.1:0-315 GCF_041224595.1 Donghicola sp. XS_ASV15 | reverse complement strand
CCTGAAAAACATCCTTGGCCAGATCAAGGCCTACTGTCTTAACTGTCATTGAGTGGCTCCTTTCCTAGCAGTCATTGATAGCTGCACTTTGGCACATTCGATGCCGGTGGAGCAGGAGCCACCCACCTCATCCGGTTTGGGGAAGCTGCGCCGCGGCGTCGTGACACTTCGCCAGTGGCGTCTGTGGGTGGCTCCTGCATTGCAAGTGTTTTCTGGTGATTTCTGCGGTCATTTTCGTCAGTACCGTCGTCTGTCCGGCCTGTTTATGTTTTGGCATTGCCTCCACTGGCCCTGATGAGTTCCGCAAGCGAGGTT
>NZ_JBGFGN010000061.1:0-17777 GCF_041224595.1 Donghicola sp. XS_ASV15 | reverse complement strand
AAACCGCCAGCCGCTACATGATGGTCGAGGCATTCGCTCAGATCGACAACGAGGAGACAGACCCAATTCTCAGCATAAAAGCCGCCTGATCATGACCTCAGGCCACCCGACAAATTACACCACCTTGACGGACGTGACCCTATCCGTTTGGGATGGACCCATACCAATTGCTGATCGGCCTACATGATTTGCGACATATGTCGTTCTGATCCACAAGGGATGAGAAGATTTGGGGGCAATCATGGCAGAAATCGCAGAGTTTCCACGATCAGATCGTGCTCAGAGCGAGGCCGCAAAAAACAACGACGCAATCAAAGAGATTGCAAATCGTGTTGGCAGCCTGAGCGTGGCTATTGCCGCGGTGTCGGGCGACGTGGGAGATACCTCCGAAAGAGTGCGTGAACAAAGTGAGAGCTTTCGCGGCATCCATCAGCGGGCTCTGAGCATGTCCGAACAAAGCGCTGTTGTGTCGAGTGCGGCGCAGCGCGCTTTGGCAATCTCCGAAGATGCTGAGGGCCGGATGGCCGAAACAAGCAGCAATCTGAGCGGGATGGTGTCTGATGTTGGCGATTTGACCGAACAGGTGACCAAGATCGCGGCCCAGCTGGATGGGCTTCAGACGGCTTTGGATCAGGTTGCACGTGTTTCGCGGCACGTGGCTGGGATTTCGCGGCAGACCAACCTGTTGTCGTTGAACGCCTCGATTGAGGCGGCGCGCGCAGGTCAGCATGGCAAAGGATTCATGGTGGTGGCCGGCGAGGTCAAGGAACTGTCAAATCAGGCAGGGCAGGCAACCGCGGAGATCGGCGAGACGATCGAGCAATTGAACAAGGAACTTGGCGCACTTCGGAGCGCGGCGCAAAGTGCAACCGGGCTGGCTGGCACCATCACCGAGCGTACAAGTGGGGTCGGTGGTGAAATCGATGCGATCCCTGTCACCTTGGGCAAGGTGCGCGAAGCGCAGCAAGATATCGTGAATGCCTCTGCGACGATTGATGAGTCGATTCTTGGCACCCAGCGGGACATTGATGCGCTGACAGTCAATGTTGAACAGTCAGCAGGTAGCCTTGCCAAAGCGAATGCGGCTCTTGCAGACGTGACCGATGACGCAGAGACCCTAACGGCGCTGACGGCCCAGATGGGGGTGGAAACTTATGACACTCTCTACATCAATGCTGCCAAAACCGCCGCAAGCAAGATTTCGGACCTCTTTAACGCGGCCGTCATTTCGGGGCGGATCACAGAGCGGGACATGTTTGATGACATGTATCAGCCGATTGCAGGTAGTGATCCCCTACAACATATGACCCGCTTCACGGGGCTGACCGACGCTGTGCTGCCAGATATCCAAGAACCGCTCTTGCAGCTGTCTGGCAAAGTGGTTTTCAGCGCAGCGATTGACAAAAACGGCTACATTCCCACTCATAACCGCAAATTCAGCCAACCCCAGCGCTTTGGCGATGTGGCGTGGAACAGTGCCAATGCGCGCAATCGCCGGATTTTTGATGACCGAGTCGGGCTAGCAGCAGGCCAAAGCACGCGCCCGTTCCTGATGCAGGCCTATCGACGGGATATGGGCAACGGTGAGTTCCGAATGATGAAAGATGTCTCTGCGCCCATCTATGTGAACGGCCGTCATTGGGGTGGTCTGCGGCTGGCCTATCTGTGCGATTGACTAGGTAAGCTATCCTGAGGGCTGGCCTGCCTATGCCGAAGGGCGGCCGCTTTGCCGTTAAGAGAATATTCTTATTTCCCATGCAGTTTGAGAAAGTGGTGGCCAAGGGTAATGGACGGGAACAGTCATGTACGGTGAACAATTCGAAAGCAGAGCGGGAACAGCGAGCCGGGTGATCGTCGCCCGTAGCGCATATGGTGACGGCTATCAGGACTTCGGGCGTCACTACGGGTATGACCGCATGGAAATGCTGGTGTTCCAGCGCAAGGTAACGCGCAGACTTTATCTCGGGATGGCGGGGCTCGCGGTGGGCGCGATGGCGCTGGCATCTTTTCTGGGTCTCATCGGCTAAACAACCAGTCATGGTTTTTTGAATTGGGGCTGCCCGAAACGGAGCAGTCCCTTTTGCGTTTGGCGGCCCGCACAAAGTGTCGCACAGGCATTGGACCAACATACGCCGCCACCCATCCGGAAATCCTCACCGAGCAGGGCTGGGGCGCGGGCCAGAATCAGCGACCGAAACGCATCGCGTCACGGCCTCAAGAGCAAGTCTAAGAACTCCATACAACCTCGTGTCGAGAGGCAAGTTTGGCGCAGGAAAACACCATATTGGAGTGTGGATTCTTGTGGGGGAGCGGGCCAAAGGCTGTCGATCTGAGCGGCACACGCATGGAAGGTACCGCTCAGATTGCTGTGTTACTCGGCTTTTGCCAAAGCCTTGGCTTGGTCTCGGAGCACGAACTTCTGGATTTTGCCGGTCGAGGTGCGCGGGATCTCTGTGAAGACAAATTTTCCGGGCACTTTGTAGTGAGCAAGGTGATCGCGGCACCAGCCTTTGAGCGTCTCGGCGGATGCGTCAGACCCTTGGGTCAGTTCCACAAAGGCGCAGGGTGTTTCTCCCCATTTCTCGTGGGGCATGGCCACGACTGCCGCGACCGCGACTGCGTCATGACGATACAGCACTTCTTCGACCTCAATGGACGAGATATTTTCGCCGCCCGAAATGATGATGTCTTTGGAGCGGTCCTTGAGCTGGATGTAGCCGTCTGGATGCACGACCCCAAGATCACCGGAGTGGAACCACCCCCCTTCAAAGGCTTTGGCCGTGCCTTCGGGATTGCGGAAGTAGCCCTTCATCACGACGTTGCCCCGGAACATGACTTCGCCCATTGTTTCGCCGTCGCGTGGGACGGGCTGCATGGTTTCGGGGTCCAGCACATCTAGATTTTCCAACGGTAGGTAGCGGACGCCTTGACGTGATTTCAGCGAAGCTTGTTCGGACGCGGGCAGGGCTGACCAATCGCTGTGCCAATCGTTCACGACCGAAGGACCGTAGGTTTCAGTCAATCCATACAGGTGGGTCACATCGAACCCCGCAGCCCGCATGTCAGCGAGCAGCTTTTCCGGCGGTGGGGCTGCTGCCGTAAAGAACTGCACTGTCGTGTCGAGCGTCCGCTTTTCCTCGGCTGGGGCTGAAATCAGCAGGGACATCACGATAGGGGCCCCGCATAGGTGCGTCACTCCTTCGTCGGCGAGGGCATTCCAGATCGGTTCGGCGCGCACTTGGCGCAGGCAGACATGCGTGCCCACAATGGCTGAAAGCGTCCAAGGGAAACACCAGCCGTTGCAGTGAAACATTGGCAGGGTCCACAGATAGACCGAGTGCTTGCCCATCGAGGTGGTAAGGGCATTGCCCTGCGCCAGCAGATAGGCGCCGCGGTGGTGGTAAACGACACCCTTGGGATCACCAGTGGTGCCCGATGTGTAATTGATCGCGATGGCGTCCCACTCATCTTCGGGCATGAGCCAAGCGAAATTCGGATCGCCCTCTGCGACAAAAACCTCGTAGTCGATGGCATCCGTCTTGGTGGGGGCGCCGTCGAACTCGGGGTCATCGGACTGAACGACGATAGGCGTGACCGTGGCCAGAGCCAGCGCCTCTTGCAGCAGGGGCATGAACTCGCGATCTACGATCACAACCTTGGTCATCGCGTGATCAAGCTGGAATGCAATGATGGCCGCGTCGAGGCGGGTGTTGATCGAATGTAGAACGCCCCCGCACATGGGCACCCCGTAGTGGCATTCCAGCATGGCAGGGGTATTTGGCAGGAGTGCAGAGACTGTGTCACCTCGGGAAATACCGTTTTGACTGAGGACAGAGGCCAGTTGCCGAGCGCGGGTGTAGAAGTCTGCATAATTGCGCCGCAAGGCCCCATGAACGATGGCGGTGTGGTTGGGGAAAACCGTTGCCGCGCGTTCCAGAAATTGCAGAGGCGTGAGCGGTTGGTGGTTTGCCGGATTGCGGTTGAGACCGTCGTTATAAAGGTTCGTCATATGATTACTTGTCCTGCCAATGTGGAGCGCGCTTTTCGATAAAGGCCTGAATGCCTTCTTCTGCGTCGCGGGCGAGCATGTTCTCGACCATGACTTGGGCCGCGTGGGCGTAGGCGTCAGCTAGGGGCATGTCGCGCTGTGCGTAGAACGCCTTTTTGCCCGTGGCCAAGGTCATGCTGGATTTGCTGGCGATTTTTCGTGCCAAACCCAACGTGTTGTCTGTCAATGTATCCGCTGGCACCGTGTGGTTGACCAAGCCAATCTCTGCCGCGCGGGCGGCTGGCACCATATCGCCGGTCAAGAGCATTTCCATCGCGTGCTTGTTTGACAGGTTCCGCGAGAGCGCGACCATGGGGGTCGAGCAGAAGAGCCCGATATGCACCCCAGGCGTGCTGAACGTTGCGGTGTGCGACGCGACAGCAAGATCGCAACTGGCCACCAGTTGGCAGCCCGCCGCCGTGGCGATGCCACCCACTTCGGCAATCACAGGTTTCGGGCAGTTGACGATCTGTTGCATAACAGTCGAACAGAGCGTCATGATCCGCGCGAACACCTCTCTGCCGCGATCGGGGGCGGTGCGTGCGGCGGTCAATTCTTTCAGGTCGTGACCTGCGCAAAAGGCTGGCCCATGCGCTGCCAGCACAATGACGCGGGTTGCAGGGTCATTCGAGGCTTTGCCCAAGGCTGTCGACAGGGCGACCAGCATGTCCTCGGACAAGGCGTTTCGTTTGGCGGGCGTGTTCATCGTCAGACGCAGGACGCCATCGGTATCCAACGCTGTCAGCAATATATCCGTCATCTGAGCGCCTGCCATGCGTGTGGTGTCAGCGCCGCAAATCGACAGGCCCCGCAGCTGCTGCAGTGGGGTAAACTTGGGGTGTGCATCGGTCTCAACTCCTCCTCCGAGACGACGTGAAGGAAATCGAACTCCACAACCCAAGCCAAGTCAATGCGCGTTACTGACACCCTCTGAAGCGCAGAGGTTCAGCCTAGTGAATCGCAGCGCCCGCTAAGTCGATGCCGACCAAATCCCTGCGAAATGCGGCGATGATCCTGCCAGCCAGCTCAGCGTGAAGGGCGCCGCGATCGCGTCCCCCGGCGTCTGAACACAAGGGATCCGGTTCTCCTTCCCTTTCGAGGATCGACGCGCCCGCCGGTTTGCACTCTGCCAAAAAGCTAAAGTGCAAGGCGTCGGGAATGGTGTCGTATCGGGCGGTCGGGATGGTCTGTGCAATCTTGCGGGCGTGGACGCCTTCGGGGACGATGGATTCGTCACCTAGATTGATCAGGCTGACGGGGATATCGATCTTGGACAGGCTCTTAGACGTTAGGGTGCTCGCAATTCCCGGATCGATAACGACTGCCGCGCTGATCCGAGGGTCGCGCAAATCCTGAGCGGCGGGAGAGAGGTCCATCTGGTGCAGATCGATCCCGTAGCGCGCTAGAAAGGCGCAGTCCGACATACCGTGATCTGACCCGTCACAAAAACGCTGTAGTTTTTCAGGATCAACCCGCGCGCCGGAAACGGCCAATGCGGTGTATCCCCCGGCAGAGAACCCGAGCACTCCGATCCGCTGTGGATCGACATAAGGGTAATCCGCCGGGTTGTTTACCGCTTCATCCAGCACCGCGGTCAGATCTGCGGGTCGCTCCCATACCCGAACTGCGGCCTCGGCTGACGCATTACCCGAAGTCGTCCCGGGATGGTTCGGCAGCAAAACGACAAAGCCGGCTTCGGCCAGTTTCGAAGCGATCCATCCAAACTGCCCGGCATTACCGCCAGCGCCGTGTGACATGATGATCGTCGGAAATCTGCCGTTCTGGTGGGGCGCGCGACGTCCCGCAGGGGTGCCATAGAATACGCCATTTCCGCCAACGGTGACCGCTTTGCCGCCAGAAGTCGCAGGGTACCAGATGTGAAAATCGAGATTTTGGTCGCGAACCGGCGCAAGTGCTGTGCCATATTTAATACCTGAAGACCCGGTGTAGGCAGGGCGGGTCAGTTCGTATCCGGCCCAAGTCACAAGCCCGAGTGCAATAGCGTAGCCGCTGGTTCTCAAAAGGGTGGTGAAGCGTGGCATGGTGGCTCTCCGTCGTTTGAAATTTGTGACGGTTTTGCCCGAATGATCCTACCAAAGCGTCCTCGAACGCGTTTTAGGTCGTGCCAGATCGCGTTTCAGGATAGGGTCAGGTCATTGAGACCTAAAGCTATTTCCAATGATCTTTGTTCCGCTTCCTCTTTTTGCCTGTTTTCTGCTGTGTCTGGCCTGCCTTTGGTTCGTGCGGACCCAAGACCTGCACCAACGCCCGCATCAACTGTTTCTCGGGGTCATCATACTGCTGGCACTGCAGTCCTTGTTGGTGACCTTGCGCTGGGGGTACGGCCTGGATTGGGCGCGTTGGCCCAGTGCGTTTCTTGCGCCGCTCCCACCAGTGGTCGTCTTCCTTGCCTATCGCAGTCTGTCGAGGCAACTCCGGGGTCGAGACATATGGCCGCTGGCGGTGGTCTGCGCGGTGTGGTGCGTCACGGCGATTGCGCCCGATTTGGCGGACGGGTTGATCATGCTGACATATCTCGCTTTTGGCTTTGCTTTGCTACGCTATGGTGCGCGTGGGCAAGATAGATTGGTCCTGTCGCCGCTTGGGGATGCAAGCAGGATCACGCGGGCCATGATGTTGACGGCGGCTGCATTGATAGCATCGGGGATGATTGATGCGGCGATCGTGGCAGACTTTATCTGGCAGGGTGGGCGGCATGTGCCGCTGCTGGTCGGAGTCGCGCAATCTTTGTCAGTGCTGGTGATTGGTTTATGCGCGACCACAGGTCGGGCGACAGAAACAGACAGTGCCATATCAGAGCCTGTACAGGTGGAAACGTCGACGGACGAAGATGCCCAGATCATCGCACGCATCGAAGGGCTGTTCACCACAGAGGCGTTGCATCGCGACGAAGAACTGACCTTGCGCAGGTTGGCGCGCCGTTTGGCCCTGCCTGATCGGCGGGTGTCCAACGCGATCAATCGCCATCGCGGTCAAAGCGTGTCGCAGTTCGTCAATGAGTTTAGGATCAAGGATGCCTGCCATCTGTTAGAAACCACGGGCGATACGGTCCTTGCGATCTCGATGCTTTCCGGCTTTGCCAGCAAGTCGAATTTCAATCGCGAGTTTTCGCGAGTGACGGGGCGGTCCCCTTCGAAATGGCGCGAAGGACGTCGCAAGGGCGCAGAAGCCTAAGGGTGTTCTGATCGCCTTTGCGATTTTAGCATGTTTTAGAGCGAGACCTCAGTTGAAAAACCTCAATTCACATATGGAAAACAGAATTCGTTTTTAGAGTGAAGTCTCAGGCACTGGGCCTGATTGAATTTCTATTCCGGATTCCTGCTGCCTTAATCGCAATTAATTGGTGTACAATAAGAAATTCTAGTTTCTGCAGGAGAAAGGTGCTGCAAGCTCTTGCAATAATTATTGTTTTTGACCGCTTGGCTCGAATTCATGATTGCGCATACCAAGGTATGGATGCCCCTCAGGGGTTAATACTTCAGAAACTTGCCCGTTATCGAATTTCACTGCGATCTTTCAGAAGGATTTATTAACTAATTGCATCCTCTGGCGTTGAATCTGCTGACAGGTGATAAGACCAAACACGGCGCCACCTCTTTCCGTTTACGTCATCCAGGGGATACACTTATGGCGCTTGTGAAGCAAAAATCTGGAACCTCGGCACCTCGTTCAGCAGGAGCTTCGGGGTCCGATGATACTCCGACCACTCGTTCGAAACCTGCAACTGGTGCTGTTGACCAGAAGCGTCAGCGCGCGCGCACTGTGGCCAAGCGAAAGCAAACTGCAGATGCGATCGCCGCAGCATGTGCAGAGTTGAGCGCCGGAGTTCAAGAGTCCAGCGCCGCAACGCAGCAGCTTTCCGGAGCGATGTCTCAGATCGCGAAAGGCGCCGTCGAGGCAGCATCCGCGAGCGAGGAAAGTGCAGCATCGATGACGCAAGTCAACCGCCGCGTTGGTCTGCAGGCCGAAGCCGCCAAAAGTTCGCTAGAAGTCACCGAGAAACTGCAAACGCTGCTCGTCGAGACAGACAAGGGCGTGAAAAACCTGATCAACAGTGTCGATCAGAGCGCAAAGAGCCAGTTCGCTTCGGTCAAGCTGATGCAGGACCTCGAGAACCAGGCCCAAAGCGTTATCGAAGCGGTCAATCAGGTGATCCGCATTGCCGACCAGACCAACTTGTTGGCCCTGAATGCTGCGATTGAAGCTGCGCGGGCTGGCAAACACGGCAAAGGATTTGCAGTCGTTGCAGATACCGTCCGCAAATTGGCCGAAGCGTCAGAGCGCAACGCGACCGACATCGATGGGCTGGTCCGGAACATCCAAGAAAAGGCCAGCGTTCTGTCCGGGAACGTCGATGCCGCTGCCAACACCGCAGCCGAAGAGGTCGAGAAGTGCCGTTCCGTGACCTCGAACCTTGAAAAAATCCGAGAGGATATGACGGCGATCACGGGCGGCGCAGAAATTCTCTCTCGTAACGCGAACGAAATGGGCGCTGCCGCTGAGCAAGCCCTAAAAGGTGCCGAGCAGATTGCCGCCGCAGCCGAAGAACAGTCGGCGGGCGCAGATCAGGCGTCCAAGACGGTTGAAACGCAGAACCAGGCCCTGTCCGAGGCAGAGCGCGCGGCCACAGAATTGGTCGAGATTGCCGAAGAACTGAGCACTGCCAGCGACATCACCAAAGCGTCAGAAGAAATGGCGGCTGCCTCAGAAGAACTGGCGGCGACCATCGAAGAACTGAACCGCGCCAGCACCGAAATTGCCACAGCGATTTCCCAGATCCTGGACACGGCAACCCTACAGGCATCCGCTGTAGAAGAGGGCGTTGCCGGCATCACCCAGATCGAAAGCAACTCCAAGCTTTCCAAAGAGAACGCAGGTCTGGCGCTCGAAAAAGGTGGGCTGATCAGTGACCTGCTGATCGAGAACAGGACGGCCATTGAGAACATCATCAATGGTGTGGGCGAAGCCATGACCGCAGGGCAGCGTTCGGTTTCCGAAATTCAGGAACTGGATGTTGTCAGCCGCCGCATCGACAAAATCGTGGATGCGATCGCGAACGTGGCGATCCAGACCAATATGCTCGCGGTAAACGGTGCCGTCGAAGCGGCGCGCGCTGGTGAATATGGCAAGGGGTTTGCTGTCGTGTCGACAGACATCCAGAACCTTGCCGAGGACGCGCAGAAGAACGCGGACGAAATCAAAGACATGGTCAAAGGTATTCAGGACCAGATCGCGATTGTGCGTACCGACCTGACAGAGACCGCCGAGACAGCCCTGATGGAAGTCGAGCGGGCCAAGGCAACCACGTCTTTGTTGGAAACCGTCGCACGTGATATGAAAATCGTTCTCGACGGCAACCAAGATATCGTCAATTCCGCCGACGAAATCCTCGAGGCTGTGTCGACCGCAAAGCAGGGCATGGAACAGATCGCTGCGGCCGCCGAAGAGGCGCAAACTGCGGCCAACCAAGCTTCGATTGCCGCGACCGAGCAAGGCAAGGGCGCAGAAGAGCTGTCCATCGCGATCGATAATATCGCTGCATCCGCTGACGAGCTTCAGCTTGGCTAATCACCTTTGGACGGAGCGCTCTGTGTGCAGGGGCTCCGACCGGGTTTACAATCTGGAGAGGTACGATGAGCCAGCATGATCAAGGCAGTTTTTCCGATCTTGATGCGGAAGAGGAACAGATCGGCTCTGTTCTGCAATATGTGAGTTTTCTGATCCGAGACGAACTCTTCGGCTTCGGGATCGAAATGGTCCAAGAGATCATCCGCGTGCCGGAACTGGCGCGGGTTCCCATGACGCCAACCACGATGCTGGGTCTGGCCAACCTGCGCGGAGAGATCTTGCCAGTGTTCGACCTGCGCAAGATGTTGGGGGTTGCCGCGCCAGAGACCAGTGACGCCTCTCGTGTGATCGTGGTCGAAGACAAGTTCAAGGTTGGTCTGGTTGTGGATCGGGTCGCTCAGGTTCTGAACGTGCCAGAGGACCGGATCGAGGATGCCGAAGCAATCGAGAAGACCGTCGCGTCGGAGCTGCTGACGGGGGTGGTCAAGAACCTAGGCAATCATGATCTGGTACAGCTGTTTGACCCCAGCAGGTTGCCAGATTTTGCGAACCTCGAAGCGCGTGGAGACCAGAGTGAAGGTAGCTCTGTCATCGGGAGCAGCGCGAGCGGCAGTCGCGGCTTTGACGCGGCTGAAGGCGGATCGGATGGGTCTGACGACGATGTGTTGCAGATCGTGTCCCTCTCCATAGGCAAAGAAGAATATGCCTTTAATCTCTCGGATGTAGACGAGATTGTTCGCGTGCCCGAGATGGTTTCAGAGGTGCCGAATTCTCCGGATGCTGTGGTTGGTTTGACCAGCCTGCGTGACCGGGTTCTGCCGCTGATCAGCCTGCGCACCTGTCTTGGGGTTGCTCGCGAAGAAGCCAATGACAGCAACCGCGTTGTCGTTTTGCAGATACCGGACAGCGAGGGCGCCGTTCGCCGCTTTGGTGTCATCGTCGACCGCGCGCGCGAAGTGCTGCGCATCTCGAACGAGTTCATTGAGGACGTGCCTGACGGGATCAAACGTCATGGCTCCGACGAAATAGAGTGCATCTGCAAACTCGACAGCGGGCAACGCCTGATCTCTGTTCTGTCGGCCAAAGAGATCTTCTGCGGTCTGAACCTGAAAGATGAAGACGAGGCGCTGGCGGCCTCGACCATTGATGTAAATCCTGAACAGTTGGAGGACGACGATATGCATGGGGCAGGGGACGAGCACCTCAGCGATGACGAGCAACTGGTGGTTTTCAAGCTAGCCCAAGAGAATTTCGGGATCAGCATCCATTCGGTTCAGGAAATCATCCGTCTGCCCGAGAGCTTCGTGGTCGTGCCAAATGCCGGGGCCGAGGTCGAAGGGCTTATCAATCTGCGCGGCATGGTGATGCCGGTGATCGATATGCGCCGGTACTTCAATCTAGCTTCGTGCGAACGGAGCGAGCGCCAGCGTATCATCGTTCTGAACGTTCAGGGCATGTTGACGGGTTATATCGTCGATAGCGTGACCGAGGTCCTGACCGTGACTGCGGCAGAACTGACGGCCCCGCCGACGCTGAACTCCGAAGCAGCCCGCTACGTGCAAAATGTGGCCAAGACACACGGCGGGACAAACATGGTGTTGGTCTTGGATAGTGGTGCCTTCGATGTCGTTGACGCCGACGAACTGGCCGCTGCCGCAGAAGAGGTGGCCGCAACATGAAGCTTCTGATCGTCGAGGATTCCGCTCTGATGCGGCGTGTCCTGCGCGAAAACTTCGCCGATCAGGACGACCTAGAGATCGAATTCGCCCGTGATGGCGAAGACGCTCTGGATAAGCTGGCGCAGTTCGAGCCAGATGTCATTACCTTGGACATCAACATGCCCAAGATGGACGGGCTGACATGTCTAGCACACATCATGGAAATCCGGCCCTGTCCGGTTATCATGCTGTCCTCTTTGACAGAGCGCGGGGCGATGGCGACCTTCGAGGCGCTTGAACTTGGGGCTGTGGACTTTGTCGCCAAGCCTGACGGGACCGTGTCGGTCGACATGAGTAGCGTCATGGATGAGTTGAAGCGCAAGATCCGTATGGCAACGCAGACCCGCGCGCGGACGCGTCGGTCTATGCGAGCGGGGGCGAAGCCTCGTGTTTCGAAAGCCTCTGCTGCTCCGGCGCAGCGAACGCGCTTTCCAAACTGTGCCGCGTCAGAACTCCTGCTGATCGGCAGTTCGACAGGCGGGCCGGGGGCTGTGCAGACCATTCTGGAAGACATCCCCGCGGACTTTCCCTTGCCCATTCTGATCTCGCAGCACATGCCGCCCAAGTTTACTGCGGCGTTCTCTCATCGATTAAACGAGGCTTGTGCCGTGGACGTGGTCGAACTGTCCGAGACCTGCCCCTTGCAGCCGGGAACGGTGTACTTGGCGGCGGGTGGCCGTGACGTTGTGGTGCGCAGGAAGCTCAAAAGGCTGGTCGCCGAAACCGTGCCCTCTGATCCCAAATATGTGTGGCACCCCAGTGTGTCCCGGATGGTCGACAGTGCCTTGGATCATGTGGAAGCCCGAAAGCTGATTGGCGTGATGTTGACGGGTATGGGGGACGACGGATCCGAAGAAATGGCGCGCATCCACAAGGAAGGTGGCGCGACAATTGCAGAGTCCGAAGAAACCGCGGCGGTTTTTGGGATGCCAGGTCAACTGATTGAAAAGGGCGGTGCAACCTGTGTCTTGCCTGTTCAGAAGATTGCGGGCGAATTGCTGCGTTGGACCGAGAACACGATACCTGCGAGGAGACGGCAATGCTCTTAAAGAAGAACCAGAGCAAAGCGCCCGTAGCGGATGCCCTGAGCGTCGAGGACGCAATGGAACAAATCGCTCATCCCGAAGCGGCAAAGCGCCGCGAGGCGGCTGTCGCCCTGCACGGTGAAGAAGGCGCCGTCGATGTCCTAGCCGGCTGCTTGCGCCAAGAAGAGCGGCAATCGGTGCGTGGGGCAGCGGTTTCTTCGATGATTGCCATCGGTTCTGATGATGTGGTCGATTTCTTTATTGAACAGCTGCGCGGTGACGAAGCTGACCGCCGGAACGAAGCTGTCTATGCGTTGCAACAGCTGCCCGAGCAATCCGCGCTCAAGATCCAATCCTTACTCAATGAGAGCGAGCCGGACATGCGCATTATGGCGGTGGACGTCATCCGATTGCTGACCATTCCCGACGCGCACCTGTGGTTGCGGGCGTTGCTGGCCCGCGAAAATCACCCGAACGTTGTCGGTGTCGCTGTTGACCGTCTTTGCGAGATCGGAAGCGTGGAGGACCTGCCAACGCTTGAAGAGACCAAATCACGCTTTGCCTATGATCCCTATATCCAATTCGCGATTGATCACGCGATCACGCGCATCATTCGCTTGGATGCGGAGGAGCCCATATGAGCACAACCGCACTGAGCAAAGAGGACTTTGATGTCTTTCGGGAGTTCTTTTACAAGAAGACCGGCATCGAGTTCGATGATAGCAAGCGATATTTCGTCGATAAGCGCCTACTGAAACGGATCGAAGAAACCGGGTCAAAGTCATTCCGTGACTACTTCATCTCGGTCCGCTTTGAGTCCAGCCAGAAAGAGTTTCAGAACATCGTCAACGTAATGACGGTGAACGAGACCTATTTCTACCGCGAGGACCATCAGTTCCATACCCTGACCGGGGATGTGCTGCCGGAGATCGTAGGGCGTGATCGCCGCCGTACCAAGCCGATCCGCATCCTGTCGCTGCCAAGTTCCACCGGCGAAGAACCCTATTCGATCGCACTGCAGTTGATCGAGAATTGGCCCGGACTGAACCAGTATGACGTGGAGCTCGAAGGGGCGGATATCGATACAGATGTTCTCAATAGAGCGCGGGAAGGGATCTATAACCGTCGCAGCATCCAATATCTGCCGCCTGACGTACTGCGCCGTCATTTCACCACCATGCCGGGTGGCCAGTACCAGATCTCAGATGACATTCGCGAGGCGGTACACCTGTTCAAGACCAACCTGTCCAACCGCGAGGACGGGCGCGCGTTGCGGGGCTATGACGTGATCTTCTGCCGGAACCTGCTAATTTATTTTGACGATAAATCGCGGCAACAGGCGATTAATACCTTGTTCGATGCCCTCAATCCGGGCGGCTACCTGTTTCTGGGACATTCCGAGAGCATCAGCCGGATGACCTCACTCTTTGAGGTGCGTCGTTTCCCCAAAGCAATCGTCTACCAAAGGCCAAGCGCATGACTGCTCATCACAACACAGCTCTGATCATTGATGATGCGACCACTGTGCGGATGTATCACCGATCCCTTGTCGAGCAAGCAGACTGGATTGCCCTTGAGGCGGAGAACGGCGTTGAAGCGTTGGAAAAGGCTTTGGAATTCGAGGTCGACCTGATCCTCGTCGATGTGAACATGCCAGTCATGGACGGCTACTCCTTTGTCAAGGCGTTGCGGACCTCTGACACGTTGGGTCAAATCCCCGTCGTCATGATTTCCACCGAGGCGCAGCTGGTGGACAAGGACAAGGCTTTTGCGGCGGGGGCAAACCACTATCTGGTGAAACCAGCGAGCCCTGCAGACATCACGCAGCTCTTGACGCTGCTCACGGTAGGAGAGGTTCAATGAACGCACTTCTTGCCCAGTTCGTCGCGGAAAGCCGCGACCTGATCGAAGCGGCCTCTAAGTCGCTCCTTGATCTGGAGCAGAACGCAGAGGACAAAGAACAGATCGACCAGCTCTTTCGTGCGGTCCACACGATCAAAGGCGCCGCGGGCCTGTTTGAGTTCTCGCCTCTGACCAAGACTGTGCACGCAGGCGAAGATCTGTTGGACACGATCCGTGCGGGAGATGTCCCTTTTACCTCTGACGTGGCTGATGTCCTGTTGGAGATGTTGGATCGCTGTGTGGACTGGCTGGATCAAGTCGAGGCGCAAGAGGCCTTGAATGACGACGCCGAAGCGATCGGAAATGCCCTGAGCCAGCGCCTGCGCGCCCTCATTGACGCGCCAGGCATCGGGGCAATTCCCGAGCTATCAGAAGCTGCACCAGAAGACACTGCGCTGCCGTGGCCAGAGGACGTGCCCGCGCTGCCCGTCGCTGGGGCCGTGACCTTGGTCACCTACACGCCTTCGGAGAACGCGTTCTTTTCGGGTGATGATCCATTGCGGACGGTTCAGAGCACGCCCGGTTTGGTGTGGTCTAAAATTGTACCGCCCAAGGCGTGGCCAGCCTCTGATGACCTCGATCCCTTTTTGCTACACATCGGCTTCCGGTTGGTGAGCACTGCGCCACAAGACGAACTGGAAGCCCATTTCTCTTATGTCAGTGATGAAGTGACCTATGAAGTCATCGTCTCTGCGGGTGAGGGCTCGACCGAGGGCGCGATTGACGAAGGCCTGCGCGCGATGGCCGAGCAACTGCTGGTGTCGCAAAGAAGTTTGCTTGCTTCGGACCAGGCCAGCCCGGCAGAGGATCACTGCACGGCCAGTGTCGCTGTCGTGTTGCAGCGTGTGGCGCAGGCGGTTTCGATCGAGCTGACGCCTGAACTGGATAGCGACAACCCGCGTGCGACGATTGAACAATGGATGACCCTGCTGGGGGCGGCCCTGCGCAAGCCAGAGCCGAAAGCTGCCCCTGTGCAGACGGTCGAAGAAGAGCCAGCCGAAGAACCCGAGACCGCCAAGCAGACTGCGTCGCCAACCCGAGCCAACTCGCATCTCAGGGTCAGTAGCGAACGTATTGATGCTCTGATGAACCTTGCGGGCGAGTTGATCGTGGCCAAGAACGCGATGCCCTTTCTCGCGCAGAAGGCCGAGACAATGGACGAAACCGGAGAGTTGGTGCGCGAGATCAAAGCGCAACACAACACGATCAACCGGATCTCCGAAGAATTGCAGTCCGCCATTATGCAGATCCGCATGGTCCCGATGAGCACGATCCTGTCGCGCTTCAATCGGTTGGTGCGGGATATGTCCCGCAAGCTGGGCAAAGAAATTCAGTATGTGGTCGAAGGCGAAGACACCGAGGCAGACAAGGCCATCGTAGACGAGTTGGCGGAACCCATCGTCCACCTGATCCGGAACTCGATCGATCATGGGCTCGAAGACCCTGTGACTCGCGAAGCCTCTGACAAGCCACGCGTCGGGACCATTCGGGTCAAAGCCTACCAACTCGAAGAAAGCGTTGTGCTCGAGGTCTTGGACGACGGTAAGGGTATCGACGTGGATGCAGTGATCGCCAAAGCGCTAGAGCGCGGTCTGGTCGATCAGGACAAGGTCAATAACATGGCCCCCGCCGACGCGTTGCAATTGGTGTTCTTGCCGGGCCTCTCCACCAAGAACGAAGTGTCGGACCTGTCCGGTCGCGGTGTGGGCATGGATGCGGTCGCCAGCATGGTGCGGCGCATTGGTGGCAATATCTCGATCTTTAGCGAAAAGGGACGTGGCACAAAAATCACGATGAAGCTGCCTTTGTCGATGGCAGTGCAGCGCCTGATGATGGTCGAGATTGGCGACGGGCTCTATGGCGTACCAATCGACCGTGTGGTCGAGAGCCAGAAGATCAAGTCTTCGAGCATCCGGCGCCACCGCAACGCGGAAATGGTGGTTCTTAGGGATCGGCTTATTCCGCTTGTTCGGATGCGTAGCCTGTTTGCCTGTCCCGATGTGGAGGACAACGACATCTTGAGCGTCATGGTCGTGGACGTGGACGGCCGCGAGTCTGGCCTGATTGTGGACAAGTTCCACCCCGGTGTTGATGCGATCATCAAACCCATGACTGGCGTCCTGAGCAGCTATCAGTGCTACTCTGGGACGGCGCTCTTGGGGGATGGCTCGATCCTACTGGCCCTGAACCTGAGTGAGATCATCGAATGCCAATATCACTGAATGACGATTGCGCGTTGCTCGAAGGATATATCGATATCACAGATGTCGATATTCTTCATCCTTGGCTACAACAAAACCCGACCTCTGCCGTTGATGTAAGTGACTGCACGGGTGCGCATACGGCTGTCGTACAGTTGCTGATTGCAACAAGCGCGACCGTTGCCGGTGCAGAAGGGACAGAGGACTGGCGTCAGTACCTGACTGCTGGTTCAGAGTTTTACGTCAAGGAGAAGGCCTAACATGGCACATGTTATGATCGTCGATGACAGTCCAACCGTTCTGATGAGCATGGAAAGCCTGCTCCAGCGGTTCGGGCATACCGTCGTCAAGGCGGGCACAGCGGAAGAGGCGGTCGATAAACTGCGTGCGGGCGAAGAGCCCAAGATGGTGATCACCGATTTGCATATGCCCGGCAAAAGCGGGATCGAGCTGATCGGCTTTCTGCGCCAGCATCCCGCGCATCGGTTCACGCCTATGCTGGTATTGACCACGGATTCCCAACAGGACCGCCGTGATCAGGCCAAGAAGGCCGGCGCGACTGGCTGGCTCACCAAGCCTGTCGATCACAAGCAGCTGGAAACGGCCCTCCAGAAGCTGCTTCCCAACGGTTAAATGTAAGAGGTGGTCATGGACTCCGGACACTCATTCAACTTGGACAAGATGGAAGCCCAAAATCAATCCTATGGGGAACATCTGCCACGCTTTGTCGATCTGCTCAGCGATCTGACCAAGAACATCGTGCACGAGACCAATGACTGTTCGATCAATTTCATGACCCACCTCATGAGAATCGAAGAACGCCTAGAAGAAGAGCGGAAGAAATCCGAGGACGCTATTGATCATCTGGGCGGGTTGGAAGTCGCAATCAATGATCACCAGCAGGACCGCGACTCTCTGGAGGCAGATTTGCAGCGCGCCGTTGACGTCAATCACTTCGTTCGTGAAGAGATCGCAGCCGCACGTCAGTCCATGAGCGCGATTGCAACCTCTATCGAAGCCATGCGTCGCGAGTTGCGCGAGGTCGAGAACTTCAGCCGCGAGATCAAGATGATCGCCATTAATGCGTCGATCGCTTCGGCGCGGGCAGGCAAGGCGGGACGCGAATTTACGGTGATTTCATCCGAGGTCCGCCGATGTGAACGGCGGAGCAATACTCGGCCACGGTAGCGACGGCATAGTGTTGTCGCGGGCGGCGTAAAAGTCGTCCACTTTTGCCCTTTCGGATTTCGGGAGGGCTTGGGGATATACACCGTGGACTTGTATTTGAAGGTGC
>NZ_JBGFGN010000042.1:0-1462 GCF_041224595.1 Donghicola sp. XS_ASV15 | reverse complement strand
CAAGGCCTCCAGCGCGACCTTCGCCTTGAACTCCGGCGCATGCTGCTTGCGTTTAGACATCTCTGATCTCCTTCGTGTTGAAGATCAGCAGACTGCATATTGTAGCTTATGTCAGTGTCCGAATTTCGGGGGGTAGCTCAACCTCCAGGCCGCGCTGTGCCAAGAGCGTCGCAGCGCGCGCACCCACGGGTCCGCCACCGATCACCACAATTCTGGGTTGTTCGGGCGCAATTTCTGTATGGGTCTCAGTGAGGGCTGGCTGTGCTGGCATTTCACTCGCGAAAACTTAGGTCGTGGAAAATCCACGCCGCTTCTGGCGCACTTAGGTGCAATTTGGATCAACTGTGGTTCGGGACGAACGTTGTCTCGGAAGCGGCCAACCTCGTTGTCGGCACGGTCTTAGGGTTGCACGGGTGCGCTGGCCCGTGAACATCTTTCTGCGGTGCAGCTGGTCAAACTGTACTTGTTACGGAGCGTAGAGCCCTCGCGCTGAGTTTCTAAACATTCATTTTGATGAATGGTTAGATTTTGTGCGAAGAGAAAACGATGAAAGACGTCTCCGGGCACTGTTGCGCGCGAATCCGAGCGCGTGGGTCGCCCAATCAGGTCACAGAAATGCCGGTCAGTTTCTGGAGCGCGGTGGGGTTGTTTTTCGTGACATGCTCTAAGGTGTACCCATCCAACACCGCAAAGAACGCGCTCTTGGCTTCATTAAGTATGCAGATGAGCCCACATTCCGGAGCAAGGATGCAGTTTGAGCAGTCCACCATTGGTTGGTCGCGTTCCGTATGGCGCACGATTTCACCGATCGTGAGATCTGCCAAAGGTCGGGCGAGACGAATACCCCCCGCGCGCCCGCGGACCGACTCTAGGAAGCCAGCTCCAACAAGGTCTGTGATCAGTTTCATGATATTACTACGAGGCAGATCGTAGGCCTCTATGATCTCTGAAATCTGCACAAGGCGACTCTGATGTATGGCGAGGTAGAGGCTTACCCTTAGGGCGTAGTCAGAATACCGGGTAAGTTTCATCTCTGGTTCTCAGTATCTATAGCGCTAGGCAGATCGGTCATTGCCGCGAGCCCGATGATAAACCTCATCAAGGCAAAGTATACCATACATTCTATGGCCGTTTGCGTTTTGCGCGCTCCCGTCAATACGCGGGAAAGTGAGTAACTTGAATATATCGGCGCAGATTGTGAGGTGAGCCATGTCTTTGGTCACGCCGCGGCTCAGTCGTACCTCTGCGCGGTTTCGCTTGGATCTCTCGCTTGTGCCACTTCCACTCTACTGTGGGTATGGGGGTGTTTTGTTTGTTTGGATTTTCACGGAAGTGTCTCGTTGTTGCTTTATGGTTTTTGGACGGGGTTTTGAGGGCTTGCTGGGCGCTTAGTGTGTGTTTGGCGGTTTTTTTTGTGTTTTTTGGTTTTTGTATTGTTTTGGGGTTGCGACTCTTTGTTGGT
>NZ_JBGFGN010000027.1:0-658 GCF_041224595.1 Donghicola sp. XS_ASV15 | reverse complement strand
GCACCTTCAAATACAAGTCCACGGTGTATATCCCCAAGCCCTCCCGAAATCCGAAAGGGCAAAAGTGGACGACTTTTACGCCGCCCGCGACAACACTATGCCGTCGCTACCGTGGCCGAGTATTGCTCCGCCGTTCACACGTGATCTTCGGTTTCCTTCAGGTCGTTTTCTCTGAGGTATTTATTCAAGGTCGCGCTGAGTGTGGCCGAGTTCTGGCGATAGTTCGAGAAGCCCTCGGGGAACCCCAGCATCGCGTCAAGGCTCACTCCGAGGAGTGGCACGCGCCGTTTTGCCCGACGGGATTTGAGTTCGCGGCCAATGGGTAAACCCTGGACATAGGAAAGCCCGCCCTCCTTGGGGTCGTCCAGGCAAATCTCCTCCGGCGTCAAAGATGCGATCTCAATGAGCCGCAGACCCGTATTCATCATAATCTTGAAAATCGCCCGCGCCTGATCGTTCAAGCCATCCAGCGCGCCCGGCGCAAGAAGCCTTGTCTTAATCCATTCATCCGAGAACGGGTTAGTGTCCGAGCACGTGGTGTAATTTCCGCACCGCCAACGGTGTAATCCCGGGTGGCCATCGAGGTGTATGGTCGAGGTGGAGTTTGACCGCTTCAACCACGAACCACACGGAGACCCCGATGACCAAAACCAACATG
>NZ_JBGFGN010000016.1:0-9286 GCF_041224595.1 Donghicola sp. XS_ASV15 | reverse complement strand
CATGTTGGTTTTGGTCATCGGGGTCTCCGTGTGGTTCGTGGTTGAAGCGGTCAAACTCCACCTCGACCATACACCTCGATGGCCACCCGGGATTACACCGTTGGCGGTGCGGAAATTACACCACGTGCTCGGACACTAACGCCTACTGGCTTGGGGGGAGTCATCAGGCTTGGGTGGCTGAAGCGGACATCGGCATCGTTGGCACGGGGTATTTGTGTCCGAACCACCAAGGGAACGCTGATCATATTTGCAACGCCGGTTTTGTGACCTCGGCAGAGGCCAGAGGGCGCGGGGTTGCGCAAAGCTTGTTAAACCACATTGTGGCCGAGGCCCGCATGGCTGGCTTCAAGGCGATGCAATTTAATTTTGTGGTGTCTACAAACACCGGCGCGATCGCCCTGTGGCAACGCAACGGGTTCGAGATCGTGGGCACCTTGCCCCGTGCTTTCCGCCATCCAGAAGCAGGATTCGTGGACGCTCATGTAATGTATCAGCTTCTTTAATAGGCGCAGAATGGCTTCTTGCGCGGCCAAAACCCAAGACTCACTTGATCGGTTTGCCTGAAAGCCACAGCATGAAAAGCTAGCCAGATTTTCATGAAAGCTTTTGCCATGCCTGATTTTGATTTGATCCTTTTCGATATGGATGACGTGCTGTGCCACTCGGATAAGGCCTATCGTGCTGCTCACCTGGCCAAGCTGACAAACACCTCGGCGGAACGTGTGCGCGCGGCAATCTGGGGCTCTGGCATCGATGCGGCAGCGGACGCTGGAATCATCAGCACCACAACGTATTTGCGCGAGGTGGCCCTACAACTTGGCGCGCCTTTTTCAGCGGACCAGTGGCTAGAGGCACGCAAAGCCTCGATGACCGCAAACCCGCAGGTGCTGGAACTGGTCGCGCAGGTCCGCAAGAGCTATCCCGTGGCAGTTCTGACAAACAACTCGGAGCTTGTGGGTGACAATATCGACTATTTGTTTCCCGAGCTGCGCCCCCTGTTCGAGGATAAGATTTTCCCGTCATCGAAGTTTGGCGCAGCCAAGCCAGACAAAGCCTGCTTCTTGAACTGTCTCTCGTTTCTGGGGGCGCGACCTTCCAAGACACTCTTTATCGACGACAAGCCCGAGAACATCAGCGGTGCTGAAAAAGCAGGTCTGAAGGGGCATGTATTTGACGGGGCTGAGGGACTCAGCGCTCGTTTGGTGGCCGAAGGTTTGGTCGAGCCGGTTCAGGTTCCATAACGGGCCAGAAAGGTGTCGACCGCACCTTCAATCACATGCTTCTGCTCATGCGGGCTGACGGTTTGACGAAGCCCAAGAACCAACTGCAGCCAAATGTCGGACTTGCACATCTCGGCGAATTGGAAAGCCGCAAGGCGCTTGTCAGGGATACGGACTTCTCCGCGCTCTTCGGCCTCGGCGAAGTATTCAGACAAGCGCGCGACCATGACCTCTGGTCCGGACGAGAAGAAGGCCTGCCCGAGTTCAGGGAAGCGCGCCGACTCGGCCACGCAGATGCGATAGATTTTCAGTCCCATTTCGCTGGTTGCGAAGGCAAAAAGGCGCTCGCCTACATAGGTCATGACAGCACGTACCCCTGCATCGGCAGTAATCTCGACAGAGGCTTTGTCGGCTTGCCCTGCACATTCCGAGCGGGCGACTTCCATGAATAGCAAACGCTTGTCTGCAAAATAGCTATACAGAGTCGCCTTCGAGACGCCAGCCGCTTGGGCGATGTCGTCGACGCTGGCCCCTTCGAACCCGTCGCGCATAAAAATCTGTCGTGCGCCTTCGAGAACCTGATCAAATTTACGGCCGCGGCGCACTTCGGTTGCGACAGTCATATGGACCTCCAAAAATGATCTCATTGATAAACCGCACCGTTCAGTTCAGCAAGCAGTCGCAGACCGACACCCTGCACAGGCGGGTTTGTCTAAAACAACAAACGGCTGTGCCAATTCGCCGCTTGCACCTCGAAAGCGATCCACTAAATTAGAATCATTCTAAAATAGAGGGCAAAGATATGCGTTTTATCACTCAACGCAGGAGGTTCTCGGATCTGTCGGATCAAGAGATCCTTGCTTTGGCGATTTCGTCCGAAGAGGACGATGCTCAGATTTACCGGACCTATGCCGCGCGGTTGCGCGAGGAATACCCGTCGACAGCCGCCATTTTCGAAGGCATGGCCGAAGAGGAGGACAACCATCGCGCCCAATTGATCGCCCTGCATCGCGAGCGGTTTGGCGAGACAATCCCCCTCATCCGCCGAGAGCATGTGGCAGGCTACTATGCCCGCCGCCCTATCTGGCTGGTAGAGAATCTGGGCTTGGATCGCATCCGCGAAGAAGCCGAAGGCATGGAGCGCGACGCAGAGCGGTTCTACACCATGGCCGCGCAGCGCACGTCCGACGCCGCGACCCGGGATTTGTTGGGACGTTTGGCGCAGGCCGAAGCCGGCCATCAGAACACCGCCGCGGATCTGGAGAAAACCCACCTTGATGGCGAGGCGAAAGAGGATGAAGACGCTTCGGCCCACCGTCAGTTCGTGCTGACCTATGTGCAGCCGGGTTTGGCGGGGTTGATGGACGGGTCCGTTAGCACGCTGGCTCCGATCTTTGCGACAGCCTTCGCGACCCAAGATACGCATACCACCTTTCTGGTGGGCCTGGCTGCCAGCGTGGGTGCGGGCATAAGTATGGGCTTTACCGAAGCAGCCTCTGACGATGGCGAGCTGTCGGGGCGCGGATCGCCGTTCAAGCGGGGGATGGCCTCGGGCGTGATGACGGCGCTTGGCGGTTTGGGGCACGCGCTGCCCTACCTGATCCCGCATTTCTGGACTGCGACGATCACCGCGTTCTTTGTGGTGTTCATCGAGCTTTGGGCCATCGTTTGGATCCAGAACCGCTACATGGATACGCCCTTCATGCGGGCCACATTCCAAGTCGTTCTTGGCGGGGCACTGGTCTTTGCGGCTGGTGTTTTGATCGGCGGGGGCTGATGCAGGGCTGCCCCAACCTTCCGTATAATGGAAATTGCAGAAACGCGTCGTTGCCATAGGCAGCGGCGCTCTCTATCGCTTTGGGTATGATCGAGATTTTCTTTAGAACATTACCCTTCTTTGCGATGATCGGCCTTGGCTACGGCGCCGCGCGCACCCGCTTTTTCAGCGAGGAAGCCACCGCAGCCATCACCAAGTTCGTGTTCTACTTTGCCCTTTCGGCCATGCTGTTCCGGTTCTCTGCGGATCTCAGTATGTCAGAGGTTTTTGATGGCCCATTCATCCTAGCCTACCTGAGCGCGACAGGGCTGATCTATGTGGTTGCGATGGGGTTCGCGATCTTTCGCGGCAGGCCCGTGGACGAGTCCGCCGTTGAGGCACAGTGCGCAGTGATCGGCAACACGGGCTTTCTGGGCATTCCGATGTTGACCATGCTGATGGGCCCGCAAGCCATTGGTCCTGTGATGATGGTGCTGGCGATTGACCTGATCGTGTTCTCGAGCCTGATCGTCATTCTCATCACGGGATCGCGCGATGGACGGATGCGGCTGAGCGTGCTGAAAACCGTCGCTGTTGGCCTGATCAAGAACCCAATGATCGTCTCGATTGCCTTGGGGCTGCTTTGGTCTACGGCGTCGTTGCCGACGCCCGCGCCGCTGATGGACTTTGTCTCGATCCTCGGGGCCGCGGCCACACCCGGGGCGCTGTTTGCAATCGGGGCTTCTCTGGCCGGAAAATCAGCCGAGCGGATTGAGATCGCGGGCTGGCTGTCCTTTTGCAAGCTGATCCTGCACCCTACCGCCGTCGCCTATGCGGCGCTCGCGTTGTTCCACGTGGAACCGTTTGCGGCCAGTGTGATGATTGCAGCGGCGTCCTTGCCAGTGGCTGGAAACGTCTACATGTTGGCGGTGCATTACGGGGTGGCGGCACAGCGCGTTTCGACCTCGATTTTGATTTCAACGACGCTCAGCATCGCTACAGTGTCGGCAGTGATCGCGTGGGTGTCTGTGTTCTGACGCTACCCTAAGGGCGGAAAGAAAAAGGAAGATTTCATGGAAACGATTTCGGAAAACCGGTGCTTTGGCGGCGTGCAAGGGGTCTATTCCCACGATAGCGCGGTGACTGGCGGCAAGATGACATTCGGTCTGTTCCTGCCCGAAGAGGCAGAGCATGGCAGCGTGCCGCTTCTGTGGTACCTGTCGGGTCTGACTTGCACCCACGAAAATGCCATGACCAAAGCGGGCGCGCAGGCTTGGGCCGCTGAACACGGGATCGCTCTGTGTTTCCCCGACACTTCACCCCGCGGCGAAGGTGTGGCGAATGATGACGCCTATGATCTGGGGCAGGGCGCTGGGTTCTATGTGAACGCGACCCAAGAACCTTGGAAGCCGCATTTCCAGATGTGGGACTACATTGCCGAAGAACTGCCGCGCGTCGTGGACCACAACTTTGCCGTCGATCCTGACCGCCAGTCGATCACGGGCCATTCTATGGGCGGCCACGGTGCCCTGACGCTCGCGATGTCCTTGCCCGGTCGTTACGCGTCTGTCTCGGCGTTCTCGCCTATCGCGAACCCGACCCAAAGCGACTGGGGCCGCAAACAGCTAGGAGCCTATTTGGGGTCCGACGAAGAGGCGTGGAAGGCACACGACTCCAGCCTGCTGATGCTGGATCGTGGCTTTGATGGTTCTGTGCTGGTTGATCAGGGCGCCAGCGACCAATTTCTTGAGCTCTTGAAACCCGAAGCCCTTGCGCACGCCATGGCGGCGCGCCGTCAGGACGGCGCATTCCGCATGCAAAAGGGCTATGACCACAGCTATTTCTTCGTCTCGACCTTTATGGAAGAGCATGTCGCCTTCCACGCAGAGGCGCTTTACGCCCTATGATCTACGTGGACGCGGACGCCTGTCCGGTGAAAGACGAAGTCGAGCGCATTGCCACGCGGCACAAGACCGAGGTGGCAATGGTCTGCAACGGGGGGCTCCGCCCCTCGCAAAACCCACTGATCCAACTCGTCATCGTGCCCGAGGGGCCAGACGTCGCGGATATGTGGATCGCGGATCGGGCGCAGACGGGCGACGTGGTCATCACAAACGACATCCCGTTGGCGGCGAAATGCGTGCCTGCGGGGGCGATCGTCATCAAGTCTAACGGCGAATTTCTGACGGCTGCGAATGTGGGCAATGCGCTGGCAACCCGTGATCTGATGACTGACCTGCGCGCCGCCGACCCGTTCCGACAAGGGGGCGGCAAAGGGTTCACCAAGGCTGACCGATCCCGCTTTCTGAATGCACTCGAAGACGCGCTGCGCCGCGTGAAACGCAAAGGATAATCCATGACCCCCGAAGCTGTGGTTTTCGACATCGGCAACGTCTTGATCGAATGGCAACCAGAGCGCCACTTCGACAAAGTGATTGGAGAGGAACGTCGTAAAGAACTCTTTGCCGCAGTGGATCTGCACGCGATGAACGATCAGGTGGATCGGGGCGCAAACTTTCACGAATTGCTGGCCTCTATGGCGGAACAGCACCCTGAATGGCGCGAAGAATTGGGTATCTGGCACGACCAGTGGATCGAGATGGCCAGCCCCGAAATCCCACACTCGGTCCGACTTCTGCGCGCATTGCGGGCCAAAGGTGTGCCTGTATTCGCGCTGACCAATTTCGGTGTTCAGACGTTTGAAATCGCCGAGCCCGTCTACCCGTTCCTGACGGAATTCGACAAACGCTACATCTCGGGCCACATGCAGGTGATCAAGCCCGAGGCGCGCATCTACGAAATGGTTGAAGATGACTGCGGTGTTGCGCCTGCCGGTTTGCTGTTCGCGGATGACCGCACGGATAACATTGAGATGGCGGCTTCGCGCGGGTGGCAAACGCACTTGTTCACCGGTCCCCAAGGGTGGGCGGACTGTCTGGTGGCCAAGGGCCTTTTGACCGAGGAAGAAGCTGTATGACACCTGCCATCGTTCCGTTCGAAGCTGACGCTTATCTGGATTGGATCGCCCTGACCGACGCTATGTGGCAGGCGCACACTCTGCCCAAAGCGCAGATTTCAGACAGCTTCCTTTATCGGGGCGATGACACTCTGCTGCTGCGCTCCGCGTGGATCAACGGACTGGGATTAGCGGTCAAGGCCGCGACGGTGTTCCCCAAAAACCCAGCCGCTGACTTGCCCCGCGTGAATGGGGGTGTGTCGTTGTTCGGCGATGATCATGGTCTGCTGGAGGCCGTGGTGGACTTCCATCTTGTGACCAAGTGGAAAACTGCGGGCGACAGCCTGCTGTCGGCCCGTCGTTTGGCGCGGCCCGACAGCCGACGTATCCTGATCATCGGGGCAGGGACCGTAGGCACGAACATGATTGACGCCTATGCCAGCGCCTTCCCCGACGCGGAATTCACCGTCTGGAACCGCACCAAGGCCCGTGCCACTGAAATGGCCGCCGGTATTCCGGACCTGCAAGTCGCGACCGACTTGCCCGAAGCGGTCTCCAAGGCCGACATCATCTGCTGTGCCACCATGAGCACAGAGCCGGTGCTAAAGGGCGCATGGCTGCAACCTGGCCAGCACGTGGACCTGATCGGCGCCTACCGCCCCGACATGCGCGAGGCGGACACCGAAGCCTTGACCCGCGCGCGATTGTTCGTGGACAGCCGCGATACGACGATCGAGCACATTGGCGAGTTGAAGTTGCCCATCGCTGCGGGGGAAATCACGCCCGACCATGTGATCGCGGACTTCTATGATGGCGATGCCTTTGCCCGTCAAACGCCCGAAGAGATCACGATCTGCAAGAACGGCGGAGGCGCGCATTTGGACCTGATGGTCAGCCGTTATATTCTGGACGCGTGGCGCGCAGCACAATGACAAAGGGGCCCGAAGGCCCCTGATGTTACGCTGCCAGCTGAATGCGTTTTTCTTTGATGGGCAAGTGTACTAGCGCCGAGAAAGCGCCAACCCCAACACCCACCCACCAAACCGCCGTGTAGTCGCCGGTGATGTCGTACATCTTGCCCCCCAGCCAAACGCCCATGAAGCTGCCAAGCTGATGGCTGAAGAATACGATCCCATATAGCGTGCCCATGTAGCGCAGACCGTAAAGGTGCGCGACCAGCCCAGAGGTCAGCGGCACGGTCGCCAGCCAGAGCGAGCCCATCACAAGTGAGAACAGGATCACCGTCGCAGGTGTCATCGGGAACATAATGAACGCCGCTGCCACGATGGTCCGCATCGCATAAACCCCTGCCAGCAAGTACTTCTTGGAATAGCGCTTGCCCAGATAGCCCGCCATCAAGGTGCCGCCAATGTTGGCCAGGCCGATCAAGCTGATCGACACGGCCCCCAACGCTGATGTGGTCTCGATCCCCAAGGCGCTCAGCACACCGCCTGCCGCAATCGGGCTGCACACCTCGGTCACAAAGGCTGGAAAGTGCGCGGTGACAAAGGCCAACTGATAGCCGCAGCTAAAGAACCCAAGGAAAATCATGGTGTAGCTTGGGTCGCGGAACGCACGGCCAAGGATCTGGCCCATGCTTTCTTCCAGCTCTTTCTTTGAGGCAGGCGGTTCGACCCGCATCATCGGCAACACCATGAGCACCGCAAGGATCGACACTGCGAACAGCAAAAAGACCTGCTGCCACGTCATGAACCCAAGCAGCCACTCAGCCAGTGGTGCACCAAAGACTTGGCCCGCGCTACCCGCAGCAGTCGCAATCGCCAAAGCCATCGAGCGGTTGTCGTCACTCGCCGCGCGCCCAACCACCGCGAGGATCACGCCAAAGCCAGTACCTGCCACGCCGAAGCCGACCAAAATCTCCAAGAACTGGTGTGCGGCGGGCGTGACCGCAAAGCTGGAGGCCACAAGGCCCGCTGCATACATCACCGCTCCCAAGATGATCGCCTTGCGATCACCAAGCCGTTCCGCGAAGGCCCCGAACAAGGGCTGTCCGATCCCCCAAGCCAGGTTCTGGATCGCGATTGCCAAACTGAAGTCCGCACGCAGCCAGCCGAACTCTTCGGCGATGGGGATCTGGAATACCCCAAAACTGGCACGAATTGCAAATCCGACCATGACCACCAGACAGCCCGCAATCAAGACGGGTGATAACAAGGGGCTGCTGCGTTCCATATGGGGCTCCTGTTTGACGGCTGTATAACCTTAAAAGATCGAATGCAGTCGTCAAATCAAGCATTGTGATGGCCTAGTCTTCAGTTAGTCATCAAATATGTCGTAATTCCAGTAATCCGCCGACGGGTCTTTGTACGGGGCTGGGTCTGGCTGAGTCGCTGATTGCTCTTCTTCATTCGTTTCGTCTGCGCTGACCTCTTCAACCCCGTCCGTCGCGTGCCCAATGCCGTGAACCGGAATAGATTTGAGCGCATCACGGCTGATGCCATCAGGGATTTTCTGTCCTGAGGACAACTTCTTGAGCAGGAGCATTTCCAGACGGGTCAATGCAATCTCCTCCTGCTGCGGAGAAGCCTGCACTGTGTCCTCCGCCACAGTCTCATCATTGGGCGCCTCTAGGGCAGGGGTATCGTCTGCGCCTGTTGCCTCCTGCGTGTCTGGCTCTTCGAGATCGGCGAGGGCGGCAAAGGGGTCTGCGTCGGCTGTGCCCTCGACGGCCGCCACGGCCTCTATGGGGGTGTCTTCTGTCGCCGAGGGGAAAGTGTCGTGACCTTGCTCCTCCTCCGCGACCTCAAGGGCAGCAAACGGGTCATCGTCTTCGCTGAATGCTACAACGGGATCTGCGTCGATGTCTTCAGTGGCTTCCACGTCGGGCGTGCCGTGGTCCTGGGCTGTTTCGGAAGCGTGATCTTCCGGCAAGGGTTCGGCCTTCTCCTCTGCAGGCTGGATGCCCTCTTTGGAACCGGTGTCATCGGCGAGCGCGGCCATCCCGCCTGCGGCGAGGCGGGCGAGCTGTGCGTTGCTGCCTTCTGCGGCGGGCTTTGCCACCTCGAAGGGCGCAAACATGTCGTCGTCTGCGCCTGTAGCCTCCTGCGTGTCTGGCGCTCCGAGATCGGCGAGGGCGGCAAAGGGATCCGCGGGCGGGGTCTCTAGGGTGTCCGGTGCGGGCTCTTCTGCCACGGACTCTTCACCGGATGCCTCCGGCGCGGGGGTGTCGTCTCCGCCCGTAGCTTCAGCGTCGAGCGGAAGCGCGTCCGCATCGTCTGAGACCACGTGTTCCGAAGGAGGCGCGTCGTCATCGTCCAAGCCTTCGAGGGCCTCGAAGGGGCTTGGGACGGCGGTGCCTGCAGCCGCGTCTTCAGAGGCCTGTGGTTCTTCGTC
>NZ_JBGFGN010000125.1:0-1640 GCF_041224595.1 Donghicola sp. XS_ASV15 | reverse complement strand
CATGTTGGTTTTGGTCATCGGGGTCTCCGTGTGGTTCGTGGTTGAAGCGGTCAAACTCCACCTCGACCATACACCTCGATGGCCACCCGGGATTACACCGTTGGCGGTGCGGAAATTACACCACGTGCTCGGACACTAACCTTTCCGGCGACAAGAGAACAAGCATCGCCTCAAGGAATGCAGGGACAGGACAGTCATGAGACCGGATGGTCAGGCCCTTCTTGGGTCACGGCGCACCTTTGAGGCAAGCTCGCCACAAGGCGTTCCCAGATGATCGACAGGTCCAGGGAAAGACACGTGTCAGGTCGATCGGTGTTTGAGTCAAACCACCCGGGAACTGGCACCAATCGTATGACTGTCGGTATTGAATATCTCGTGGGTGCCGTATCGGGCCAGCGCGTCTTTCAATGCCTCGACGCAGAACCCCGCGTCCATGCTGTTCGAGAGCCGCCAGCTCAGCACCTTCCGGCTGTGCCAGTCCATGATAGCCACGAGATAGAGAAATCCCCGGCGCATGGGGATGTAGCTGATGTCAGCACACCAGACCTGATTGGGTCGGGTGATGGGTAAGTCCTTCAGAAGATATGGGTATATCTTGTGCTCCGGGTGCTTCTTGCTGGTCTTTGGCTCCTGGTAGATCGACAGCAAACGCATGAGTTTCATCGGCCGCCTGACCCGATGTCGCCCGCATTTATGTCCCTGCCGCTGCATATGGCGGGCCATTTGCCGGGCCCCATACCACGGCGTCTCCAGAAACTGGCGGTCGATGATTTCCATGAACTTCAGGTTCTCCGCGCGGCTGGTAGTAAAGGGTCGAGCGTGCCAACGACAGCAGGCTGCATTGCCGCCGGACGCTGAGATCAGGATGGTCTTTCTTCACCGCTTTTTGCCTCCAGTGCCGAGGATGAGACTGGAGGCTTCCGACATCGTAGCAGCGACCGTGGCCCCAGTGGGGCCGCGAAAGCGCTGCGGAGCATCCCGTTCCACGACCAACTGGCCGATCTTGGCGTGCAGCTTTTCGACCTCTGCCGCCGATATCATCGGTTCAACGGTCGCCTGGCCACTGAAGGCCTGTGCCATGTTCTCAAGCGCGGCCCGTTTCCAGCCGCTGATCATGGTGGGGTGGATGTCATACTTCTTGGCCAACTCGGCCGTCGTCAGCTCCTCGCGGATGGCTTCCAGAGCCACCTTCGCTTCGAACTCCGCCGAATAGCGTTTCCGTTTGGTCATTTCTGTGCGTTCTTCCTCAGGCGCTACAGCTTAACACCTGGTCCGAAATCCCGCGACCACCTCTCACGCCGCGGCTCAGGACCGGAGGCGCGGTCTCGCTTGGACCTCTCGCTCTCGGCTTTGGCGGGGTGTTTTGTTTGTTTGGCTTTTCACAGAGTTGTCTCGTTTGAGCTTTATGGTTTTGGGACGGGGTTTTGAGGGCTTGCTGGGCGCATTTGTGTGTTTGGCGGTTTTTTTTGTTTTTTTTGGTTTTTCTTTTGATTTTTCTCTTGCGACTCTTTGTAGGTATCCGTAGAAGGCCCCTCACCGGCGGCGCTGAGGCGCGGTTGGGACGGGCAGACGGCTCTGAGGCTGGACGGTTCGGTTAGAAATTCTGGAGATATTGGTTGGCTGCAGTTCTAAGGGATTGG
>NZ_JBGFGN010000124.1:0-29272 GCF_041224595.1 Donghicola sp. XS_ASV15 | reverse complement strand
GAACCTCACAGAATTGGCCTGACGGCCAATGCGCCTTGGACCGGGCTTGCTATATGAGGGCCGCACGCTCCAAGGCGCTCGCCCCAAACTGGCCGACTTTTGCTCCGCCACAATGGCCGAATTTTACTCCGCCGTTGACATGCAAACGGTCAACCCCGCCATCTGCCGCTAGCTTAAGGACGTGGGGCAGCCCAGAATACAAAACTTTCCAAGAGCGGCCACCCAGCCGCTCTTGCAACGCATCACACCCCAACCCAAACTCTGAAAGCGCAGCGGCCAGACGGCCACTCACATCAGCATCAGCTTGTCGCGCACGGCCAACCATCCCGCAGGCTCCTTCACCATGTTGGCAATGTCATGCTGTCCGAAGATGCGGGTCATGCCACGTTTGGTGAATAGCTCATACAGGATCGCGCTCGCGGGTCCCACGGCTTTGCCATTCGGGGCCACCAAGACACGACTGATTGTGACCTCTTGGAACGCACGCCAGTGTAGCTCCATCGCGACGCGGCCCATCAGTCCCCCAATGGTCACCTTGATCCCCGCTTTAGCCACAGCACTCGCGACCCCCGTGCCCAACCCAACGGCTCCAATCGGAATGGCCGCACCAGCCAAATCCACTGAGCGCACAGCAATCTTCAGGCCCTTGGCCGTTTGAACTGCATCGACCCAGCGGGTGATCGTTTCGCTCTGGCGGTAGCGCGCACCGGTTGCGCGGACTTTGCACAGGTGCCCGATAGACGATCCGATCGCATTGCTTTCCTTGAGCACGCCACCCACATCGACCTGCGTCGCAGTCGAGGCAATCTTGCTTGTGAACCCTGCAGCAGAGGAAAACAGCGACAGCCCTTTACGGTAACCGAAATAACCCTTTGTCTTGGGCGAGCCGCGGCCCGAATGCCCGTTCATGATGAACTGAGGGTTGGATGCGAGTTCCTCGTCTGGCGATTTCACCTCTCGGGCCATCTCGTAGACCATCTGAAGATAGGCCATGAGCGGCATAGCGGCGTCCCCTGTCAGCGCCCCAGCCACTTGCCAGCTTACGGCTTCGAACGCTTCTGTGGCGTTTCCTTTGATATCACGATCATCATCCGGCATGTCCCGCACTCCCTATTGCGTAGGTTCGATGGCGTAGGTTTCGAAGAGACGTACTGGCAAACGGAAACGAGAGAAAAACCGCGGCGCAAAGGGCGTGCTGCGGGTGGCGACATCAAACTGCAACGCCATCAGGTTGCCGTTGATATCCAGAGTGGTTTCGGCGACCCCGGTCGAGGGGTCGATGCTGCCCGCGCCGGCCTCGGCTAGGCGGAACCAGGACCAAGTGCCCATGAACCGCTTTTCAAGCACGGGCCGCGAGCGCATGTAGACGCTGAGATCCAGATCGCTGTCGGTCATGCCAGCAAGCGGCCAAGCCTGATCGCTCCAGGCCATGGGGCCGTGGGCAAAGCGATGCAGGGTCGCGCCAGACCTAAGGTTCATCTCGCTAAGAGCGGGGTCCATGTAGCTGACGCGAAGCCGGAATTTCGCATAGGGCTTGCCGTCGACAAACGCGGACTCGGTGATCTCTCGGGCCTGCAGCAGCATCTTTTCGGTCTCGAATGACAGGCCGATACTGTTCTGGGGCAGGAAGGTCGTCCGCATCTGGAACGTGCCAGGCTGCGCCTCGAACGCCGACAGGAACTGCGTCTTGAAGGCTTGGATCGCGCCTTCGGGGCCAAAGATTTCTGTGAACTCGGCAAGGGTGATTTCGCTGCTGCCCTGTTCGTCGAACGGGAACATCGTCGACAGCAACGAGTCATAGGGATCGTACACCCGCTGCTGCCATTGCCCGTCCACATAGCTCTGCACAAAGTTCATCGCGGCGCGGTCCAGCGTGCCCGACAGGGCCACGCCAAAGCTGCGCACAATCGGCAATTCGCTGCGCTGCGCAAAGTTGTCCAGCACCGCGAGCGGCGTCGCGCTTTCGGATTTCACCAGTTGATCGAACAGGAATTTGCCCGTGCCGGTGCCAGCGGCGACGGCGGCATCCAGCCAAGCGGCGACCTCTCGGGCATAGGCCAGCAGGATGTCGAACTGAGTCAATTGCTTGCCCGATATGTCCTGCGTGAACAGATATTCCTGAAACGCGGCAGAGATATTGCGCGCCGCGACCGCCTGCGGGGAATTCTGCAACTGCTCGAAGCGGGCCAACACCATGGGGTCCACTTTCTCGCCATCCTTGGCGGGGGGCAGCGGCGGTGGAAAGGTGATCGCAACCTCGTTTTGCAGGGCCGTCACCAGTTTCTTCACGGGGTTTTCGCTGGTGTTGACCAGCGCCTTCATCAGGACCTGCGCCTCTTCCCAATCGCGGGCATCGTGCAGTTTCAGGGCACCCAAGAAGTCGGACCACCGACCAATGTAGTCAGCCATATACAAATCGCCGACACGCCGCAGCAGGTTGTCGATCTCGGTCTCTTCCATCTGCCCGACCAGCAAATCGTAGTTCGAAATCATGTCCCGCAGGGCCGCGATTTCGCCGTTCCGGTACATCGCGTCGAACCCTTCGCGGGTAAAGGCGCGCTGCACGAAATAGGTGGCGGGATCCTCTGGCGGTTCGAACACCTCGGAGAACCGAGGCCCAAGGCTGGCGCGCAGATCGACACGGTCGGCAAATTCAGGCTCGCGCAGCAGCAGCTTGTAGAGCAGGTCCGCGGTGTTCTGCCCCGTCAGAGTTTTCGCCACAACGGTGTTCAGTTCCGCATTCCGTGCCGGCGGCGGCTGGTTCAGTGCAAAAAGGTCCCCAAGCAGAGCCTCTCTGGAGGTCGTATCCTTGGCCGAGACCTGCCCCTCTTCGGCAAGCGCACGGCTGAAATAGGTGGTCAAACCTTCGGCGTTGCTGGCCTGATTGGTGTAGAACTCTGCCTCGTTCAGGGCCAAAGAGAACAGCGTCACCCCATCCGCCAGCGCGTTGTAGGCGAACAGGTCCTTTTCCAGATAGTCGGCGAGCGCGAGTTGGAACGGGCCCGTCAACTCTTTCTCGTAAGCGCGCTGATAGAAGGACTCGAGCGACCCTTTCGGAAGCCACACCGGGATGGGCCGCTTGGGCAGGGCATCGTATCCGTCAAACGAAGACCGGATTTTGTAGAGCGCATTGATTTGCGTGTTCAGCCCGTCTGCCCCTTGGGCCGAGGTCGCCATCGCCTGAAAATAATCCTCGAACGCTTCTTCGACCTGCGTGTTCACCGCGCGGTAGTTGCGCATGTTGATCACCATCGCGGTCCCGAACAAGGCCACGATGGCGGTCAATGCCACGGTCACCAGATTGCCCTTCAGATCCTGCCGCCACAGCTGGCTGCGGTTCGGCTCGATTGCGAACGCTTCGGTGCGGTAGGCTGCGGCCAGCGCGCCGCCGTGACGGGCGCTGATGCTGCCCTCGGGCGCGGGCAAGGCGACGGGCATCTCGCCATCCTGAAAATACCGCTGCGCATAGAACCGCGTTAGGAAATCGGCGGGTTTGTCGCCCGACGACGTGCCCGCAAAGGCGATGCTGTGCAGGGCAAACGGGTCTTTTCTTGGGGGCAAGGGTCGGATGAGCGGCTTGATTACCGCCTCTGTCTGCATCCCGATTGCCTGCAGTTGCGAGGGCGCGTTGATCAAAGAGGCGCAGAAATCCGGCGCAAGCTGCTTTTCCAAGGCGTCCAGCCGCAGGGTTTCGATGCGCTGTATCATCTGCGTGAACAGGGCATGGACCGGATTGCCGCGCTCTTCGCCATCGTGGCGCAAGAAGCCGCCAAAAACACGCTCTTCGCCGATGCTCTCGGTCAGGATCGCGGCGCGGACCAAATCCTCGTTCTGCTCTAATCCGCGCAGCATCAGGTGCAGCGGCGGCGAGACGGCCAGTTTCTCGGTCAGACGGTTCAGGACCAGATTAATCACCCCGATACGGTCCCGATTAACACCGTCCAGCGCAGGCAGTTCAGACAAGTCCATGTCCAGAAAAATGGCGTTCATCGGCATCGCGGGCCGGTGCCGCACGAGCGCCGTTCCCAGTGCGGTGATTACGTCCGATGGCGCCTCTTCGCCGCCCGCCAACTCGAACCGGATGGCCAGCGCCGTCGAGGATCCCCAAAGAGAGAGCCGCACGCCATCCCGCACCAGCGGTTCGCCAAAAGCGGTATAGCCCGTCTCGGTCAGACAGCTGGTGTCATCCGAGGCAGAGACCGGCAAGAACAGGTTCACAGGAACGCGCGACAGTTTGCTGTCGATGCGCGGCGCGGCGGCAAACAGGCTGCGGACCAACCGCTTCATATCGCGTTTCAGGGCTTTTTCGGCCTCTCGCACAGGATCGTCGGGCCAGATGGATTTCCGGTAGACCACCACCAGAACCGATACGATCACCGACAGGATCACCAGCACCGCGATCACCACCAAAAGCCAGATCCGCGCCTGAGCGAATCCCACCGCAAAGTAGGTCAGCACAGCGAACAGCAGCGAAATCGTCGCAAGGAACGTGTACAGCCCCATCCGGAGGCGCATTGCTTTGCGGAAGACGGCATCAATCATTGCGCACCACCGTCGTCTTGGTCTCGCTTGAATAGACGTAGACAGGAGTCGTCCCGCTGCCGGTTTCAGCGCGGAACCGATCCAGAGTGCGCGCCGCCGTCCGTTCTTCGGCAAAGCGGGCAGAGACCACGAAACCCACCATCAACAGCACCGCCAACCCCGCGAAATAGAGCTTGCGGGTGAATGGCATCGCCTGACGCAACGCACGGGTCTTGCGGACTTCGCGGCCAAACTGGGTGGGTGCGACCTCCAGATCAGGGTGGTCGATTACACGCTCGAGCCGGTGGATCAGGCGGTCGCGTTCTTTTTCCTGACCGACGGTGTAGCGGCCGCGATATCCCAGCTTCAGGAAGATGTAGATCAGGTGCAGAAACTCGTTCAGCGCCTTGGGCTGCATCAAGGCCCGTTCCGCGATGTTGTAAAACCGGTCGCCGCCATCGCGGAACCCGAAGAGGTCAGCCACCAGCGTCAGGTTCTCCCAGCCGGATTCCTTGCCCCAATCGCTGGTCAGGATGAATTCGTCGATCACGATCGCAAATACGAGGCACAGGTTTTCAGCCACCGATGGCGGATAATCCAGCTGCACTACACGGTATTTCAGATCGATGATCGCGCGTGCAATCTCGGCCCGCACCAGATGAGGTTCGCGGATGTCCTGCATCCGGCGGACCGTCCCGCACAGACCGATCAACTCTGCCGAGACCTGCATCAGACCGGTGCCCGACTCCTGCCCCGCGCGAAGCGTCCGCTCGATGCTTTGCAGCACCGACGGGCTGAGCGAGACCGGATAGCGCATCGCCCCTGTCTCGGGGCCTGCGATCCCATCGGCTGTCAGTGTCATCGTGGGGGCGTGGGTGTCGGCCATCTCTTAACCCAGCAGATACATAGTCGAGGTGAGCGTCGGGATGCGGTCGTCCACATGCATGGCGAGCGCTTCCTTTTTCTCGATGAACTTTTGCCAATGGGGCGATCCGGTATCGACCGCGAAAAAGGCCGAGCCGTCCTTGTCCCGCAGCTCTGACGGGGCAGTACCCAAGGGGGTCAGGCGGATCCCCGGCAGACCCATCTGCACCAGTTCGGGGATAGCTGTGATACCCGCCAGCTTGCAGACCGATGGCACGATCTCGCGCAGGGTAGCATTCCCTAGCGGCGAAGAGACCGACAGCACCGGGCGACGCCCCTCTTGCAGCATCCGCGGTTGGATGACCATGCGCAGAAGCCGCCGCTTTTCAAAGAGTTCGGTGTTCCACGGCAAGGACACCACCGATTTTTCGGATTGCAGCGTCAGTTTGCGGCGCAGGCGGGTGAACAGCGCGTCAAAGCTTGGCCCGAGCTCTCGGGGATCATAGACCAACAGCGGGTCGGTCACTTGGGCATCTGCGGCCTCTAGAGCGACGGTCAACTCGCCAAGCATGCCATAGACCCTGCGTGCAGAGGTCTGGGGCTGCGCCACAGCGTTCTGCAGGGCAAAAAGACCACGGTTCAGGGCCTCTAGCTCTAGCCGTTCGCTGATAAAGCTGCCGATACTCTGTGAATTGCGGACGGCCTCGATCCGGCCGCCGGTATTGGCCGCCCGCGCACGGGCAAGTGAGATGATATCGCTGAGGCGGTCCATCAGCGTGTCAGAGGCCGCAATCGCCAATGCGGGCGGCACGAACCCGCGATCCAGCACCAGCGCGCCTTCGGCGGTTTTCTCCAGAATGCGCGCCACGGGAATAACGGCAAAGCCTGACAGATCATCCCCTTCGATCCGCAGGCACACGCCAAGGCTGGCGACCTCGGCATCGATCGGTTCGTTCATGTGATCGGACAGATCGTGCAGGTCGACACGCTCGCTCAGCATCCGGTGGACGCCGCGCCGCTGACCCACTTGCGTCGTCCCCAGCCGCGCCAAGGGCACCGCCAGATACACTGTCTTTTCGACAGTGCCATCTGGGACATCCATGCTCTGCTCGGCGTCGAGTTCGAAATAGGTTCGGTCCGGCAGCACCCCGACCGCGCGACGGACCGAGAGTTTGCCGATGCCGAAATGCTCTGCATTCAACTCCAGTTGCGCAAAGCCATAGTCGTCGCCCCATGCGTCCAGCCGCGCCAGCCCTTCGGCATAGGCCCGCATCGCCCTGTCGAACTGCTGGAAATGCTGGGGGGCAATGAACATGCCCTCGGACCAGACGACGTTTCGTTCAAGGCTCATGCGTCGCCCCCTCCGAACACGCCTTTCAGCTTGCTAAAGAGGCCCTTTTTCGGCGCAGGGGCGTCCGCATCCAGATCGGTCCCGCGATACTTGATCGCCACGCCAGAGGACGTAACCGTGACGGTCACACCGGCGTCCAGAATGTCGGCGCTGATCGGCACCACGTCCATGAACGCCTGCTGTTCATAGTCCGCAAATTCGGCAAACGCCCCCAGATAGAAAGCGTCCTGCTCCAGATCCAGCGCGACCAGCCGCTTTTCGTCCGGATAGAGGGGCGACAGGCTACGCCGGTCGATCACGACACCAGCCAAGGTTTCGGAATTGTTGAAGATATCCCAGAAATTCGCCGCCTCGAACTCGCTCCGGCTGGACAGCTGATAGAGCCGGATCACCACAGGGTGCGCCACGTCCGAATACTGGTTCACATTCGGCCCTGCGGTTACGACAAGGGTCTTGTTCACCGGTGTCGGGTCCACTTCGGGGGCGCAGCCCGCCAGTGCAATGCTGGCGGCCAGGATCAAAGGCAGGAATGGGGGTCTTTGCTCGATCGTCATCGTTTTTTGATTTCCTCTGCCAGAATTGCCTTGAAGAGGCGCACGTATTCCCCGCTGTCGCGCTTGCGCGCGAACATCCGCTTGTGGATTTTCCAGAAACGGCGGCCTGTGCGGGAAAACGGCCCTAAATATTCGCGATATTCACTTTCCAATGCGACGGGATCGACCAGCTCCAACAGCCGCGCGACCGCGCTTTCAATTGCGGCTTCGTTGGCCTCGCGGTCGGGTGCGACCAGCCATCCGGTCTGGCGCAGCACGGGGCGTGGGGGCATGCTACTCTGCTCATCCAAGGTCGAGCTGTCAAAAGGCATCGGACGCGCGTCGTCGTCCGGTTCGACATCAATGGTGGGTTTAGCCGGCCTAGCTGCGGTTTCCTTTAGCTCCGGCCCCTCGGCAAAGGGGTCAAACAGCAGGTCAGCCTCCAGATCGACGCCGCCTTCGGTGAAATCTGCGGGGTCGTCCTTTTCTTCGGCGAGAAGTTCGGTGTTCTCCACCCCGTCCATACTGGCAAACCCGCTCACCCCTGACAGGGTGAAGGGTTTCTTGGGGATGGCGCCGTTCTTGGGCTTGGTTGCGGGGACATCGACCGCCGCGGCCGCTTTGGAAATGCCGAACAGCAGCTCGTATTCCCCGATTTTCACGCGATCCCCGTCGGCCAAGGGACTTTCGTCACCCTTCCACAGATCCTTGCCATTGATGTTCGTGCCATTGGTCGAGCGATCCAGAACCACGATCCGGCCCGCATCATTCAAGCGCAGTTCTGCATGCTGCCGAGAGATTTTGCGGTCCTGATCCGGCAGCACCAGATCACAGTCGAATTCGCGCCCGATCACAAAGGGCAGGTCAGAGGCGTAATATTCTCTGTGCACCAGAGACTCGCCTTCGGGAATGCGGATCAATTGAATGCTAACGGTCATTTCTCACCTGCCTTGCACATCGCGAGAAAGCTGTTGAACCGCCCCAAAAACAGCGGGTTCGCAGCAAGAAATCTGTGCGAAAAATGCACCATGTTTGACTGGGACTTGCTGGGGATCTTGATCAGGTCATCCCCCTTCATGTCTGCCGCGCGCATATAGTGTTGAAAGATCAATTCATACTCGAGCGCTACGTCGATCTCGCCCTTGCGCAGCATGTTCAGCAGGGCTTCGGCATCACGGGGTTTTTTGATCACGTTGTAACCATCACGCTTCAGCTTCAGCCATTTGCTGGTGGCGAATTTTGCGCTGTAACGGGCGCTGACCTTGTCAGCCTCGTTCGTGGGGTCAATGTCGCGGCCTGGCAGCATGAACCACGACAGATCCTCTGTGATCACGGGGTCCGAGGGGGTGGCGTAGACCGCCCGCGCCTTGTTCGGTGAACCCGCGAAGAAACCCTCGACATCCCCATTTTCCGTCTGCAACTGTGCCTGAGACCAGTCCATCATGATGATCTCGTAGGGTTGCCCCATCCGGTCCAGCGCGCAGGTCACGCGGTCGAACGCGACGCCCTTGATCTGCCCGTCGACCAGCATGTGATAGGGCGGCAGGTTCTGGGTCGCGAGCTGGATCGGATCGCGCGTCTGGCCGGACGCTGGCAAAGCCAGCGCCACCAAAGCAACCGCGCAGATATGGGGCTTAGGCCATCTCAAGTGTGACCTCGCTTCCGTTGTGGCCAACATGAATGGATTCCAGTGCTCCGCCGTCGATCACCTGCTGGATGCAGGCCTCGGCCAGACGCGGCAGGAAGTTCTTGTTGATCACCTGCTCCAGCGCACGCCCACCGCTAAGCGGGTCGTTGTTCGCAGACACCACGTAATCCACAAAGCTCTGATCCCAGTCAAAGCTGGCGCCATACTGCGCGGCGATCCGTTTCTTGATCCGGTTCAGGTGGATTTCCGTTAGCTTGCCGCCCACTTCGGCATTCAGCGGGCGATAGGCGATCACCTCGGTCCGGCCAATAAAGGCGGGGCTAAAGAAGTTCAGCAGTTGCGGGCGCAGATTCGCGGTCAGTTCCTCGGACGTGGGATCATGGTCGCAACTGTCGATAAAGTCACGGATTTCCTCGCCGCCTGCATTCGAGGTCATGATGATGATCGTGTTACGGAAGTCGACGTCTGTGCCTTCGCTATCGCTGATATGCCCCTTGTCGAAGATCTGGAAAAAGATGTCGTGGATCGCGGGGTGGGCTTTCTCCATCTCGTCCAGCAAGAGCACGCTGTAGGGTTTACGCCGGATCGCCTCGGTCAGCACGCCCCCTTTGCCATAACCCACATAACCGGCCGCAGCCCCCAGCAGCATCGAGGATTTATGCGCCTCTTTGAACTCGGTCATGTTGATGGTCGTGATGGCGTCTTCGCCGCCAAAGACCTGCTCGGCGATGGCCAGAGCTGTCTCGGTTTTCCCCACGCCCGACGGTCCACACATCAGAAAGACCCCGATGGGTTTGCGGGTGTCTGTCAGGCCCGCGCGGCTGATTTTCAGGCTGCGGGCAATGGCTTCGATCGCGCTGTCCTGCCCCAGAACCCGCTCTTTGAGGGTGTTCTCCAAAGTCAGCAGGCGCTGCGCCTCACTGCTTTCCAGACTGCTGACGGGCACGCCGGTCCAGTCCGACACCACGGTCGCAATAGTCGCCGCCGTGACCCAAGGGTAGACGTATTCGTCCTTGTGATCTGGATCGATTTCGGGCGCGCCAATCTCTTCGCCCTCTGCCTCTAGCGCGGCGCGGGCGGCGGCAAGGCGGTCTTCGACCAGCCCTTTCTCGGCCTCCCATGTGGCGACGCGGCTGTCCAGATCGGCCTTTAGCTCAGCAATGCCGCCCTCCATCACTGATCCGTCAAAGGCACCGCGTCCGAACTGCTTGGCATCCTTGATCGCGCGGTCCAGTTCGACCTCGGCAAAGTGCAGCTGCTCTTCTAGAAACTCGATCTGCTGGGGACGGCTGTGCTGGGACAAGGCCACGCGAGCACAAGCAGTGTCCATCAGGCTGATCGCCTTGTCCGGCAGCCGCCGCGCGGGCATGAAGCGGACGGATAGATCGACGGCGGCCTTGATCGCCTCTTCCTGCACCAGAACGTTGTGATGGCGGGACAGGTTATCGGACACCGCGCGCAGGATGTTCACTGCTGCATCGGGCTTGGGTTCATCCACGTTAATGGGCTGGAACCGGCGGGACAGCGCAGGATCTTTTTCGAAGTACTTTTTGTACTCGGCATAGGTGGTCGCCGCCGCAGTGCGGAATTCCCCACGGGCCAAAGCCGGTTTCAGGAGGTTCGCGGCGTCATTCTGCCCCTCGGCCCCACCAGCGCCGATCATGGTGTGGGCTTCGTCGATGAACATCAGTATCGGCGTTTCCGAGGCCTTCACCTCGGCAAGCACGTTTTTCAGCCGCTCTTCGAACGCGCCTTTGACGCTCGCGCCCGCTTGGAGCAGACCCATATCAAGGCTTAGCAGTTCGGCCCCTTGTAGCTGCTCTGGAACGTCCCCAGCGACGATTTTCTGGGCCAGACCTTCGACGATTGCGGTTTTGCCGACGCCGGGTTGCCCCAGCAAGATCGGGTTGTTCTGGCGCTTGCGCAGCAGCACGTCCAACGTCTTGGAAATCTCTTCTGTGCGGCCCATCACAGGGTCCAAGGACCCGTCCCGCGCCGCTTGGGTCAGGTTCACGGTAAACTGCGCCAAGGCCCCTTCGCCCGCTGCGCCGCTTGCCCCACTGGGGGCGCCACCGGTCGCTGTGCTGGTCACCAGCCCGGCCCCGCGTTCTGCTGCAAAGGCCCGCAGCTTATCGGTCGAAATGCTGGACAGCGCCTTGACCGGTTCAGACCGCATCCCCAAGGCATTGGGGGCCAAGGTCGCCAGAACCAGCACCTCTGGCAGGATCGCGCCCTGCCCCAACTCGACCGAGGCGATCAGCCACGCCTCTTCCAGAACCTTGGAGATCGAGCCGGAAATTGTCGGTTTGTTGTCGGACCCGCCAGAGCCGTGCGGCATCTGGCGCTCCAGTTCGGCCTGCAAATCGGACAGATTCACACCCTGCTTTTCCAGATGGCCCGCCAGCCCTGTGTCGCTGCCGAAAATCGCGTGAAACAGCCAGTGCGGGACCTCGACGGTCGGGGTCTTGCGCTTGACCGCCTCGCCCACCGCGTTCTCTAGCGCCCCGCGCAGTTGCGGGGAAAGTTTGTTCACCAGTTTGACAAGTTGAACCATGAGACGCGCTCCCTGTTATGCTGCCGCGGCACTGTTTCGAAGTTTGATGCGGGTGGTTTTTCCTTGGGGACGCGAGCGTCCCAGACAGTTGTATTGACCAATGCGGGTGCCCTGCCCGCTGCGTGCAGACAGGCGCGGGACGTCAACCGCATCGCGCGGCACCACCGCAAAGACCGAGAACGGCGCCGGATCACGCAGCGTCGCCCGCAGCACCTGCCAGAAGCCCCGCAGCATCTCGGTATCCGCCAAGAGTTGCTCGAAACTGGCGCGGTCGGCACAGTGGATTTCAACCTCGATCCGACCCTGAGCCGTGCGTCCGAATTTCCCCAGCAAGGTGCCCTGCCCCAGTCCGGCGGCCTTGCGGCCAAGGGCGGTACGGCAAGCTTCGTCAACGGGTGCGGCGCGGCCGAAATCGGCGTGCACCTGTACGTCGCGAGCCGTCCACCACGACAGGGTCCGGCGCAGACTGCTCAGGCTTCGGCTACGGGTCTGGAGTTCGGCCAAGAGCGGCAGGGCCGCATCGCTCTGCCCGCAGAGCCGCGCGACGAGCTGCAGGAAACCGTCCCCACCCGCACCTATGTCCTGCTCTGCAACCAGCAAGGCGTGCTCTTCGACCGCCAAGGACAGCTCGGTCAAACGGCGATCAAACATACCAAGGAAGTCAAAGAGTGACCGGTCCCCCGCGTTCAAGCGGCGGTACATCTCTTCGATCAGGTAATCCGGCAGGCCGCCATCGATGCTGCGCAGGCCCTGCAGGGACAGCGAATAGTCATCCGTATGGGAGTGCGGCGCGTGAATCCCTGCATCCCCCATTCCGGTTGACCCGAACGGCGCAGGGTCCACCGCATCCGCAGCAAGCGCACGGCGGAACCGAGGCTCGGCCACGCGCTGCGCCTGTAGTGCGGACATATCGGTCAGGATATCTCTCCGGTCCGTCATGCGGCCTCCTGACTGCCATGACGGCGGGGGAAGCGGATCAGAGGCGCGCTGTCGCCGCGGGCGCGGATGCTGACCTCGATAAAGCGATCATAGCTGACAAAGCTCCCAAGGAACCGGTCAAGCACGCGGGCAAATATCTGTTCCGGCACCGGAAGCACATCCAGATCAAGCACGATTTCGACCAGCGAGCCTGCGGCCAGAATGACATTCCGGCCAATTTGCACCGGCGCGGTCCCCAAGGTGCGGGTGACGTCCACGATCGCCTCGGCGCAGGGGGTATATCCACCGGGCGCGCACAGATGCAGGACACGGCGCAGCGAGGCAGCAGCGTCATGCTCTTCGAGGATCGCGCCGAAATTCCCGTTCACCAAGGACAGGATATCCCACTGCCAACTGGCATCGAGCCGCGGAGGAATGGCAACGGTCGGTTCACTGACAAAGGTTGCATCCGCGATCCCCGCCAGATCAATCCGCGCGGGTGCACCGGGGCGCGGGCGTTCCCCATGAATACCGTTCGAGCAATAGAGCGCGGCGACGAAATCCAGATCCCGTGCCCCGTCAGCCCCCACGGAAAAAGACAGCTCGCGACGGTTCGGCTCCAACTCGCCAACCACGTGGCGCTCTTGCCATCTGACGCTGGAGGTTCCCGCCATGTGGGGCGCGTCGAAAATCTCGGGCAGGCGGCGCTCGCCGTCGGCGCTGAGTTCATAGACCGCATCGACCCGCAGGATCGTCGAGGGAGCAGAGGTTTCCTTGAGCGCCGACACCGGAATGCGGTCACGGGCATAGTCATAGCGCAGCGGCTCGCTCGTGGTCTCGAAAAGGTTCAGGCAGGGGATGATATTCAGCGCCAGATCATCATCATGGGGGGCTGACAGGCTGGCCGCAGATTGGGCCGTCAGAAAGATGCGGATCTCGGCCGAGGGTGTCTGAGGGAACAGCGACTGAAGGGCAAAGAATTTGCCTTTGTCGGGGTAGCACAGGTAGTCGCGCAGGCCCTCCAGACCTTCGGTCTGGGTGTAGAAAACCGGCAGATGGGCGGTGTCGGCAACGTCGATCACGGGGCGCAGGCTGGCCGGTTCCAAAGTCTTCAGGCTGGGACCACTGGCGACATGGGCCGCCACGCACCCGCCTGCCAAAGCATTGCACAGACGGGCATTCCGGCGGCCATCCGCAGTCACGCAAATCTCTAGGCTGGACCCAAGGACTTCGGCCAGCGGCGTCTCGCCGTCCACCGTTTCAACCGTCAGACACAAGGCGGCATCCGAGCGGCGCGTCCCTTCGGGCAGCGCAAAGGAAAATGGCGCGCTTTCAAGGCGCACGCCGGTGATCCGCACGGGGGACACCGACACATCCCGCGCGACCGCGAAACGGGACTGGGGCTTGCCGTCTTCGTCGTGGTAAACGGCGGTTCCACGGGGCACGGTGACACTCCCCTCTAGTGCGCCCGCGTCAACGGCAACCGTCGCATAGCTTGGCGCACCGAACAGGAACCCCGGACAGGCCAGGCGCAACAGATCAAGCGAGATATCAGCACGCGTGTTATCCAGACGCTGATGCAGGCGCGCGGCGATCAGGGCGCAGCTGTCCGCTATACGCTGTAGATCGGGGTCACGGCTCCGCCCTGCAGAAATGCCCAAGGCCCGCGCCTGCTGGGGGTTCGCTTTTTCGAACGCCTCGAACGAGCGGCGCATGTAGTCCAGTTCGGTCTCGTAATACTGGAGGAAGGCGTTCACAGGCTGTCCTCCTCGACCTGTTGGTCAAAGAGCGACAGACGCGTTTCCAGTTCGATCCCCTCTTCGCCATCCGCCATCTTTGCGTCTGCGCGGATGACAAAGCTGACCATGTTGCCCGCCTCGTCCTCTTGCATCTGGACTTCATGCACCTGCGAGATGCGCGGCTCGAACTGGCCGAGTTTGTAACGCAGGGTCCGGCACACCTGTTGCTGGCGGTCCGCGTCGTTCAAGGCCCAGTTCATCGGCACGCCAAAGCACAGATTGGAGGCCCGAACGTGGGGCAGCGTCTCTGGCACCTGCCATTCGGGGGCGACCGCTTGCATCAACTGTTCAACGTGCAGGCCGATCCCTTCGGAGTCCGCTCCGGTCAGGCGATCACTGAGAAAGGTGCGGGCAAAGCTCATCACGAGGCCCTCGCCAGCGGGGCGCCAAGTTCGGTCGCCAGTTGGATTTCGCTGACCAGATGGTCAATCTGGTACTGGGGTTTGATCAGGATATTACAGGCAAAGCGGCCCTGTTCGGCGGCTACATCAGTGACCGACACACGGGCATCGCGCAGCGGGTACTTGGCCAGAATTTCGGGGGCGGCTTCGGCCAGATTAGAGCAGTAGTTCTGTAGCCAGTTGTTCAACACCAGCTCGCATTCGCTGGCGGATTTGATCTGGCCTATCAGCGCGCGGATCTGGACCTTGAGATAATGCACCATGCGGCAAGCGATCAGGACCGACTGGATCTGGGTCAGCACTTCGGACGAGGGGTTCGCCTGCGTGTCCGAAACGGACCGGTTGCCTACAAAATAGAGCGCGTGGGACTTGGTGCTTTCGCACAGAGGGATGAACCCTGCGTCCGACAGGAAGCGGCCAACCCCGTGGGTCGCGCGGGTGCACCCGACCGCTGGACGCGCCGTGGCATCGGGAACGGGACTGGTGTCGACCCCAAGGACAGCGCCCTGCCCCGGACCATCGGCCACCAGTTTCAGGAACCCGAACCACGCGCAGCGGCGGTATTCGGCGACCACCGTGCGGGCAAAGGCATAGATCCCATGCTGCCACAGCCCCTCGGACGTCGAGGGCTTCTGGTCAAACCGGAAGCCGGTGTCATGCTGCTGATAGCGCCCTCTGGCCAGCACGTCTGGCCAGACCAGCCCAAGGAACCGCGCCGCAGGGGTCTGGCGCAGACGATGCCAGCCCTCGTAGTCTTCGGAGCCTAGGATGCTGCCCAACCGGCGCAGGTCGCTCATCCATGCAGCGTCGTCCTCGCCGAAGAAGTCGCGCCCCACGCCGAGTAGGATCGGGCAGGCGCAGTTTTCCCCCAGCGCACACAAAAGCTGCGCGGTGTAGAATTCGTCGTATTCGGTGTCGATATCCATCGACAACCCGTGGTCGACAAGCAAAAGGCCAAAGGGATGCCCCCCCGCAGTCTCCAGCTCTTTCAGCCCGACATTGCGATAGAGGACGGTCTGGCGATCGCCGCTGGCGCTGTTCAGATCGTGGCTGATCTCGTCCCACGACATGTCAAAGAGACGGATTTTGATGTCTGTCGCACCAGCGGCCTCGTGCACGACAGAGGACACGCCCCGCCAGCCAGCCTCTAGGGCCGCAAAGGGCGGAGCGTCGATGATTTCGGTCAGCTGTGCGGACAGCTTCTGGTCGATCCCGATGATCATCCGGCCAAGCCGCGCGCGGAAATCGGCGGTCGTCCGGCACTCGGCCAGAAGACACGCGATGATCTCTGCTGCGGTTGGGTCCAGTTGGGCGTCGGAATCGAGCATGATGTCCTCAGCCGCCGGGGATCTTGGTGACCATACGGACCGAGGTGTGCAGCTCTTCGAGTTGCAGCCATGGACGCAAGTGCGCCACCGCCGAATAGGCGCCGGGACGACCGGGCTGCTCGACGACTTCGATCTTGCTTTCGGCCAACGGAGTCTTGGACCGTTCGGCGTTTCCGACCGCACCAGAATTGGTGTACTGGTCGATCCAAGCCTGCAGGTCACGCTGCAGATCCGGCGCCTCTAGGTTGGACCCCAGTTTGTCGCGGCCAATCACCTTGAGGTAATGGGCAATGCGGCTCGATGCCATGATGTAGGGCAGTCGGGCCGAAATCGCGGCATTCTCGGTGGCGTTGGTGTCCGTATAGGTTTTCGGACGCTGGGTGGTCTGGCTGCCGATGAAAACGCCATAGTTGCTGTTCTTGTAGTGGACCAGCGGCAGGAAGCCCAAATCGGACAGTTCCTTTTCGCGTTCGTCGGTCAGGTTCACCTCGCAAGGGCACTGCTGCTGGATGTCGCCCGCATCGGACTTGAAGGTCAGATTGGGCAGGTTTTCGACCTTGCCGCCATTCTCCAGACCACGGATCGCGGTGCACCAGCCATAAGCGGTGAAGGCCTCGTTCATCTTCAGGGCCATCTCGTAAGCGGCGTTCGACCACACCAGCTGCGAGTTGTCGGTGGGACGCTGGTTGCCTTCGGCATCCGTGTCCAGTTCCTGATAGTTGAAGGACTTGGCCTTCAGTCCGTTGTTGCCATAGGGCAGACGGGCCAGCGTGCTCGGCAGTGTCAGGGCCACGTAACGGCTGTCGTCGCTGTCGCGGAACGCATTCCACGCCGCATAGAGCGGGCTGTCGAAACCGGCTGCCACGGGACGCCCCTCTTCGAAGCGCTCGTAGCTGTCGAAGTCGAACATCTCGTTGCCTGCCGCCGCGATGAACGGTGCGTGGCACGCAGCCGCCACTTCGGCCATGTAGGTCATGGTGGCGACGTCTTCGTCCCCGTAGCCAAAGTAGTAGTCCCCAATCAGCGCGCCATACGGCTCACCGCCCGCGGTGCCGAATTCGCTCTGGTAGAGCGCCTCGAACAGGGGGCTTCGGTCCACAGCGGGGGCATCCTCGAACTGCTCCAGCAGTTCTTCCTTGTTGAAATCGACCAGACGGATTTTCTGCGCCGCGCCGACCTCACTCTCGCGGACGACCTTTTGCAGGCCGCGCCAAGAACCTTCCAGACGGCGGAACTTGTCCTCTTGCATGACGGCGGACATCTGTTTCGACATCATCTCGTCGATTTTCGCGATCGCCTTCTTGATCGTTTCGCCAACGTTCTTGTCCCAGACGACCTGACCGGACATGGCCTGTTCTGTCAGAACAGACAGCAGCTCCTTGGTCGTGTCTTGCGGCGTGCTAGACGTCGCCGCGAGCGCCTGATCCAGCAGGCTGACGGCCTCTTCGGCGGCGGCCGCTGCGCCGCCTTGTGCTTCGGTTTCCGACATTATTCGTCTCCTCCGGTGTTCACGCCAAGCTCGTCACCGAGTGCCTTGATTGCGTCTTCGTCCTGAAGAATTTCCTTGAGCAGTTTTTCCAGATCACGTGACCGGTCGGCCTTGGACATCAGGGTCATCAGCTGTTCACGGGTCTTTGCCAAGTTTCGCAGGGGTTCGACCTTTTCCACGATCGCGTCAGGCTCGAAGTCCTTCATCGATTTGAAATCCAGATCGACCTCGAACTCGGAGCCGTCGTCCTGCAGCTTGTTCTCGACCTTATAGGTCAGGCGCGGTCCGACGCGGGTCATCACCTGATCGAAGTTGTCTTTGTCGACCGAATAGAATGTGCGCTCTTCCATTGGTTCGCGGTCGGTGCGGTCGCCGGAGTAGCCCCCGATCATGCCGATCACAAAGGGCAGTTCCTTGGTCTGCATCGCGCCGCCGGTCTCGACATCGTAGGTGATGCTGACGCGGTTCTTGCTGACCCGTTTCTGTTGGGCATTCAGTGCCATGGGTTAGTCTCCTGCTGGGTCGATTAGGGAAGTTTGGCCGCCGAGACGAGCTTGGCGGTAGCCAGATCGAACTTGATGGTGTCACCCTTCTTGATCTCGCCGTTGTCCTCTTCGTTGTAGTGGGCGATGGCGATCGAGGTGTAGGCGATCGAATAGCTCTCGGCGGGTTGCGCGCTCGAGGCCGACAGCGAGTAGCTGGTCAGGCGGGCTTCCTCGAGGGTGATGATCATCGAAGGCACCATGCCTGCGCCTTTGCGGTCGGCTTTGGTGATCACGAAATCGATGGTCCGGCCGTTGCCGCCGGGCTGGAAAAAGAAGGTCTGGATAAAGGGCGAAGCCCCATCGCAGGTCCGCGCGACGCTGATATCCGACAGATCAACCTGCCCTGTTTCCGCGTGGGTCGACGATCCGACAACGATGCCGATAGGGCGGCCGGCGCCGAACTGGACATTGTCGACGGCCATCAGGCCTTTCTTGCCGCCCACATCGGGGACGGTCGCAGCGCCTGCGATTGTGTCGAGCTTATCGAGCTTCATGTAGATAGCCATGTCTTACCTCGTTAGTTGGATCGTTCAGTTGTCAGGGTCACCACTCGAAGCTGCGCATCGGCAGGTCGGTCGGTTCTTCGGTTTGGGGGCCTTCTGGTGCCGCGGCAGCGGGCATTTCCTGCGCTACAGGCGGGTCAGGGTCCGGCGCCGGTTCCGGTGCAATGACAGGATCCGGTGCGGGCGGCGGGGTGACCTGCGGGGGCGCGTCGTAGCGGGACAATTCTGGCAGGTCAGCTCGGGTGGCAGGCTTGGGACGCCCGGACTGGCCCGAATACTGGAAACTTTCGACGCCGGTCATCACGGCCATGCGGTTGAAGCTGTCGCTGCCCTCACCAAGGAGTTCGCCATACAGTTCAACAATCGACATACGGCCCCAGCGCACGGCACGGTCGAGCATCAGATGAATGGGGGATTGGGGTTCAGTCTTGCGGAAATACCGCGCGAGTTCGGCCAAGGCATCCAGCGCGGCCTCGCGGTCATTTGGTGAGCCTGCGCTGATCGCAAAGCCGCCGCCAGCAGGTGCCGCCGGCTGCGCGGGCGCAGCATGATCGGGTGGCGACGCCTCTGAATCCTCTGCAACGGGAGTGTCTGGCTCGACCACTTCAGACCCGGGCCAAACAAAGCCTGTTCCCTCGGTCAATTGCTGCAAGAGCCGGAGGATATCGTCAATCTGCTTGGTCAAGTGGACCACTGGAACAGGGTTTTCACCGCAGGACGCCGCAACCGTACGCAAGGCAACGTTCAGACGTTCAGCCACCGCCTGCATCTGTTGCAGCGCCATAATGCGCGCAGCCAGACCGTCACTGTCATTGCCTACGGCTGCGCTCATTTCACCGCTCAGACTCGCAATGCCTTCGCCCTTTTCGGCAGATATCATCTGACCATAGGTACAATCCCCGAAAAGCGGCAGATTGGTCAGCGGCAGGCTCAGCAGACCGCCACCGGGGACTTCGCCAACCAGTTGCAAGAAGATGCGCAGCTTGCCGCTATCGACTTCTTTCTTGCGGCCCGCGTCGTCGTCCGCTTTCAGCTTCTCGTCTGGCGGAATGGGGTGCAGGCCATCCCAGCTGCCCTCGACCAGATCGGTCATCGCCCCTAGGGCAGCGGCGGTGTTGGCCAACGGGTCTTTTAGGTGAATGCGGGACGCCACATACCAGCAGAAAATCTCCAGATCCTTGGACTTTTCGCGCAGGCACTGTCCGGCTTCTTCTTCCAGACGGCCCCATGCTTCGGCGTCCGCGGACTGTAGATCGCGATCCTGCAGGGATTCAACCGTCTCGGACAGTGCACGATAGGCGGTCTGTCCCCCATTAAAGGCATTCCGCAGGGCGCGATACGCGGCGCGATCCCCTTTCAGATAGATCCCAAAGGGCGCATCGTCGGAAATGTTGGCCTTCAGTGCGTCCATATGTGGGTCCTCCCCGACCCCCACTGACGCCTAGGGGTCAGTCTTCTTTGACCACCTCGGCGATGTTGATCAGTTGGATTGGCGGATAAAGATCGAGTGCTGCGGCGGTGTCGGCGTTGATGAACACCGAAAACCGGTCGAGCGAGGCAATAGGCATGTCGGCAGGGCTGGCCCCGTCGAGTAGAATTTTACGGGCTTGGGCCGCGGCGAGTTTGCCCACGTTGGCATAGGCATTCGCGACCGCCATCAGCGCCTGGCTGTCCTGAACCATTTGCGCGTAGGCGGTGAAAACGGGCAGGCCCTGATCAATCGCGGCGGCGGTAAAGGCGTCGCGGTTTTCCAGATTGAAGCTGCTGGACCCGACATACACCGCGTCCGCTCCTTGGGCGCGCAACTCAGCCATCAGGGCGGGAATTTCGGCGGGATCAGCCTTGTTCTCGTCATTCAGGGAATATTCGAGGGCGATGACCTCGAACCCTTCGTCCGGCCCCAGATTGACTAGAACTTCAGTATTCAAAGCAGAATTGGACTCGGTTGGATCATTGATCACGCCCACCCGTTTTGGCGCGAAATACGCCTTGAGCAGCGCGATCTGTGTTTCCTCTGGCACTCGGTTGCGCACACCAGTGATCATATCGCGGCCGCTCTTTTCATAGCTTTCGACCACGTCAGAGCGCACGGGATCCGCCACAATCATAAACAAGGCAGGCGTTTGCCCTAGTGCGCTGCCGGTCCCGAATTCCTCTCGTTTGCCCAAAATGCCGGTGGTGACGCTGGTGCCCCATGTGACGGCAAGATCGGGGGGCGAGGCGTTCAGTTGGTCCCGTATGCCACGCAGCAGCGATTTGTCCTTGGCGACATCAATCACGTTCACTTCGACTGGCAAATCTCGATCAGAAAAGAACCGGCGAAAGCCCTCGCAGGCCTCTTCGCAGCCGCGCCAGACCACCATGTCGATCCGCGCAGGCTTATCTGCGGTGAACTCTGCCGCGGCAGGCGCAGCAAGGGTCATCATCAATCCGATCAGGAGGTTACGCATCGGCCACCTCCCCTTTGGACCCAAAAACGGAAATTAAAGCCATCACGAGACCAATTGCAGCGATGGCAACCCCAAGAACAGCAGCGGTGGTCTGATAATCCAGCCGCACCAACATCGCGGCGACCAGAACGGGGCCAGCCACGCTGCCGATCCGCTCTGACGTGCGCAAGAGGCTCAGGGCGCTGGTGCGCGTGATATCCGGGCTTTGTTCGGCAGCTTCCATCGCGGCGACGATAAGCGGCGCTTTGATAAAGGCATGGACCACGCCCAAAGCCGCCACCACCGCCAGAACAGCCGCCACAGAGGCGCTTTGGTACAGTCCCAGCAGCACGATCCCCGACATAATCGTCGCGCCAATCACGATCGCCAGATTGCGGTTCACACGGTCGGCAAAGGACGACGCCAACGGGCTGACGGGGATAATGATCAGCGAATACAGCATCATGATCCGACCGATTTCGGACTGCGATGCCTCGAGGCTGGCCAGATAGATCGGCACGAAGAGATAGAGGAAGCCGGTCAGGATGATCTTGGCCGGAATGGCGCAAAACAGAACGATCAAGACAAAGCGGCTATTCTGGATCAAGCTGGCGATGGCGCTGCCCGCGCCTGCCGGCTTTTTACCGCCCTGCGCGACGCCCACATCGCGGCTGAGCATCATGAATCCCAAGAGACCCGCCAAAGAGGCCAACCCGATCGACACGAGGAACACCGATTTGTATCCCAGCCAGTCCGCCAGAATGCCTCCGATTGCCGTGCCGCACATGGTGGCCGCCATGAGAACACCAACGAAGATCGCCATGCCCTTGGCGCGGTTTTCCTTGGTCAGGATGGCCGCGATGTAACTTTGGGCGCTGATCGTGATGATCGCATAGCCGACAGCTGTGATGGACCGCGCAATGACGATGTCATCCGCGCTGCGGGCTAGATAACAGCCAATGTACCCCGCCAGCGCGGGCAAAAGCCCCAGCAAGAACAGACGCCGGTTGCCGAACCGATCCACCAGCCCGCCCGCAAAAGGGGTGATCGCCGCAATCACGAACATGAAGCACGAAATCGGCAGGCCAACCATGATGTTTTTGTCAAATAAATCAGAGGGCTGATAGTACTCCGCAACAAATAACGGCAAGAATGATTTCTGCAGTTCTTCTGCGACACAGAACACGAACAGCGGGATGCGCGCGTCGATAATCGTCGCTTCGGACGGGGCATCGCGGCGGTCCAGATGATAACGCTCTGCGATCTGGTCCACGGCCTGCACACCCGCGCGGCGCAGGCCTGCCACCCGCTCTGCCAAAGCGGCATTCATGGCATTCAACTGATCGACAAACCGTTTGGGCAGCGTATCGCGTGAGGAATTCTCGTAGATACCCAGATCGCCCTTGGCCCGCAGGCTAATCGCTTTTTCCAGCTTGCGCAGGGGTTCGGTGATGCTGAACCCCGTCAGAACGACAACAATCTCGACCGCAACCAATGTCACCGCCATCAGGATCACGATAGAGTCAAAGAAAACGCTCTGCATTTGTTCGACCACAAAGGCAGGATTGGTATGAGCAATCACATGGCCCACCGCTTGGCCGCCAGACATGATCTCGGCGCTGGCGAAGCCAGCACCCGTGGTCTGACCTGTCGCTATTCCCACAATCGCCGCCATACCGTGCTTCAGGCTGCCTGCAAAGCTGCCAGCCTCGGACGGCATGGACGAAGACACGGCGCTAGCTGGCCCGCTCAGCACCTCAATCTTGCTGAGTTCGGGATGTACCTCGGTCAAATCAGCAACGAATTTGTCAACACCCCTCAGTTTGTCGAGGGGGACGCCGATGGACAGGGCATATTCGATGTCATTGCGAACCTTCAGCGCGACGCTTTCGGTCTTTGCTAGGATAAACGGCTGAAGCTGATCCTCGTACTGAGTGATCGTGGTCAGCACGCTGAGCGCAGCCGCAACCAGCATCGACAGCGCGGTCGCAAGGAAAAGGCGGCGCCCCAGACTGGCGTCGAGACCGGTGGAAGCTCTGCTCATTTCACGCCTCCTTGGCTCGCGTCCAGTTCGGCTTCGGCTTGCTCAAAGAGGGCATTTCCAATGCTCAGGCTGGAGGCGAGTTCTCCTGCCTCACCCACATATTCTTGCTCCACGCTCCCGCGAGTAGGTGCAGTCCCCAGCAGACCAAAGATCGACCCCACATCGCGAAAGAGGTAGATGATCAAGGGGATCAAAGTCGCAGCAACAAGCCCGAAAATTAGACCGTAGTTGGAAATCAGGTTCTCTCGCACAGCGGCGGTGGCCGCTTGGGTCACATCCGTCGGCGCCATCAGGATCACTGCACCCATCACAATGCCAGAGGAGTCGAGCAACGTACGGCCAGAGTAGATCCATGTTCCGCGATCAATCGCGCTCTCTTGTTCTTGAACCGAGAAAACACGGCGCAGAACGGCTGCGCGATCCTCGTTAGGCAGCCCTTTGGCGCCGGATTGCACCAGCGGCTGGCCCACAGGAGACACGACAATTATGCGCGATATGGTCGGGTCTTTTTCAGCTTCGCGTTCAATCAAGGATTGCAGACCGACGATCTCGTCGATGGCCAATCCGACCTGTTCGGCACGCATGACGTTGGCCTCAATTGTCGAGCCAACGACCTGCATCTGAGAGGCTGTCGCCTGCCCAACCAGTGACTTGAATTTAAGGATGTTCAGGCTGAACTGCATTGCCAGCATCGCCGCGACGACCAGCCATGCTGACAGCAATACTTTCAAATAGAACTCTTTGAAAAACAGCATGTTCGATTGTCACTCCGTTAGATTTCGTCACACGGGCAACCAACTAAATCATACTTTTCAAGCTATATTGGGGTGCAAACGATGCACCTGCGAAAGTCGGACTTGTCCCAAGTAAACTCTCGCATCTGTGATCCTGTCAAGGATGGTTACGCTTATCCATACGGATAGGATTTGTGATCAATAGAATGGGAGGCGACGACTTTCATAACAGAACATTCACATTCCATTTATTCCACCTGAGGATTTGTGCCTAACCGCCCACCAGAACGGTCGGACAGCCCAAAACCACCGTTCCGCCATGCGCTGTGGTATCCCCCATGCGGGCAACAGGCTTGCCTCCTGCCAGAACTGTAGCGCTGCCTTTCACAATCGTCGAAGGCGGACCAACGCAGGTGCACATGCTGCCGACCCCCGCTACCGGGACGTTGGCGATCAGGACCATGGGCGTCGCAAATAACGAGATCGGCCCGCCCACATGGGGCACGATGCCCGTGACCATCGGGCAGACAGTCATATCCCCAACGCGCGCCGCCAGCATCAGCGCTCTCCCTCCAGGCAGGGCCACGCGCCGCCCGCGACCGCCAGTCCGGTTTCGCGCACGCGCTGGACGAAAGCCGCCCGTTCATCGTCGTCCAAAGGCGCTAGCAGTCCCACCGCGCCAAGCAGGGCCTTGGCGTGTAGATAAGGCTGGGGCAGGACAACAGGCAGATCCGGCGCGACGATACTGCCCGACCCGTTCCAGAACACCGCATGGCACAGCCAGCCAAAGGGGTCTTCGGTCCCGATGGCGTCGGCCAGATCACCGCATCGGCGGCGTGTGCGCTCTGTTGGCTCGTCGATCCAGACCCGCACCGTATTCCGCGCGCTAACCGCATCGGGCGAGGTTTTAAGGGCGTCTGCCAATAGGGTTAATGCCCAACACAGGCCCTCTCGGGGCGGCAAGGCATGAGCAAAGAAGTTGATCAGGTCAAAGATGGTTTCCGGCGTACTTAGGGCAGACACCGCGTCCTCCGGTGTCATCTCTGGCAGGGCGACGGCCGCGCCGGTGTCTGACAGTTCAAAGCGGCTCAGGATATCTGCGCAGGTCTCAAAGGGGATCTTTTTCATCGCCGTCACCTCAGTTCACCTTCACCAGAGCGCCCTTGATCTGGGTCATCCCGCCCCCCTCGACCGAGGCCATCGCCGAGCCTTTGAGCTTTGCCATGACGGACCCTTCGGCATTCAGTTGCGCGCCTTTCAGGTTTAGCGGGCCTGTAGCCTGCACATCCCCCTGCCCGCCCGAAATCGCGAATTTGGCAGAGCCCTTGGCGGTCAGTTGCGTGCTATCGAGCGTGAGTTTGCTGCCTTTGATCGTGATCCCCGAAGAGGTCAATTCAATCGAGCTACTCCCGACCTTGAGCGTGATCTTGCTCTTGCCGGTCAAGGTGATGTTCTGCGCGTCGATCGTCAGATCCTTGGTGATGTCCACATCCCAGGACTTTTCGACCTTGCGCGTCGCTTCGCCCTTGATCGTGGTCTTTTCGTCCTTGGTCACCGTGGTCGTGGCCGTATCCTGAACCGTAAGTTCATAATCCTTGGCCGCATTCAACGTCAGTTTCTCTTTGTCCTGCAAATCGTCAAAGATCAGCTCGTTCGGCTTGCCCTTCAGTTTGGTCGAATAACCGGTCTGCGTGGTGTTCGCCTTGGCAAAGGGGGGCTTGTTCTTCGCGTTGTAAATCTGGCCCGTGATGACCGGACAATCGGGATCGCCATGCAGAAAGGACACTAGAACCTCGTGCCCGATCCGCGGGGTGAATTGCCCGCCATAGCCCTTGCCAGCATAGGTCTCTGCCACGCTGATCCAGCCCGTAGTGTCTTTGGTTTCCTTGCTCTGGTCCCAGAAGAATTTGACCTTCACGCGGCCTTCTGCATCACAAGCGACCTCGCCATCATTGCCGCCCACGACCAGCGCATTGTGGACCCCCGCGATCAGCGGCTTGGGCAAATGGGGCGGCAGATAGGGCGCCTCTTTAGGTGCGGCACGGAAGGTCGTGCTTAGCCCGTTGCCGCTTGCCGCGAACTCCAGGTGGCTGACCACATAGCTGCCCTTCATGTCGGCATCCGCAACCTTGGCCAGTTTGAGCGCCTGCCCCAGAAACAGCGCAGGATGATCCGTGCTGCCGGACAGACGGCTTTCGGCGCCCTGAACCTGGCGGGCAAAGGTCTTGGCATCGGTTTTCACACCGTCCCCACGATCGGCCCGGTATTCCACAACAGTGGGCGTTCCGGTCATCTTGGTCTCGGTCGAGTCCGTCGGCCCACCTAGGGCCTGCGCAGCCTTGGCAGCGTCATAGCTGGTCAGACTGACCTTACCGGTCACAATCTGCCGTCCCAATCCCAACCTATGCGCTTGAAAGAGGTTGGGGTCCGCGTTGGCCGGATCCGTCAATTCAACCCCGCCGCTCTTGTTCGCGGGAAAGGGTTTGTCAGTGTCGTGCACCAGCATGGTCGCCCCTGCCGAGCCATCGTGGAAATAGTAAACCAGTCCATCCTCGGCCAAGAGCCGTTCGACAAAGCTCAGGTCGTTCTCGTTGTACTGGATGCAGGTCGCGCGCTTTGGCGGGGTCGCGGTCACCGAGAGCGTCGCCCGCTTCATCCCGTTCCGCTCCAGCACATCGTTCAGAATCTCGACGCTGGACTTGTTCTGGTAGATGACGCTCGCGCTGCTGTAGGCGAGCAAAATCAGAAAGGGCCGGACAATCAGCCGTGCGCGCTGCCGATCCGCCAAAGCATTGCCGGTGTCGGTCAACAGCTCAACGTCTGTGACAATACCCGCAAAAGTGCGCGGTTCTATTCCAGCAGCGTTGGTGGCGGGGGGCAAGGAAATCTCGGCGGGTTTGCCAATGTAATCCGCGATCTTGGCCGTCACTTCGGACAGTTCGATCACGTATTCCGGCAGGCTCGATATCTGCTCTCGTCCAGAGAACGCATCGGCCCCCAGTTTGTCTTTACCGTCAATCGAGATGAACGCTGCGAAGGATGTCGCCATAGGTCTGCTTGTTCAAAGAATGTGGAAAACACGCTGAACTGAGAAATTCCGATAAATCGGCGCCTCGTTTACTCTGGTAAAGTCATGTCCCTCTGACAAGTGTCCAAAAGAAAGCAAAGATCAATCATGATCAGGATCGATACCAGAGAACTGACGCGGAGGTTGCTACTTTACGAGTGAATACCGAACTGAGCAGCCTCATCTGACTGGTCCATTTTGAATGTTTGGGTCAGGATGCATTGATTTCAGTTTCTCTACGTGATTCACGCCTCCGAAAACGGAGCGATGACATGAGCGATCTCTTTTGGCTGACCGACGCGCAGATGGCACGTCTGGCTCCCTTCTTTCCCAAGTCACACGGGAACCCTCGGGTTGATGACAAGCGGGTACTGAGCGGGATTATCTTCATCAATCGCAATGGCTTGCGTTGGCGTGACGCTCCTGCTGCATATGGCCCTCATAAAACACTTTACAGCCGCTGGAAGCGTTGGAGCGAAAAGGGCATCTTCGCACGTATCATGGCCGGGCTGGCGGCGGAACACGGTGAGAAGACGACTGCAATGATTGATGCGACATACCTCAAGGCCCACCGAACGGCGACCAGCATGGCCGCGAAAAAAGGGGGCGTGGTCGCCTGATCGAACGAACCAAAGGCGGGATGAACCGTTGCCCGGTAGGGCATTGCGCAGCAATGGCCCGAAAGGGACCAAACTGCACACCATCTGCGACAGTCAGGGACGACCGATCGACCTGTTCCTCACCGCTGGACACGTCAGCGATTATATCAGAGCACGGGCGCTGCTCAGCGAGCTCCCAGATGTCAAATAGCTACTCGGAGATCGTGGCTAGACGCTGACTGGTTCAGAGAAGCGTTGCAGGACAACGGGATACGCGCCTGCGACCCAGGCCGTGAGAAACGCAAGACGACGGTCAAATATGGCAAGCGAAGATACAAGCGGCGCAACCGCATCGAGATCATGTTCGGCAGGCTCAAGGACTGGAGGCGCGTCGCGACCCGCTATGACCGATGCCCCAAGGTGTTCCTCTCAGCCATCGTCCTCGCGGCTTTCGTCATTTACTGGTTATGAATACTGCCCCTAGTAGAACTCTGTATTAGGTGCCCGCTGCTTGAGACTTGTGGCGCCAGTTTGGCGGTTCCAGCCAGTGCTCACTCAATCAATACCAGTTTCAGCGCACATCGGTGCAGTAGCCCGTCATAGGCCATACGTGCAGACAAATTATATTAGTGTTCAGCGACTTAACTGTCAAATGCTACCCGCTATGTGTTCTCGGTAACTGCCCGAGCCACATTTCAATCTCGTCCGCATACCATCCCACACATCGTGTGCTGAGCTTAACGGAAGACGGGAACTCGCCCTTGACCTGCTTCCTGTAAATTGTTGCGCGACTGAGTTGCGTTCTTTCGCAGACAGCGCGGATTTTTATAATTTTTCTTGTCTCCATACTGGACTGATCCTTTTATGAGGACAGTCTTACATCAAAATGTTTGCGCTTAAATTAACGTATGCAAAATATAGAATGCATAGACTTCACTTGAGCATCGCACCTAGGAGCGATGCTATGTAACTTTGAGAACATCCGATTTTGAGAAAACATAATCGCCCCACGCGTTCATCATTTTCTTCCGCTGCTCAAGATGGCGGGTGCGATAATAGGGTCTGACAGCGCCTCCTTTGATCGCATGAGCAAGGGCTGCCTCGGCGACCTCAAACGGATACCCGTTTTCCGCAGCCCAGTCGCGAAACGTCGAGCGGAAACCATGGGTCGTCGCTGTGCGTCCCAGAACGTCTCCAACAATGTTGTTGTCACGCAGAACTTTCGTGAGGGTAATGTCGCTGAGCGGTCCGCGTGTGCTCGCGCGAAAGACTTCTTTATAGTCGTTGTCGGAGGAACCACGCTGATGGTTCAGAATTCTAAGCGCTTGGTCGCTTAACGGGACTTCATGGGGGGCACCTGTTTTGGTGTTCTCGGCAGGGATGTGCCACATCCGCTCGGCGAAATCGATCTGATCCCAAGTCAATTTGCGGACCTCCCCAGAACGGGTGGCCGTCAAGATCACAAAGGTGAGTGCACTACGACCTGCAGAGACCTTTTGTGGATCGGGATAGATCACCTGCATGACATCCGGCAGATCACGATAAGGAACCGCGCAGTGATGTGCACTAGACGCCTTCTTTTGCTGTGGCAGCAGTTTCTTGACCGATTGAAGCGGATTGGCTTGGATGAGCTGTTCCGCAATACAGTGCTCCATGACCGCATGGCAGCGCTGCCTCACACGATCTGCGGTTTCTGGGGTCTTCAACCAAATTGGCTTAAGGACTTCGGCAAAGTCAGATGGGGTCAGCCTGTCAACCGGCAGGTTTCCAAGACGTGGATATGCATGTTGCCGCAGCGTGTTGATTGAGCTACCCCCCGAAATTCGGACACTGACATAAGCTACAATATGCAGTCTGCTGATCTTCAACACGAAGGAGATCAGAGATGTCTAAACGCAAGCAGCATGCGCCGGAGTTCAAGGCGAAGGTCGCGCTGGAGGCCTTG
>NZ_JBGFGN010000112.1:0-26665 GCF_041224595.1 Donghicola sp. XS_ASV15 | reverse complement strand
AACCTCACAGAATTGGCCTGACGGCCAATGCGCCTTGGACCGGGCTTGCTATATGAGGGCCGCACGCTCCAAGGCGCTCGCCCCAAACTGGCCGACTTTTGCTCCGCCACAATGGCCGAATTTTACTCCGCCGTTGACAGGCAATACGTGGTCATGCCGGTGATCGCTTTGTCCACCAGCTACATGGCCTCGATCGCACGCATCCAGCGCACCGCGATGCTGGAAGTTTTGCATTCCAATTTCGTTCGCACCGCGCGGGCCAAGGGGCTGCCGAACAGCACCATTATCTGGCGCCACGCGATGAAGCCCGCCCTGATGCCCGTGGTCAGCTACTTGGGGCCGTCCTTTGTGGCGATGATCACCGGCTCTGTGGTGATCGACCTCTATTTTTCGACCGGCGGTGTGGGTCTGCATTACGTCAACGCGGCGCTCAACCGCGACTATGCGGTGATGCTGGGGGTGACGATCCTGTATGGCGCTTTGACAATTCTTTTCAACCTGATAGCCGACATTGTTTATGCTTGGCTTGACCCCAAGATCCGCTACTAAGGGGCCTGAGATATGATCGCAAATTCAGACCGAATGGACCGGATCACCGAAGCCTTGGACGAGGCTGCGGATATCAAGGGTCGTTCTCTTTGGGCTGACGCTCGTCGCCGGTTTTTGCGGAACAAAGCGGCCACGGGTGCTGTCGTTGCGCTGCTTCTCGTGGTGCTTTTCGTTATCATCGGGCCGTACTTCGCCGTCTGGTCGAACGAAGAAATCGATTGGAACGTCATGGGCATGGTCGCCGAAAAGGGTGCGCCCTCAATCGAAAGCGGCCATTTCTTCGGCGTCGACGAGTTGGGGCGCGATCTCTATTCCCGCACAATTCAGGCGACGCGCACCTCGCTGATCGTTGGTGTCATCGGCGCGATCGTCGCCGTGACCATCGGCACGATCTATGGCGCGACAGCCGGTTTCGTGGGCGGCTGGGTCGACGGGCTCATGATGCGCTTTGTCGATATCATGATCGCCATTCCCTATATGTTTATCATCATCCTGCTGATGGTGATGTTTGAACGCTCTTTCTTTATGCTGTTCGTGGGCATCGGGATCATCAGCTGGCTGGAAATGGCGCGGATCGTACGTGGCCAGACCCTATCCCTGAAAAACCGTGAATTTGTTGAGGCGGCCAAAGCCTGTGGAGTCGGCTGGTTCACCATCATCCTGCGACACATAATTCCGAACCTTTTGGGCCTCGTGGTCGTCTTTGCCTCGCTCCTCGTCCCGCTCATGATCCTGATCGAGAGCTTCATCAGCTTCCTCGGTCTTGGGGTCCAAGAGCCGCAAACTTCGCTCGGGGCGCTGATTTCCGAAGGGGCGGGTACGATCCTTTATGGCACCATCTGGCAGCTGTTCATCCCGCTGTTTTTCTTTCTCGTCACCATCATCAGCCTGTTCTTTATCGGCGATGGCTTGCGTGACGCCCTAGACCCGAAGGACCGCTGATATGAGTGTTTTCGAGGTAAAAGACATGACCGTGACCTTCGACACCCCCGACGGGGCGGTCGAAGCGGTCAAAGGCGTGAACTTCCGCATCGGCGCGGGCGAATGCCTTGGGATTGTTGGCGAGTCCGGCTCGGGCAAATCGCAGACCTTTATGGCGGCCATGGGACTGCTCGCAGACAATGGGCGGATCACAGGCTCGGCGCAGCTGAATGGCCAAGAACTGATTGGCCTGCCCGTGGCCAAGGCGAACAAGATCCGCGGCGCGTCCATGTCCATGATCTTCCAAGACCCGCTGACCGCGTTGACCCCCCACCTGACCGTGGGCCAGCAGATGGCCGAGGTGCTGAAGTTCCACAAAAGCCTGCGCGGGTCCGAAGCGCGGCAGCAGTGCTACGAATGGCTCGACCGCGTTCGCATTCCCGAAGCGCGGGCGCGTCTGGACCAGTATCCGCATGAATTGTCCGGTGGGATGCGCCAGCGGGTGATGATCGCGCAGGCCATGCTCTGCAATCCGCGCCTGTTGATTGCTGACGAACCGACAACGGCGCTGGATGTGACGGTGCAGGCTGAAATTCTGGACTTGATGGCAAACCTGCAACGCGAAGAAGGCACTGCAATTGCCCTGATCACCCACGATATGGGCGTGGTGGCGCGCATGTGCGACCGCATCTGCGTGATGAAACACGGCGCATATGTCGAGGAAGGCAGCGCCAGCGACATCTTCTATGCGCCCAAGGACGCCTATACACGGAAGCTACTCGACTCGATGCCCCGTATCGATGCCGAAGAGATTGCCATGAACCCCGTCAGCGACGCTGATCCGGTCCTCAAAGTGCGCGACGCCAAGGTGCATTTTCAGGTCAAGAAAGCAGGCGGTATCTTCCCCAAAAGCCAGACCTTGCGGGCCGTGGATGGTGTCAGCTTTGACCTGCGGGTGGGGGAAACACTGGGGGTCGTGGGCGAGTCTGGGTGCGGAAAATCCACCTTGGCCCGCGCGGTTTTGCAGCTCTTGCCCGAAGTGCAGGGCAGTGTCAGTTGGCTTGGCCGTGATCTGGACGGCATGACCAAACGCGAAATGACCCGTCAGCGCAAAGACCTGCAACTGGTGTTTCAGGACCCGCTCGCCAGCCTTGATCCCCGCATGACGATCAGCGCCTCGATCGCGGAGCCGCTGAAAACCTTCCGCCCTGAACTCGGTCACTCCGCACGCAAAAAGCTGGTCGCCGAAATGATGGAGAAGGTCGGGCTGGACGTGCGGATGATCAACCGCTACCCGCACGAATTGTCCGGTGGCCAGAACCAGCGCGTCGGCATCGCGCGGGCGATGATCAATAACCCAAAACTGGTGATCTGCGACGAGGCCGTATCGGCGTTGGACGTGTCCATTCAAGCGCAAATCATCAAACTGCTCAAAGAGTTGCAGAGCGATCTTGGCCTATCGATGATCTTTATTAGCCACGATCTGGCTGTGGTTCGCGAGATCAGCCACCGTATCATGGTGCTCTATCTGGGCCGCGTGGTCGAACTGGCGGACCGCCATGCGATCTACGAAGCCGCAAGGCACCCTTACACACAGTCCCTGATCTCTGCCGTACCAATCCCCGATCCGAACCTTGAACGGGCGCGGGACCGTGTGAAACTGCCCGGGGAATTGCCATCTCCGCTAGAGCCGGGGGCACAATTGCGCTTCTTGCCGTCGAAAAAGGGGCAAAGGGGCTACATGCCCGAACTTCAAGAGGTTGCGCCAAATCACTGGGTGGCAGAACATGACCCTATCGAGGAGATTCTGAAGGCAGGGTAATGAAACCTAAGTTGCGTGCGATCTGGGATGCGGGGGTGGCGGCCGCCGATCCCGCGGGTGCTGTTACACGGGCGTTGCCCGATCTGGAGTTCGGTGCCCCCGCGCATCTGAGCGTTGTGGCCGTCGGCAAGGCGGCGCCGCGCATGATTGCCCCAGTACTAGAGGCCGTGACGCCGAAGCAAGCGTTGATCGTCACCCACCGCGAGAACGTTTTTGATGACCTTGGCGTGCCGGTGATGCGCGCAGGCCATCCGGTGCCCGATCCCGAGGGCGAGGCTGCGGCTAACGCTATTCTTGAGATGGCAGAGGGCCTCGGCAGAGACGACCATCTGGTGATCCTGATTTCCGGCGGCGCATCGGCAATGCTTCCAGCGCCCGCCAAAGGATTGACTCTGGATGATAAAGTCAGAGTGACCAAAGCCCTACTGGCCAGCGGCGCCCCGATCGAGGTGATGAATCTGGTTCGCCAGCAGCTGAGCCGGATCAAGGGCGGGGGCCTCGCGATTGCAGCAGACCCTGCGCGTGTGACGGCCTTGGTGCTGTCTGACGTGATCGGGGACGACCTGCGCGCTGTGGCCTCTGGCCCGACGCTCGCGCCCTTGGGAACACCCGAAGATGCAGTGCAAGCCCTGCGCGGCTATTTCTGCTACGGCAAAGTCTCGCAAGAGGTGCGCAACCATCTGCGGGAGGCTCCGAAGAAACGCGATGTGCCAGAGACGGACACGCGGATCATTGGTTCGAACGACGTGTCTGTTGCGACCATGAAAGAGCAGGCGCCCGAGGCCAAAGTTTTGACGCCGCCCCTGACAGAGGATGTCAAAGACGCGGTGGAGCGTCTGGCCAAGCTGCCTTCGGGGCTATGGCTGATCGGCGGCGAATGCACCGTTCAGGTCAAAGGCAAAGGGATGGGGGGTCGTAATCAGGAACTGGCCCTGCGTCTGGCGATGAAGGCCGAAGAAGAGGGTTGGCCTGCGGGCTGGACCTATATCCAGGGCGGCACAGATGGGCGCGATGGGCCGACTGATGCGGCAGGGGCCGTGGTGAATGGCCAAACCCTGAAAAAGATGCGCGCGGCAGGGGTGGACCCCGCCGCGGCGCTCAAGAACAACGATAGTTATCACGCTTTGAAAGCGGCCGGCGATTTGCTGATGACGGGTGCCACCGGAACAAATGTCGCCGACCTTGGCGTGCTCTACCGCCCCTAATCGTGGTGATAGGCACGCTCGCCGTGGACCGCCAGATCGAGCCCTTCGTGCTCGGTCTCGGCATCCACACGCAGCGGGAAGAAGATGCCAACCACTTTGGCGATGATGAAGCTGACCACTAGCGTGTAGACACCGACAACCGCCAGAGCACCCAGCTGCGCGGTCCAGCTGCCCGCGCCGAACGCTGCGATCATGATGGTGCCGAAGATGCCACCAACACCGTGCACTGCGAACACATCCAAGGTGTCGTCAATCTGCATCTTGTTGCGGATCAAGTTGACCGCTTCCTGACACAGAATACCTGCGACCAGACCGATGATCAGGGCCTCAATGGGGCCGACAAAGCCAGACGCGGGGGTGATCGAGGCCAGACCTGCGATGGTGCCGGTGACAGCGCCAATCAAGGATGCGCGGCCGAACTTGATGCGTTCCCATGCGGCCCAAGACAGCGTCGCTGCGGCAGCCGAAATGTGGGTCACAGTGATCGCCATGGCTGCGCCGCCATCGGCTGCCAGTTGCGAACCGCCGTTAAAGCCGAACCAACCGACCCACAGCATGCCAGCGCCAGCGGCGACCATGCCCGGGTTATGCGGGGGCTTGGACGCGTCTTTGCGACGACCAAGCATGACGGCCAAGAGCAGCGCCGCCAGACCTGCGGTTTCGTGGACAACGATGCCACCGGCAAAGTCCTTGGTGCCGGTTTCGCCCCAGATGCCGCCGTCTGCCATCAGACCGCCGCCCCAGATCCAGTGGGTCACGGGCGCGTAGACCAACAGCATCCACAGCGCCGAGAACGCCAGAACGAAGCCAAAGCCAATACGCTCGACATAGGCGCCAACGATCAGCGCGGGGGTGATCACCGCAAAGGTCATCTGGAAGGCGAAGAACAGGACCTCGGGCAGGGTGCCCGACAGGGTGTCTGCGTCGATGCCGTTCAGGAATGCCTTGCCCAAGCCACCCCAGAGAGCGTCGCCCTCGCCGAATGCGATCGAGTAGCCCGCGATCAACCATAGCACACTCATCAGCGCCGCGATCATGAACACGTGCATAAAGACCGACAGAACGTTCCGTGCCCGCACCAGACCGCCATAGAACATGGCCAGACCCGGCAGGGACATAAACAGTACAAGAGCGGTCGCCACGAGAATCCAGGCGGTATCTGCTCCGTTCATTTCAATTCCTCCTGCGTTTGGTTGCGGGAGGCATACGTTCATATTCTGAGGAAGAAAGGGGCAAATTCGATAATGGTAGCGTAAAAACTAGCTGATCTGAAAAGTGCCACCAAAGTGATCTAAAATAATGCCGGTGTGATCAAAAAATGGGCGTATTGTAAATGCACTTCTGCACAGGTTTTGACCATAGCGCGTAAATCGTGGTCTATAATTTAGGCGATCCGCACTTCTCACTCGAAGGGCGCAAACGTGCCATAGTCCCCTTGGGTGAAGAGCAAAGGCGACCCTGATGCAGCATGTGCGCGCAGAACACGGCCGATGGCGATGGCATGATCCCCGGCTTGGTGCAGATCATAAGCCTCGCACTCGAACCGCGCGAGGGTTTCAGTGAGCACGGGAACGCCAAATTCGTTCTGTGTCCATGCGCAATGGTCGAACGCATAGCCGTCCTTCGCAAAGGCAAGGCCAAGGTCCATTTGATCCGACGAGAGAACATGAATCCCGTAGTGCTTTGCCTTGGCGAAACCAGAATACCGGTTAGAAGAATGCGCCGGACACCATAGCACGAGCGGTGGCTCCAAAGAGACAGCACTAAAACTGTTCGCCGTGATCCCCATGGGGCCATCATCGGTCATGCAGGTAACCACGGTGACCCCAGTTCCGAAGCATCCAAGCACGTTTCTGAAATCCCGCTGACGATCTGGAGTCGGCGTAAATCCATTCAAAGTCGTGACATCGGCCATCAGTAGTCCCTTTGGTTCACTTGCATCGCGCTCAAACCACGTTTCACGCCAGAATTCGACCAATTTCCTTCAAGACGCCCAAAGTTTTGAGAGGGGCTCAAGAAGGGGTCCATATGATTCGCGGCCGCGCGGCAGAATGCAGGTAATCCCTGTGTGTTTAGAAACCAGTCTTGCGCTTGAATTTCCTCGGATCGCTGGCAGAATTTTCTTCGAAGGTGGCGCCTGTTTTTGCGGTGCTGCTTTGCATTTTGCTCGATCGGGGCGGATCGAGGTTTCTGCTATGGCTGCGTCAATTATAGTCAACAGAACTTACAATATCCTCCCACCTTCCTATTCGCGGCGCGCATTGCCTGGGGTGCCAACGTCCAGCAAGACGTGCTGCGATGCAGAAAGTGGGTGGCGGTCTCCTTCATTATTGTTGGTAGAATTTACATGAGAGGCATGACACTTCTCATAACATCAGACATTTTAAGTGCCGGTGGCCGCATAGCAGTCGGTCGATATATGCTCGTAAAATTGCAAAAACGACCTGCGATCATGTTCGCAGTCTATGGCTCATGTTCTAACTGAGTTCGGTCAAAGACAAAAAAGGGCGGCAAAATCGCCGCCCGTCTTTGGTTATAAAATACCCTTAAGTATATAAACACTATACCAGAAAGACCTCTCGCAATCGAGAGGAATTGTGAAGATGCGTTAATTTCTTGGCTGGTGATGTGGGCGCATGACTGTTTTTGCAGCATGGAGGGCTGCCGCTTGGGGCAACGTGCCGTGGCTAAGGAAACGCGCGCCGGCCTCGCCAGCAAGAAAGGCAAGCCGACCGCCGACGATAGTCGCTTCGATCATGCGGGTCTCTCGATTGACAATAACCAGATCCGCGCGGCGACCCCTCGCGATGATGCCGCGATCTGGCAGTCGCATGATGTCGGCAGGTCTCTCGGAGACCAAAGACCATGCAGCGGGCAGGCTTACACCATGATTGTCCACCAGCATCCACACGGCCTTCAGTAGAGAGGGGTAGTAGAAGTCAGAGGCAAGTGCGTCACAGGTCTGCTGTTTTACAAGCTCAATCGCTGAGACGCGGCTCTTTTGAGGGCTGGAATGGAAGGCAGAACTTGCAGAAAGAACCACTGGGTCGCCCATCGCCTTGGCAGCGGCGGCAGAGCGTCGTGATCTTGGAAATTCGCAGATCTTCGCCCCGATCATCGCATATGTCTCGCGGGTTTCGCCGTCCAGATCACCGCTACTGCCGTAAAGAACGCCCATCTCGTCAAAGACTTCTGCCAATCGGCACAGGTGGCGCGGGACTTCTCGGCTCCGTTCCTGAGCGCGGCGCAGGCGTTGGCGAAATGCCTGCAAACCGGCCGCATCAAGCGCGGTCAACTCACCCGAGACCAAGGCCTCGTCGCGTAGGGTTTCGAGCATGTCATCCAGCGTATTCTGGAACACAACGTATCCTACGCCATACCGCCGAACTGCCGCCATCAAACGGGCTGCTGTATCCACCATATGGGTTTCGCACTGCAACGCGACCCGTAGGTCAGTGAGTGCGTCGCTTCGATAAAGCTGGTGGGCGGCCATGAATGTCTCGGCGAAATCAGGTCCGTGCATCCCGCCATGCCATGACCACCCGTGCGAGAGATAGGCGGTCGTCACACCGTTCGCGGCCGCCTCTCGGTCAGTGCTGGCGAGCGCGGTCCTTGGATCGAACTGCGCGGTTGGCTGTGGTGCAAGATGACGCCCGAAGGCGCTGCCATGCAGGTCGATCATTCCGGGCAAGACATAGTAACCGGTCAGGTCGACTTCGGGCAGAGGACCATGTGTGATCCGACCATCCGCGATCGCCACCGATCTGGACTGTAGTGCGCCGTCGCGCAATGTAGTTGCGCCAACAAGGCGCAAAGGCGGAAGAAGACGGGTCATCGCTCTGCTCGGATTAATTGTTCCGAACGTGGTAGTCCAAATATGTTTCGGGCATGTGACACGTGCCCACTATTTGCAAAATGGGCTGAAAATCAGGGCAATTTTAGCCCCGGAATGGATACCGGTGTAACATATGAAAGCGTCCGTCATCTGCCTCTCCAAAGAGACAGAGGGATCGAATTTTCAAGGGGCGCGGCAAAACCTCGGGCAGGGTATCTTCTAGAACCAGGCGGGTTTGCTCCGCAAGTTCGGGGCTCACGCGGCTGGTGAGTGTCAGGTGGAACCGGAATTCCTCCATGACATAAGGGTATCCCCAGCGGTGCAGCAGGTCGAGTTGGGTTTCAGACAGGCGTGCCGGATTGCGCCGGGCAATATCGGCATCGGTCAGTGGCGCACGGAAGGCGTCCAACGCCTTGACCACTTTGGAGGCCATGGCGCGCAACTCGGCTGTGTCACCCTCGGGCACCAAGGCCAGAAAGCCGCCAATACGCGTCAGTTTCAATCCTTCGACGCGAACGGTACTCATGCCGGCCATCAATGCGGTTGCGGCGGCATGAAGGGCACCAATGTCGACTCCCCGAGCCAGTCGAAACGGGGGCTTTATTGTCCCATGGAACCCGTACTTGCGCGGGGTGCGCGTGATGTCATCCATCGGCAGACCGTAAGGGGGATGGGGAATGTCGCAACCCGCCACAGGGTCCCAGCCAAGCCACCGCTTTCCAAACTCGGCAAAGCGCGTCGCCTCGGGCGCATAGTAGATCGCGTAGCGCTTGAAACCTTGCATGGCGCTCCCCGTGTTCGGTGCTGTTCCGCTACCCCAAGAGATAGCAGAACAAAATCAGAGCGGTACCCTTTGTTTCCAGATTTCTGACGAATGGCGATCAAGCGGGTGTGTTCAGGTCTTGCAACAGTCGGCCATGTTTGCGTGTTTCTGCAATGACTTCGCCAAATGTGTTCATTCCTTGCGCTTTTAGCATCGGGATCATTGCGCAGAGCACTTCTGCCGTGGCGCGCGCATCCCCGAGCGCTGTATGGCGCAGGTGTTCGGGGATCGTGATCCCAAGCCGCTCGCAAATCGCGTCCAGGGTATGTTTGGCCGATGCACCAAAAAGTACCGCCGAAACAAGGACCGTATCCAAAATCGGATGATTAAAATTCAGGCCGCTCTCTTTGCTCTGGCGATGCAGAAACGCCATATCAAAGGGTGCGTTATGCGCCACAATCACAGAGCCAGTGCAGAAGGCATGAAACCGCTTGGTGACACTATCAAAATCGGGCGCACCTCGGACCATGCTATCACTGATCCCGTGCACCTTGGTCGAGGCCGCGGGGATCGGGCGTTTTGGGTCAACCAGCGTGTCGATCACTTCTCCTTCGACGATCCGCCCGCGCAAGACGCGCATCGCCCCCAACTGCACCACGTCGTCTTTGTGGGGCAATAGGCCCGTGGTTTCCGTGTCAAAGACCACGTAGCTTAGTTCATCCAGCGGCATATCGGCATGGGCGTGGTCCACAGACCGCTCCATCAATGCAAAGTCGTAGGTGAGCGGGCGACTGGCCTCGGGGGAAATCAGCGCGGTGGCGTTGTCGATCACGATCATATACCCCGCGCCAGCGCCCAATGGACGTAGGGTCGCATCGTATTCTTGTTCGCACTGGATGCCGCGCAAGGTGCAAGAAACTTCCTGACCGGTTTTGACCAGCTTGGCGTGGGCACTCACCAATTCACGCTCGGACAGGTATTCTGTGATCGACGCGCCCATTCGCGGTGGGGCGATCTGGTTCAGAACCTCGGCCGCTTGCCCATCATAGAGAACGATCTGGTGGGATGGGTTCACGAGAATCATGGCGACGGGAATCTCGGTGAGTAGGGCGGTCAGGTGATCCCTTTCGGCCGCCAGTCGCGCGGTTGCTTGGGCCACAGCTTCGGCCTGCGTGAGCGTGGACGTCCCCAGAACATGGCTGATGGCCTGCGCTGCGGGCGCAAGGTCACCGAGGTATTTTGCGTCCTCGGGACATAGGTCGACATCAGCACCGGAATGGGCACGGGTGCGCAGGTGTGATGACAGGCGCAGGATCGGCTTTGCGACGTTCTCGTCGAACAAGAGCCACATGCCCACACAGGTACCAAGAATGCCAAAACCGGCAAAGATTCCGGCAGTGATGTAGCCGTCAGGCGCAGCGAAAGACTGCCTCCATCCCAGATAGAGCGCGACCGAAACCACCGCGATGAGAGCTGCAGCAAAGGCTGAGAACATCAGAAAGATGCGAAGACGAAGACCAAGGTGCGTGAACATCACTGTGCCCCCACATTCTGACAGGCCAGAGTGACCATCTGTTCGTCGCCATCGGGATTGGCAAAATCGGCCTCGGTCACGTCGTCATAGGTTTCGCCCGGCACCATAGGCAAGGTGCCGCCGCTGGCGCAGTCGAACAAAATTTGCAGTCGCTGGGTGTTCTCCCAACGGGCAAAGAAATACAGGTCGCCCACCACGCGATCTTGGCCCGACGGATGGGCTGTCAGGCTATTGGTGTCGAGCGCGGCAAAGCGGTCGGTGATCGGAAAGAGATAGGTCCACGGGCGGTAGAACGCGCTGCTTTCGATGGTGCTGACCACCGCGACGCCCGGTTTCAGGTTCGTTGTGCTCTGGTCATACCACAGGTATTCGTTGCTGATTGTTGTCACCAGCATCGCAAAGGCCGCCGCAAAGGGCGTGAGCCATTTCGGCGTTCGCCCCTTGGTGATTTTCCCTAGAATAATCGAGATGCCAGCGCCACCGATGCCGGCGACGATGACTGCGATAAATCCCCAAAACATGCGCTTTCCTCCCCAAGAAGCGGTGTAGTCCTTAGCTCAAGGTACCTTTGCCATGGCCGACTGCAGCCTGCATGCCTTTGACGACGACAAAGGCGTCGCGCAAGTGGCTGCGTTCCAGATCCGACAGGCTGGCCGGCGACATGAAGTTGTCCGGTGCCTCTCCGGCTTTGACCAGGCGGGCCTGATGTTGAAGTCGTGTTTCTGCGATCAGATCGTAGGCGTCCAGCAAATCCCGCGCGCCAGACGGAGAAATCAGCCCCGCCCCGGCGGCCCCTTCAAGACGCGCGCGGGTGTTGAAGGCTGTTAACTGTCCTTGCAGCGCGTAAACGCGGCCCAAGTCGGCAATCGGGACGACGCCGTTGTGCTTTAGATCGATGCTATTCTTATGCTCGCCCGAGCGGATGGTCGCGAACCCGCGCAAGAGGCCCAAGGGCGGCGTGTGCTTCAGCGAGTTGCTGATCATGTGTGCAACGAAGATGCTGTTGCCCGACGCTTTGCGCAGAGTGTCCAGTTGCAGGTCCTTGAACATCGCGGTGTCGCCGCCGATGGGGCGCAGGTCGAACATTACGCTGGCCAGCATCTGTGCTTCGGGGCTGGGCTTGTTGATCCAGTTCTCGAAGTACCCGCGCCAGACGGACAGAGGCTGACACCAGCGATCCGCAGTCGCCATCATATCGCCGGGACAATAGACGTAGCCGCATGTGTTCAGCCCGTCGCAGACAAAGGTCGCCAGACGCCGGAAGTACGCCATCTGGTCGTGGGTCACACCGTCCGCGATGATCAGGCAGTTGTCTTGGTCGCTGACGCCGGTTTGCTCTTGGCGCCCTTGGCTGCCGCAGGCGGCCCAGAGGTAAGGCACAGGAGGCGTGCCCAATTGCTCTTCGGCCAAGGCCAGCAGGCGGCGAGTGGCGGTGTCGGCCACATCGGTGATCAACCGCGTCACAACCTCGTGCCGATTGCCAGCGGCCACCAGCTGCACCAGCAATTTCGGGATGCGGGCCGTGACGGCAGCCATTTCTTCGGCGCTGTCAGAACCTGCGATCTCGGCCACCAATTCTGCTGAACTGACCGCCTGAAAACGGGTCAAGTCGGTTTGCGTAACGATACCAATCAGTGCGCCGTTGCGCGTGATCGGAATGTGCCCGATGCGCCGCTCCATCATGGCGTGCAGCACGTCTGACCCAATCGCCGAAGGCTCCAGCGTAAATGGATCCTTGGTCATGACCTTGTCCACATGGGTGTCGATGGCCATCCCATCGGCCAGCGCCTTGTCAGTCAGGTCGCGGTTGGTGACGATGCCAACGAGTCGATCATCCTCGAGCACGCAGAGGCAGGACACATGCCGGTCGCGCATCTCGCGGGCGGCATCCTGTACCGTGGTACCCGGCATACAGAAATAGGCCGAGGGGTGCATGATCGTTTCGACCCGGCTGGTGGCCAGATCGCTGCCGCGCGGGGCGGGGGTGCGCGAGCGGTCAAAGAAACGGCGGGCGACCTGATGGTCGTGGATCAGTTCCGCGAACTGCATTTTGGGGAGCATCAGCAGAACGGTTTGTTCGGTTGCGGTGGCAGTGGTCACAGCCACGCCTTCGCGCAAGAGGCCACGTTCGGCAAAAGAATTGCGGGGGCCCAGAATGGACACGGGAATGTCGTTGGCGTCCACGACCTCGACCGTGCCGGACCACACGATATACAGCCCGTCGAGCGGCTGCCCATGACGGTAGATGGTCGCGCCTTGGGGCAGGGTCTGCACCTCTATCGCCGCCGCCAGCGTTTCTCGTTCGGCTTCGGTCAGACCGTCATAGGGGTGCAGTCCACCGAGAAAAGCCGAGATATCTGTCAAAGGAATCGTCATGGTTGAAATCTGTCTGATGTGAAAAGCCCTGCCCAGTTGAAACCGGACAGGGCTGAAAGGCAACCAAGGGAAGGGGCGGCGAACCGCCCCATCTGCTTGGGATTAGTGGTCAACCGCTGCGCTCGAGCCGCGGGGAACACGAACCGCTTCGACCAGGTCTTTGATCTCTTGCGGGGTGTCCTCGGTCGCGTTCGACACAAAGTAGGCCACGATGAAGTTCAGCAGAGCGCCGATCGCACCGAACGAAGTCGACTTGATCGAGAGCAGCAGCGGATCAGCATCGGTGAAGCTGTTGGTGCCGGGGATGAAGAACCAGCCCTTGTGCAGGAAGATGTACACGAGGGTGACGATCAGACCGGTGACCATGCCAGCAACAGCGCCGGTGTTGTTGATGCGCTTCGAGAAGATGCCCATCATCAGCGCCGGGAAGATCGATGCCGCTGCCAGACCGAAGGCCAGAGCCACGGTTTGCGCTGCAAAGCCCGGAGGGTTGGCGCCCAGGTAGGTTGCGATCACGATAGCCACACCCATCGACACACGTGCCGACAGCAGTTCGCCTTTTTCCGAGATCTCGGGGTTGATCTGCGACTTGATCAAGTCGTGCGAAACCGCCGACGAAATCGCCATCAACAGACCAGCCGCCGTGGACAGCGCCGCTGCCAGACCACCAGCCGCAACCAGCGCGATCACCCATGCAGGAAGTTGCGCGATTTCGGGGTTCGCCAGCGTGATGATGTCACGGTTTACGATGAACTCGTTGGCGTCTGCATCAGCAACGTACTGGATCAGGCCGTCGCCGTTCTTGTCTTCGAAGCTCAGCAGACCGGTCTGTTCCCAGTTGCTGACCCACTCGGGGCGATCGTCATAGGCCAGAGGCTGCTCGGTGGTGCCATTGGGGTAGACGGTGTTGATCAGGTTCAGACGCGCCATTGCGCCAACCGCAGGAGCGGTGAGGTACAGCAGTGCGATGAAAACCAGTGCCCAACCTGCCGAGTAACGTGCGTCTTTCACGGTAGGAACGGTGAAGAAGCGAACGATCACGTGGGGCAGACCTGCGGTACCGATCATCAGCGACACGGTGAACAGGAACAAGTTCAGGGTGGTGTCGGTCTGCTCGGTGTAGTTCGAGAAGCCCAGATCGTTCAGCAGACCGTTCAGGGTCGACAGCAGAGGCTCGCCCGACGATGTCGCGTCCGAGAACAGGCCCATCGGCGGGAGCGCGTTGCCGGTCAGCTGCAGCGAGATGAAGATCGCAGGGATGGTGTATGCGATGATCAGTACGACGTACTGCGCAACCTGAGTGTAGGTGATGCCCTTCATGCCGCCGATAACCGCGTAGAAGAACACGATGGCCGCGCCAATCAGAAGGCCGGTCAGTTTGTCAACTTCGAGGAAGCGCGAGAACGCAACGCCCACACCGGTCATCTGACCGATCACGTAGGTCAGCGATGCAACGATCAGGCAGATAACAGCGACGGTACGCGCAGTCTGGCTGTAGAAGCGGTCGCCGATGAATTCAGGCACGGTGAACTTGCCGAACTTGCGCAGGTAAGGCGCAAGCAGCATCGCCAGCAGAACGTAGCCGCCGGTCCAGCCCATCAAGTAGGCCGAGGTGTTGTAGCCGCCAAATGCGATGATACCGGCCATCGAGATGAACGAAGCTGCCGACATCCAGTCCGCACCGGTTGCCATACCATTCACCACAGGGTGAACGCCGCGGCCGGCTGCGTAGAATTCCGAGGTCGAACCCGCGCGGGCCCAGATCGCGATGCCGATGTACAGGGCGAACGTCGCGCCCACCACCAGCAGGTTTAGTGTAAATTGATCCATGATATCAGGTCCTTAAAACTTATTCTTCGTCCACGCCGTATTCGACGTCGAGCTTGTGCATGCGCCATGCGTAGAAGAAAATCAGAACAAGAAAGACGAGGATGCTTCCCTGTTGTGCGAACCAGAAACCAAGGTCCGTTCCGCCGACTTCGATACCCGACAGAAGCGGGCGCAGCAGAATGGCCATGCCAAAGGATGACACGAACCAGACGATCAGGCACCCTTTGATGATACTAATATTTTTCGACCAGTAGGCCGAGCTGTCCTGTTGGCTTGCCATAGGCAATCCTCCCCATTTTCCAAAAAGCTATGGTCTTGAGTCGTAATCCGGGGCGGTTCCTCCTTCGCCCCGGAGACATTCTAGGAAACCTAGCTGATCGCGCTCTCTACCATTTCGGTCATCTTTGCGGTGATCGCATCGATGTCGCCCATGGCGTCCACGCGGCTAAGTTGCCCCTTTTCGTCGTAGTAGGCGATCAGGGGGGCGGTCTGAGCGTGGTACGCCTCGAGGCGGGCTCCCACGGTTTCAGCCTTGTCGTCGGCACGGCGCTTGAATTCCGTGCCTCCGCAGTTGTCACAAACACCTTCGGCAGCGGGCTGCTTGAAGCTGTCATGATATCCTTCGCCGCAACCGGCGCAGGTGTAACGGCCAGAAATACGCTCGACCATCGCTGCATCGTCGACTTCCATCGCGATGGCGGCGTTGACCGACTGGCCATTCTCGGCCAGCAGCCCATCAAGAGCTTCGGCCTGAACAGTGGTGCGGGGGAAACCATCAAGGATGGCGCCTTTGGCGACGTCGTCCTCTTTGAGGCGATCCCGCAGAATGTTGATGACGATCTCGTCGCTGACCAGCTCGCCCGCGTCCATCACGGCCTTGGCCGCTTTGCCCGCGTCGGTGCCGGCGGCAACTGCTGCGCGCAGCATGTCACCGGTCGACAGTTGCACCAGACCGAACTTCTCTTCGAGACGGCGGGCCTGGGTGCCTTTGCCGGCCCCGGGGGGGCCAAGCAAAATGAGAACTGCGGGTGTGGTCATGGTTGTCGCTCCATCCATCTCCGTTAGCCCCGGTTCATCCGGTTGTCGATCAGCTCGTCCACACAGCCGGGTTCGGCCAAGGTCGAGGTGTCACCCAGCGCGCCAAAGTCGTTCTCGGCGATCTTGCGCAGGATACGGCGCATGATCTTGCCCGAACGGGTCTTGGGCAGGTTGGGGGCCCACTGGATCAGGTCGGGCTTCGCGATCGGACCGATCTCGGTGCGGACCCATTTTTCCAGCTCTTTGCGCAGCTCTTCGGTGGGCTCTTCGCCGTTCATCAGGGTGACGTAGGCGTAGATGCCTTGACCCTTGATCTCGTGGGGGTAGCCCACAACGGCGGCTTCGGCGACCTTGGCGTGCGCAACCAGTGCGCTTTCGACTTCGGCGGTGCCCATGCGGTGACCCGATACGTTGATCACGTCGTCCACACGGCCGGTGATCCAGTAGTAGCCATCCTCGTCACGGCGGCAGCCGTCACCCGAGAAGTAGTAGCCCTTGTACTGGCTGAAGTAGGTTTCCTGGAAACGCTCGTGGTCGCCCCAAACGGTGCGCATCTGGCCGGGCCAGCTGTCAGCGATACACAGAACGCCTTCGGTCGCACCTTCGAGAACTTCGGCAGTGGTGGGCTCCAGTACGACGGGTTTCACACCAAAGAAAGGCGTGGTCGCCGAGCCGGGCTTCAGCGCGGTTGCGCCGGGCAGCGGTGTCAGCAGGTGACCACCGGTTTCGGTCTGCCACCACGTGTCAACGATAGGCGCTTTGCCCTTGCCGACAACGTCGTTGTACCAGTTCCATGCTTCGGGGTTGATCGGTTCTCCCACGGTGCCGAGGGTCTTGATCGACGACAGGTCATACTTCTCGACGAACTCGGTGCCCTTGCCCATCAGAGCGCGGATCGCGGTCGGCGCGGTGTAGAACTGGTTGACCTTGTGCTTTTCGCAGACAGCCCAGAAACGGCCGGCGTCGGGGTAGGTGGGAACACCTTCGAACATCAGCGAGGTCGCGCCGTTCGCCAGCGGGCCATAGACGATGTACGAGTGGCCGGTGACCCAACCCACGTCAGCGGTACACCAGTAGACGTCGCCCTCGTGGTAGTCGAACACCAGTTCCTGAGTCATCGCAGCATAAACAAGGTAGCCGCCCGAGCAGTGGACAACGCCCTTGGGTTTGCCGGTCGAGCCCGAGGTGTACAGGATGAACAGCGGATCTTCGGCGTTCACTTCCTCGACGGGGCATTCGGGTGCTGCGTGCTCCATCAGAGCGTTCACGTCCACGTCGCGACCGTCGACCCAAGTGGTCTGACCGCCGGTGTGCTTGACCACGAGGCAGCGGACCTTGTCCGAGCAGTGCAGAAGCGCGGCATCCGCGTTCGACTTCAGCGGGGTGACGCGGCCGCCACGGGGCGCTTCGTCTGCGGTGATGATGACCTTGGCGCCGCAGTCGTTGACGCGGTTTGCCAGAGCGTCGGGCGAGAAGCCCGCAAACACGATCGAGTGGATCGCACCGATACGGGCACAGGCCAGCATCGCATATGCCGCTTCGGGGATCATGGGGAGATACAGGATGACACGATCACCTTTGGTCACACCCTGGCTGCGCAGGACGTTCGCCATGCGGCAAACCTTGTCGTGCAGCTCGTTGTACGTGATGTGCTGTGCTTCGTCGTCCGGATTGTCGGGCTCGAAGATGATCGCAGTCTGGTCGCCGCGCTTTTCGAGGTGACGGTCAATACAGTTGTAGGCAACGTTCAGGGTGCCATCGTGGAACCACTTGATGCTGACTTCACCGAAGTTGTAGTTGACGTCTTTGACCTGAGTGTAGGGCTTGATCCAGTCCAGACGTTTGCCGTGCTCGCCCCAGAATGCTTCGGGGTCGTTGACCGACTGGGCATACATCTCTTGGTACTTTGCCGCGTCGATGTGAGCGGTTTTCGCATATTCGGTGGGGACCGGATACACCGGTTCCTTGACCTCGGCGGTTTGCGCTTGAGTGGACATAAGGCTCCTCCCTCTGTCGTTATATGGACGCCCCGAAGTGGGGGCAAAATGCAGCAACACAATATGACGCTGTCTCTCCCTTAGCGAGACATTACCAGAGTTTGAAAACAATGGAATAAGTCCCTGCGTCGCATAAATTTATTTGTGAAGTCGTTTTACTCGAAAGGTAAATTTAGTAAATTCAAGCCCCGCTATCTGAAAAAGTCATCGTTACATCAATATGATATGTGAAAACAAGATTTCGGGTTAGCGGAGCATTTCTGCGACCAATGTCTTGGGTGCCTGCGACCGATCGGCGCAACCGTGGGGATGGTAGCGCCGGACATTTAGTTTGCACATTGGGCAGGCAATTGGTTGCGCCCCTCTACTGCAGAGGATTTGAGCGGCGGCGCCCGCGCCGGCGAACAGAGAGACTCACTGGACGCGATGCTTCGACCAGCAGTTTCTGAAATGCGATCAGTGCGTCTGTATCAACATCGCTCTGCTCGACCTTCGCGGCCGCAGCGCGTGCCTCTTTGCGTAGGTCCAACGCACTGTCGAGCGACAGGCACCACTGTAGGAAACTGGCGCGCGCCAGATGTTCCGGATTGGCGGTTGATGCAGGTTTGGCCGACAATACGTCAACGATTGTGTTCAAGGTCATGGCGCCCTCCGCGCAGGAAGCAAGGCATCAAGGCGGAGAACGGAAGACCAAGCAGGGGCCACCGCATCCACCGGAACACCCCGTCCGGGTTTGCAATACGTTGATGGCAGGTCTCCTGACTCGCGTGTCGTCGCTGGTCCTTCCCTTCCCGGCAATATGCCAGTGGCTGTAAAGGACAGCTCTTCGCTTACAGTTGCGGGGGCAGTCGCGGACTTACACCGCGTTCCCTTTTCATGCCGCACCGGAAAGATACGGCAACCATCAAGCGCAACGATGACGGGGGCCAACGCCCCCGTCAATCGGTTTCCCTCAGGCGTGCTGCGGCATTGTCGTTTTGCGCGGCCAGAGTGTGACGGCCAGCCACAGAAACAGGATCATAAATGACAGGCCAAAGACAGCTGCCGCGACCTCTGCCAGTGCCGGATGGATGGTCAAGAGACCTGCCGTACCGATCACCAGCGCCAATGCCTTTTGCGCCGAGCTCAGAGCCGGACCGCAGGCGACACCAAGGATCCAAAGCGCCCCAAGAAGCTCTGTCCCGCCACCGATCCCTTCGACCAATGTGACGGCGATGTGCCAATGTCGCGCGGCCTCTGACGGAGCGAGGTGATAGATCTGCGGCAGGGCAGACAGAGCCACAACGGCCACCAGCCCCGCCGCGATCACCAGCGCCGACCAGACAAAGCCGATCCCCGAAATCCACTTTTGCCAAAGCGGCCCGGTCGATGGCCCCAATGCAAACACCAACCCCAAGAGCGCGAGCCCATTCACGACGTAGATCGTAAAGTACCACAGCCCCAAGAGGGTCGCGTTCTCGACCATGAACGCCAGCGTTCTGATCGAAGGCATCCCGGCAGCGTCCATATCTGCGGATGCAAAGGCCGTGCTATAAAGAACGAGCCCGATCAAATAGGTCGCGCCGCACATTCCTGCAGCCATGGCGGCAAAGGATTTATCCGACCACGGCATGACCACGTCCTTTCATGCAGTTGACCACGATCTCTTCGCGCTTTTCTTTGCCTTCGACCGCAGCAGTTCCTCCAAGAATCGCAGCGCCCCCCAGAGCATTGCCGACAATCTCGTCTTCGTCATCCGCGGCCATTGTCAAAAGCGCTCCTGCGGCTGCGCCGATGGCAGCGGCGCCGTACGCTTCTTGGGTCAGGTGCGTCTGGTTCTTGGCAAGGCGCTGACACGCTGCCAGATCGCTTTGAAAGCCGATTTGGGTGGGGCCATCGTGTATTGGCGTGTAGTTCGCGCCGCCATCCGAACAGGCCGAAACCAGTACCCCGCCTGCGATGGCCAGAAGAATGTGTTTGGAAAAACCTTGCATTGTCATTGTCCCTTATCAGTGTTGACTGAGCAGGGTTTTGACTAATTGGTTGGTTTTTTCACATGACCGCAGGCATCAACCACGTGGCCTTTGGTATCAAAGGTCAAGCTGTGCTTTTCAAATGCAGGTAGGTTTCGCGGAATCGGCGCTCTAGGTGGTCCCCAGCCAAAAGCGTACCGCCGGTTCCGATGGGCGCGACGTTGGTGTCGAAATTGGGATTAAAGAACAGAGGAACCGATATCCGCTCTTCGCTAGAGCCAATGACGCGGTGCAGGGTTGCCTTGATGCGGCCGTTGGTCCAGCTCTCCAACATTTCCCCAAAGTTTATGATGAAGGTTCCAGGTTCAGCCTGTACCGGCAACCAAGAGCCGTCGTGCAGTTGAACCTCTAGCCCCGCGACACCATCGGTCGCCAACAATGTCACGCAGCCGTAATCCGTGTGCGCCGCAATCCCAAAGTCCTTGGCCCCAGCACTGGCGGGGCGGCTCGGATAGTAGTTGCCGCGAAGCAAGGTCATCGGCTTGGTGAACGCGGTGTCAAAGCTGCTCTCTGGCAGACCAACCGCTACGATGATTCCCCGAAGGGTTTGCATTGCCACACCAATCGCTTGGTGTGCGTAGCCGTCAACGATCTCTTTGAACGCTTCAGGCTGGGTCGGCCATTGGTTTGGTGCGTAGCACGTCAGATTAGCCATTGGATCGTCAGCAGGGAGCTCCAAGCCACTGTCGAAGACTTGCTTGTAGTCTGGATTCGACTTTGGATCGACCTGCTCTGAATAAGGCGCCCCCCAACCGCGGTTCGACCCAGTCTGGGCCATGTTCACCGGCTCTTTGACATCATCAGGCAATTGAAAAAAGGCACGATAAGCATCAATCACGCGCAGAACATCCTCTGGCGAGAGGTCGCTGTTCACCAATGTCATGAACCCGACTTCTTGGGCTGCGCGGCGCAGCTCTGCCATCGTTTCTGGCGCACGGGCGATCATCTCGCGGGCGTCGATACGGGGGATACTGGTCATCACGGGGCCTCTTGGGTGTCGCGTCGGGGCGGACCCTAGCGATGTCGCTCGTTGGTTTCCAGCACGTCCGTACTGCTATCCGTTTCGCTGGCTTGCTTCATCAGACCCGCGAAATCAACGCGCCCCCAAAACCCCGAGATCTTAAATGGCTGAAGCTGATCTTCGCGCGCGACCAATTGGTCCAGACGCGCCAGTTCTGCGATCTTCTCGGTCAGCGCGTTCAAGTCACGACGAATTTCCACAGCGCTTTCGACCCGCATCCTGCGCGAGACGGTAAAGAAGTGATCTGCGGGTGTGGTGGGGGCCGTGATCCCTTTGGCAATGAAACGCAAATTGATGTCCCGCAACAGCGCAAGCAGCGGGCCATTGGGACGGAACCTGATCGGGGCATGAGACAAAAGCCGGAATTTGTTGCCCGCACCGACCTCTGCCAACCCCAGACGTTCGAGCGTCATACCCATCTGGTGCAGCCGCGTCGGGCTCAGGCCCATGACTTGTGCGATGTATTCAGGAGCGCGCAGATCACGCAGCAGGATCAGGAAGTAAAAGAGGGGCGGGTCGGCGGCCAAGCTTAGTTCGGTCGCCATGGGCAAGACAGTCGCCTCTGCCTGCTGGCGGGCGGCATTGTCGGTCACGTCCGAGAGCGACAATTCAAGCGCGTCGCAAATTTCGATGATGCGGCTCAGCTTGCAATCCCGCGCCGCAAAGATGCGTTTGATGGTGGGCTCTGACAGACCCATCGTGTCGGCCAGATCGGCATAGGTCATGCGGCGTGCACGCAGGGCCTCTTGCAGGACTTTGAAGACATCTCCGCGCATGTGGGCTCCTGTGATACGAGATTTGGCGATACGGTATCTCTAAGTGATACCAAAAACCCAGATGCTGCAATCCACGCATCACATACATAAGAGATTTTCATCCTTAACGATGGAGATTTCAGAATGACTTTACGCTTGAATTCGGCCCTTGTGGCAGGTGTGGCGGCGACCTTCACAGCCCATTCGGCAACCGCAGGTGAGTTTGAGTTGCCCGAGTCAGCGATCTTTGACGCGGCGCATAACCGGATCATCGTGAGCAATATTAAAGGTGGCTTCATAGACGCGGATGGGAATGGCTATTTGTCCAGCCTGAACCTTGACGGGACAGTGATGGCACAGCATTGGCTGACGGGCTTGGATGCGCCCAAGGGAATGGCGATCTTGGGGGATCGGCTGTTCGTTGCAGACGTTACAGGATTGGTTGAAGTGGATTTGGAGAGCGCTTCAGTGGTGGCTGTCCACCACGCCCAAACGGCTGAATTTCTAAATGATGTGACGACGTCCGATGACGCGGTCTACGTCTCTGATCTGATGACCGACACGATCTGGCGCTTGCAGGACGGAAGCTTTGAACCTTGGGTGCAAAGCACAGCACTCAGCCATCCGAACGGGATTGCCTGGGATGAAGACCGGTTGATCGTCGGGTCTTGGGGGCAGGGCCTGCGCGAGGATTTCACCACAGACGCGCCGGGCGATGTATTGGCGGTCGATGCAGCAAGCCAAGACATTGAGGTGATCGCGGAAGGGGTCGGAAACATCGACGGTGTCGTGATGGTGGACGGACGGCTGATCGCCAGCGACTGGGTGCAGGGGGCCCTGATCGAAGTACAGGACGGCGCAACAAAGGTGATCGGCACGTTTCCAGCAGGCTTGGCTGACATTGGGACCGATGGGGTGAACCTACTGTTGCCCCACATGATGGAGGGGCGCGTGCAAGTTCTGCCGCTGCAGTGATACGAAGACCCCCGCGTCCATGTGGGGCGCGGGGGTCACAGTTTAGGCGGTGGTGCTGATCGCTTCGCCAAGAATATCGATCAGGGTATCAATATTCTCTTTCTCAAAGATCAGCGGCGGCGACATTGCAATCGTTTCGCCGGTGTAGCGGACCATGGCACCAGCCTTGTAGCACTTGAGGAAGACTTCGTAAGCTCTTGTTCCGAATTCACCTTCGCGGCTTTCCAGTTCCACGCCACCGATCAGACCGATGTTGCGGATATCCTTGATTGGGCCTTTGTCGCGCAGGCTGTGGACCTTTTCTTCCCAGTAGCTTTCCAGCTCTGCGGCACGGGTCAGCAACCCGTTCTGTTCGTAAATGTCGAGCGTCGCCAAACCGGCCGCGCAGGCCACGGGATGACCCGAATAGGTGTAGCCGTGGAACAGTTCGATCATACCCTCGGGGCCGGTCATGAAGGCATCGTGGATAAAGCCCTGCGCGAACACAGCGCCCATGGGCAGCGTCCCGTTGGTAATCCCTTTTGCCGTGGTGAATATGTCGGGCACGACCCCGAATTTCTGGCTGGCAAAAGGCGTCCCCAAACGGCCAAACCCAGTGATAACCTCGTCAAAGATCAGCAGAATACCGTGCTGGCTGGTGATCTCACGCAGGCGCTGCAGATAGCCTTTGGGCGGGATCAGGACACCGGTCGAGCCAGCGACAGGCTCTACGATCACAGCGGCGATGGTTTCTGCGCCATGCAGGGCGATGATCCGCTCCAGATCGTCGGCCAAATGTGCGCCATGCTCTGGCTGGCCCTTGCTAAAGGCATTCTCGGGCAGGTGCGTGTGGGGCAGGTGGTCCACGCCGGTCAGCATTGTGCCAAAGTTTTTGCGGTTGTTGACGATACCGCCCACGGAAATGCCGCCAAAGCCGACGCCGTGGTAACCACGTTCGCGGCCGATTAGACGGGTGCGCTGCCCTTCGCCGCGCGCACGGTGGTAGGCGAGCGCAATTTTCAGCGCGGTATCGACGGATTCAGAGCCTGACCCGGTAAAGAACACGTGCTTGAATTCGTCGGGCGCAAGGGCGCGCAAACGATCGGCAAATTCAAACGCGATCGGGTGACCCATCTGGAACGCAGGCGCGTAGTCCATTTCCAGCAGCTGGTTATAAGCCGCCTTCGCGATCGATTCATAGCCGTGGCCCGCGTTGCAGCACCACAGACCAGCAGTGCCGTCCAAAATATCGCGCCCATCGTCAGAGGTATAGTGCACCCCCTTGGCCCCAACCAGCATCCGCGGGTCGGCCTTGAACTGGCGATTGGCGGTAAAAGGCATCCAGAAGGCGTCCAGCGGGATATTGCGCGCAGCTTGATTCATCAGAGCGATCCTATAAGTCGTTTGGACCAGATTACGCCTTTGGTTTGCCAGCGGAAGTCTGTTTTTTGGTTCCGTTAAGGTATTGAAACCCCGTATGCTGAACCGAAAACGTTGCGGATCATAAACACTATGAACAGCTTTGAAGACCCGGAAAACGAGGTTGGCCTGCGCCTGCGAAGTCTGCGGCTTGCGCGGGGGATGTCCCAGCGCGCCCTCGCCAAAGCGGCTGGGGTCAATAACTCGACGATTTCCCTGATCGAGAGCGGTCAGATGAACCCGTCAGTTGGTGCTCTGAAGCGCGTTTTGACCGGGTTTCCGATTGGCATCGCAGAGTTTTTTGCCTTTGAGGCCAGCCCCGAAGAGCAGGTGTTTTTCGCTGCCGAAGAACTAAAAGAGATTGGCAAGGGCGGTGTGTCCTACCGCCAAGTCGGAAGTAACACGCCGGGCCGTAGCTTGCAGATCCTACACGAGACCTACCGTCCCGGGGCAAGCACCGGCACTGTTTTGCTAAGCCACGAAGGCGAAGAGGGCGGGATCGTGATTCAGGGCCGATTGGAGGTGACAGTGGGCGAGCAACGCAAAATCCTAGGCCCCGGTGATGCCTACCTCTTTGACAGCCGTCGTCCCCATGCGTTCAGAGCAGTGGGCGCGGTAGAATGTGTGGTGATCAGTTGTAGCACGCCACCAACCTTCTGAGATTTATGAAAAATTCGAAGGGCTTTTCCAGCGGCCCTTCGGCATGTTTCACGAGTTGTTAGGGCTTGGCCCCATAGCGTTCCCCCAGATCCGAGTTTTTTAACGATTGGGGGATTGCCTTGGCAACCGACAGCAAATCTACCGTAAGGCTCTTGCCCGAGACCTGGCTGGACGATCCCGAAACAGCGATGACCGCTCTGCGCGAGGCAGTTGCCACCGGCGTTGTCGCGATTGACGCAAGCACTGGACGGAACCTACCTGCTCAGGTGCTACAAATGCTGCTCTCGACCCAGAGGACGGTAGGGGCAGCAGGGGGCACATTTTCTTTCACAGCAACGAGCGACGGCGTTTCAAAGAGTATGCAGGCTCTGGGGGTTGTTGACCTTTTCGAAAGGGCGGCCTCATGACCGCGCCTGTTGTTCTTGCCATCGACGACTCCCGCACCATGCGGCAAATGGTGTCGCAAGCACTCAGCAATGCCGGGTTTGAAGTCGAAACCGCTGAAGACGGCGTCCAAGGCGTCGCCGCCTTTGGAGCGCGCCGCTTTGATGCCGTAATCACTGACATCAACATGCCAAACCTCGACGGGTTCGGCGTGATCGAAGCGATCCGGTCAGCGCGATCAAACCGCCGCGTGCCCGTTTTGGTTCTGACCACGGAAAGCAGCGAGGAATTTCGCGCCAAAGCCCGCAATCTCGGGGCAACGGGCTGGTTGGTGAAACCTTTTGACGAAACGGGTCTCGTGGACACGCTCCGTCTGGTGACGGGGCAAAGCTGACCATGAGCATGGATACCCTAAAGGCCACGTTCTTTGCAGAATGTGAGGAATTGGTCGAAGCGATGACCGAAGGATTGTCGCAGATCGCATCTGACGATTGGGATACAGAGACAGTCAACGCGATCTTCCGCGCCGTCCACTCGATCAAAGGCGCCGCTGGAGCGTTTGGCTTCGAAAAGCTTGTCGAATTTGCGCATAAGTTCGAAACGGTTCTAGACCGGATACGGAACAATGAACTGGCAATCGATGCAGATGTTCTACGGATCATTACGCGGGCAAGCGACATTCTTGCAGAGCTGGTAGAGCTCGCCCAGGTCGACCCGAATGAAACACCGACCGCATACGACCCTGTTCTGTCCGAACTCGCCAATCACACAGACACGGGCGAAGCCGCCGCAGCCCCAGAGGATCTGTTCGCGCCAGTTGCGTTTGCGCCTCTTGCGCTTGTGATAGAAGAGAGCGCTGACGAGTTTACCGTGAAATTCTCGCCAACCGCTGCGTTCTATCGAAATGGTCATGAACCAGAGCGGATCTTCGCCGCACTCGGGAATAACTTGGGTGTCACTTGCGAGCCGTCGCAAATCCCAGCTTTGGACGCGCTGGATCCGGACCAGAGCTATTTGTCGTGGTCTCTCGATGTGCGCGACATGACCAAAAGCCAGATCGAACAGGTCTTTGAATATGCGGAGGGTCTCGCCTCAATCGAGATTATGGAGAAGGATGAGCCGGAACGTGTCGAGCCGCCAAATCCGGTTGAAAAAGCGTTGGCGGTCCCGACACCCAAAGCATCGGGACCACGGCCCGCATCGACACAGACCCTGCGGATTGATCCAGAGCGGGTGGATCGCCTGATCAACACCGTCGGAGAATTGATCATCAATCAGGCCGTGATCGCACAGAAAATCGCTGCGGGAGACAAACACCCCGACACCGAGGTTGCAAGTGCGCTGGATGATTACCGCTATCTCGCTCGGGAGATTCAGGAAGCCGTCATGTCGATCCGTGCACAACCTGTCAAATCGTTGTTCCAGCGGATGGCGCGTGTGGTGCGCGAGGCAGGTGTGAACGGCGGAGCAATACTCGGCCACGGTAGCGACGGCATAGTGTTGTCGCGGGCGGCGTAAAAGTCGTCCACTTTTGCCCTTTCGGATTTCGGGAGGGCTTGGGGATATACACCGTGGACTTGTATTTGAAGG